>DASUFI010000027.1:0-16563 GCA_036274635.1 Planctomycetota bacterium
GCGTCCGATCGCCTAGCGAGAGGTCGAGGGGGCACTTCGGCTTTCATCCGCCGCGTCGTGACGAGCAACCCGACGTCGCTGCGGCCGAAGATGGAGATACGCTGCCCAGAAGCTAGAGTGGCGGCGAAGCGCCGACGGGCGCGGCAATAGCCAGTCTTCCCCCACAGGACCGCACCGCCATGGCTGCCAGCTCCTTCTACCCGATCCCCTACGTCATCGAGAAGACGGGGCGCGGCGAGCGGGCCTACGACATCTACAGCCGGCTGCTCGAGGACCGCATCGTGTTCATCGGCACGGCCATCGACGACCACGTGGCCAACGCCGTGGTCGCGCAGCTGCTGTTCCTGGAGACCGAGAACCGGACCCAGGACATCAACATGTACATCAACTCGCCGGGCGGCTCGGTCACGGCGGGCCTGGCGATCTACGACGCGATGCAGCACGTGGCCTGCCCGGTGGCCACCTTCTGCATCGGCCAGGCGGCCAGCATGGGCGCGGTGCTGCTCATGGCGGGCCGCAAGGGCAAGCGCCACATCCTCCCGCACAGCCGGGTCATGATCCATCAGCCCTGGGGCGGCGCCGGGGGCACGGCCGCCGACATCCGCATCCAGGCCGACGAGATCCTCAAGCTGAAGCGCGCGCTCAACGAGCTCATCGCGCGCCACAGCGGCCAGCAGCTCAAGAAGGTGGAGAAGGACACCGACCGCGACCACTACATGGACGCGCAGGAAGCCGTGGATTACGGGCTGGTGGACGAGATCATCCATCCGGCGGAGAATGCGGCCGGCGGCAAGGCCGGCTGACGGCGGGCCGCTGCCCTCGGGACGACGCATGAAGCAGAGCGACAGCCGCGGCACCGACGAGCGCTGCACCTTCTGCGCCAAGCTGCGGCGCCAGGTGCAGAACCTCATCGCCGGCCCGCCGGGGGTGTACATCTGCAACGAGTGCGTGGAGCTCTGCAACAGCATCCTGGTCGAGCGCAAGCCGGCGCCGGCCGTCGCGGCGCCCGGCGGCGTGGACCTCGCGCCCGACCGGCTGCCCTCGCCGGCCGGCATCCTCGGCATGCTCGAGGAATTCGTCATCGGCCAGCGCCACGCCAAGAAGGTCCTCGCAGTGGCGGTCTACGCCCACTACAAGCGGCTGCTCTCGCGGCACTCGCCCTCGGCCGAGCGCGGCGTGGAGATCGACAAGAGCAACATCCTGCTCATCGGCCCCACCGGTAGCGGCAAGACGCTGCTGGCGCGCACGCTGGCGCGCATCCTGGACGTGCCCTTCGCCATCGCGGACGCCACGACGCTCACCGAGGCCGGCTACGTGGGCGAGGACGTCGAGAACATCGTGCTCAAGCTGGTCCAGTCGGCCGGCTACAACATCGAGCGCGCGCAGCAGGGCATCGTCTTCATCGACGAGATCGACAAGATCCGCCGCACCACGGGCAACGTCTCCATCACGCGCGACGTGTCGGGCGAGGGCGTGCAGCAGGCGCTGCTGAAGATCCTCGAGGGCACGGTGTGCAACGTGCCGCCGCAGGGCGGGCGCAAGCATCCCGAGCAGCAGTACATCCAGGTCGACACGCGCGACATCCTGTTCATCGCCGGCGGCACCTTCACCGGCATCGAGGAGATCGTCGCGCGGCGCGTCGGGCGCGGCAGCATCGGCTTCCAGGAGAAGGGCCGCACCGCCGACCTCGGCACCATCGAGCAGGAGCGCAACGCGCTCATCGCCCAGGTGCAGAGCGAGGACCTGGTCGAGTACGGCATGATCCCCGAGTTCGTCGGGCGCTTCCCGGTCGTGGCGCCGCTCTCCTCGCTGGCCGTGGACGAGCTGGTGCGCACGCTGACCGAGCCGCGCAACGCGCTCGTGCGCCAGTACCAGAGCCTGTTCGCGCTGGAGGACTGCGAGCTGCACTTCGGCGACGCGGCCCTGCGCGCGGTGGCCGAGAAGGCCCTCACGCTGCGCACCGGCGTGCGCGCGGCGCGCGCCATCATCGAGCAGCTCATGCTGGACGTCGTCTTCCACCTGCCCGACCGCGGCCACGGGCTGCGCTACGTGGTCACGCCGGAGTTCGTGCGCGGCGCCGCGCCGGTGCTCGTCGAGCGCCGGCCGGACGCGCGCCGCGAATCGGCCTGAGGCCGGACGTGGACGCCGCGCCGTCCGCCGCGGCCCTGCCGGCGCTCACCGACCTGCCGCTCGACGGTTGGGACGTCCTGCTCGCGGTGCCCGGGGCGCGCCGCTTCACGCCGGGCGTCGTGCGGCGCTGGGTGCTGCAGAAGGGCGCGCGCTCGTGGGAGGACATGACCGACCTCTCGCGCGCGCTGCGCGCCGAGCTGGCGGCGCGCTGGCGCGTGCGCCTCGGCACGCTGGAGCGCACGCACGCCAGCGCCGACGGCACGCTCGGGCTGCTGCTGCGCCTGCACGACGGCCAGCTGCTCGAGTCGGTGTCCATTCCCGAGGGCGAGCGCCACACGCTGTGCCTCTCCAGCCAGGTGGGCTGCGCGGTGCGCTGCGCCTTCTGCGCCAGCGGGCTGGAGGGCGTCGTCCGCAACCTCTCCGCGGGCGAGATCGTGGAGCAGCTGCTGCTGGCGCGCGAGGCGCGTCCCGCGACGCCGCTCACGAACTACGTCTTCATGGGCTCGGGCGAGCCCACGCACAACCTCAAGGCCGTGGTGCAGGCCCTGCGCGTCATGACCGACCCCGAGGGCCTGGGCATCGGCGCGCGCCGCATCACGGTGTCCACCGTGGGGCACCCGGAGGCCGTGCGCAAGCTGGCGGAGGTGGAGCTGCCCTTCAACCTCGCGCTCTCCGTGCACGTGCCCACGGACGCCGAGCGCGTGGCGCTCATGCCCGGGCTGGGGGTCTCGGATCTGGCCGCCACGCTCGAGGCCTCGCGCGCGCACTTCGACGCCACCGGCCGCCGCCTCACCATCGAGATCGTGCTGCTGGCCGGCATCAACGACCGGGACGAGGACGCGCGCGCCTTCGCGCGGCTGCTGCGCGGCCTGCCCGCGGCCGTGAACCTGATCCCTTGGAACGCCGTGGACGGCATCGGGCTGCGAGCGCCTGCGCCCGAGCGCGTGCAGGCGCTGGCCGCGCTCTTCAACCGCCTGGGCGTGACCGCCACGGTGCGACGGCCGCGCGGCCAGGACGTGGGCGTGGCCTGCGGGCAGCTGCGGCGGCGCGCGCTGCGCGCGGACCCCGGCCCGGCGCGCAGCTAGGACGGGCTCCTAGCCGCTACTGATTGCGCAGGCGCTTCTGCCGGCCCGGCTCGGGGAGCAGCAGGCTCGGCTCGCCGTAGCGCCGCGGCAGCAAGGGCAGCAGCTCGCTCAGGTCGCCGGCGAGCACGTTGCGCGGCTCGGCGAAGCTGTGCGGGAAGGCCTTCAGCGGCACCGGCGATTCGACCGGCAGGCTTGCTGCGACGGGCCGCGGCGCGATGGGCAGCGGCAGGACGTCGACGGGCTCGGCGGTCGCCACATCGTGGGGAGCGTCGGCCCGGAACACGACCTCGCTCGGCCCGAACCAGCCACTGCTCCACAGGCCCGCGCCCGCGGCCACCAGCAGCGCGGCCGCGGCGGCCCAGCGGGTGACGAGGCGCGCATCGGGACGCCAGCGGCGCGCCGAGGGCAGGGTCGCGGCCGGGCCTTCCTCGCCCAGCGCGACGCAGGCCATGACCTCGTCGGTGAATCCGTCCAGCACGCCGTCGGGCAGCGGTTCCTCGGCCAGCACGCCGAGCCGGCCGCGCATGGCGGCGTACTCGCGGAACTCGCGGAAGCAGGTGAGGCACACGTGCAGGTGCTCGTCCACGAGCACGGCGCGATCGGGCGGCAGGTCGCCCCCCGCGTGCAGCGGGAGCAGGTCGCGGACGGTGCGGCAGTTGCTGCGGCGGAGCATGGCTGTCAGTCCCTGGTGTCGCGTGCGGGCCCGGCCGGCTCGGTCGCGGGCGCGCGGTGGGCCACGTTGGCGGAGCGGCTCTCGAGGCGGTTCCAGTTCTCGCGGAACTGCTTGCGGGCGACGTGCAGCCGCCAGCGCACGGTGGCGTGTGCGATGCCGGTGATGTCGGAGATCTGCTTGCTGGAGAGGCCCTCGAGGTCGCGCAGCGCGATCACCGTGCGGTACTTCTCGTCCAGCGTCTCGAGCACGTGACGCACCAGCCGCGTCATCTCGGCGCGATCCTGGGCGGCGTGCGGCGCGGGCGCGCTGGTCTCGTCGGCCAGCGCCTCGCGGAAGGTGTCGATGTCCACGCCCTTGTGGCGCTTGTTGCGGCGCAGGTGGTCGATGGCCAGGTTGATCGTGATGCGGTACAGCCAGGTGCTGAAGGCCATCGAGAAGTCGAAGCGGTCGAGCGCGCGCCACACGCGCACGAAGGCCTCCTGCGCGACGTCGCGCGAGGCCTCGCTGTCGCCCAGCACGCGGTAGGCCGCCCAGAAGGCGCGCTGCTCGTGGCGCTTGACCAGCGTCGCGAACGACTCGCGGTTGCCTTCGAGGCAGGCGCGGATCAGCTCGTGATCGTCTCGATTCGGGACGGTCATCGGGGCGTGGCGTCGGGCCTTCAGGGCGGGGACGGGCATGGCCGCACCTACGCGGCGCCGGGGGGCCCACGTTGGGCCGCCCGGGGCTCGAATTGTGGCCCGGCGCGGCGCCCGGCGCCACCGTGGTCCGGATCCGCCGTCAAACCGCCCGTGTGCCGCCCGTGAAGCGCCCGATCTGGCGGTACTTGCGCGCCCGGCCGGCCAGCAGGTCGTTGACCTGCAGCGCGCCCAGCTCCTCGAAATGACGCTGCACGGCGTCGGCCAGGGTCTTCGCCGCCGCCTGCCGGTCGCGGTGGGCCCCTCCGGGCGGCTCGGGCAGGCGCTCGTCGGCCACGCCCAGCTCGATCAGGGTGTCGCTGCCCAGCTTGAGGGCCAGGGCGGCCTCCTCGGCCCGGCTGCCGTCCTTCCACAGGATGGAGGCGCAGCCCTCGGGCGAGATGACGGAGTAGTAGGCGTTCTCGAGCGCCAGCAGCCGGTCGCACACGCCGATGCCGAGGGCGCCGCCGCTGCCGCCCTCGCCGATGACCACCGAGACGACCGGCACGTGCAGCCCGAACATCTCGAGGATGTTCCAGGCGATGGCGCTGGCCTGCCCGCGCTCCTCGGCGCCGATGCCGGGGTAGGCGCCGGGCGTGTTGATGAGCGTCAGGATGGGCAGGCGCAGACGCTCGGCCAGGCGCATGGCGCGCAGGGCCTTGCGGTAGCCCTCGGGGTGCGCGCAGCCCCAGTTGCACTCGATGCGCTCCTGGGTCGTGCGGCCCTTGCGGTGCCCCACCACGAGCATCCGGCGCTGCCCCAGCGTCGCCAGCGCGCAGTAGATGGCCTTGTCGTCGCCGAAGAGCCGGTCGCCGTGCAGCTCGACCACGTCGGTGAAGAGCATCTCGACGTACTCGGTCGTGCCCGGCCGCTCGATGTGGCGCGAGAGCTGGATGCGCTGCCAGACCGTCAGGTTGCCGGCGAGCTCGGCCACCATCTCCTCGCGCCGGCTCTCGAGCTCGGCCAGCTCGCGGACCGGGTCGCCGGGCGGGGGCGGCGGCTTGCCCTTCCCCTTGGCGGGCGCCGGCGCCGGGGGCTGCGCGATCGCGGCCTTCAACTCCTCGATGCGCAGGTCCAGCTCGCGCACGGGCCTCTCGAAGGCCAGGGCGTTCTTGAGGGGATCGTCCTTGCCCTTGGCGCGGGCCATGGCGCGGCAGGATGGCCAATGCACGGCGGGACCACAAGGGAGGGGGCCCATGCACGGCGCTTTGCAGTGGTGGATACCCGCGGCGCGCTGCCCACACTCCCCGGCGCACCTCAATGCATCCGGCAAACCCCACGCCCCACGCGCCGCGCCCCCCTCCCCGAGATTCCGCCGTGCTTGGGCGCTACCATGCCCCGACTCTCCTTTCTCACCGGAAGACAGTGCACGCGACGGCAGAAGACAAGGATGGCCGCCCCGCGAGGGATGTGCCGCTCTCCGCCTTCTGCATCGAGGTGGCGCTGCGTGAGGACCGCCAGGACGTCGTGGCCGCGCGCGTCGCGGCGCAGGCCCGCGAGCTGGGGCTGCCGCTGCCCGACGGGCTGCGCAGTCGTCGCGGCTGGTCGCTGCGCGTGCGCGGCGGCGAGCGCGAGGCGCGGCGCCTGGCCGAGGGACTGCTCGTCGACCCGGTCATGCACGTCGTGCGCGTGCTGTCACCCGACGCCGATCCCCGCGAGCACGGCAGCCGGCGCCTCGAGATCGTGCGCCTGCCAGGCGTCATGGACCCCGGCGCGCAGTCGATCGTGCGTGCGGCCACGCGCCTCGAGCTGGACGTCCAGGACGTGCGCAGCTGGCAGGCCTTCGTGGCGCCGGCCGGCACCGACCCGGCCGCGCTGAAGCGCCTGGGCAACGAGCTGCTGGCCAACGCCGCCATCGAGGAGGTGCGGCTCGATCCCACCACCGGCATCCCGCCCGTCGCCGACCTGCCCGAGACGCCCTTCCGCCTCGTGCACGTCGCGATCCAGCGAGCAGGCGCCGCCGAGCTCGAGCGGCTCAGCCGCGACGGTTGCCTCGCCCTCGATGCCACCGAGATGCGCGCGGTGCAGGAGCACTTCCGCGCGGAGGACCGCGAGCCCACCGACATCGAGCTGGAGACCATCGCGCAGACCTGGTCCGAGCACTGCAAGCACAAGACCCTGACCGGCCTCGTCGAGTACGAAGGCAGGGTCCACGACAACCTGCTCAAGAGCACGATCGCGCGGGCCACGCGCGAGCTCGACCGCCCCTTCTGCAAGTCGGTCTTCGTGGACAACGCCGGCGTGGTGGCCTTCGACGAGAAGCACCACCTCACCTTCAAGGTCGAGACGCACAACCATCCCTCGGCCATCGAGCCCTACGGCGGCGCGGGCACCGGCCTGGGCGGCGTGCTGCGCGACACGCTGGGCACGGGCCTCGGCGCCCGTCCCATCGCCAGCACGGACGTCTTCTGCTTCGGGCCGGCCGACCTGCCTGCCGGCAAGCTGCCGCGCGGCGCGCTGCACCCGCGGCGCGTGATGAAGGGCGTCGTGGCCGGCGTGCGCGACTACGGCAACCGCATGGGCATCCCCACCGTGAACGGCGCGGTGTGCTTCGACGAGCGCTACACGGGCAACCCGCTGGTCTACTGCGGCAGCATCGGCCTGCTGCCGGCCGACCGCCTGCACAAGGAGGTGCGCCCGGGCGACCTGGTGCTGCTGGCGGGAGGGCGCACGGGGCGCGACGGCATCCACGGCGCCACCTTCAGCAGCCAGGAGCTGCACGAGGAGAGCGAGAAGGTCTCCTCGGGCGCGGTGCAGATCGGCAACGCGATCGAGGAGAAGCGGCTGATGGACGCGCTGTTGCAGGCACGCGACCTCGGCCTGTATCGCGCGGTCACCGACTGCGGCGCGGGCGGGCTGTCCTCGGCCGTGGGCGAGATGGCGGCCGACACCGGCGCGCAGGTGCAGCTCGAGCGCGTGCCGCTGAAGTACCACGGGCTGAGCTACGCCGAGATCTGGATCAGCGAGGCGCAGGAGCGCATGGTCTTCGCGGTGCCGCCCGAGCACGAGGCCGCCATCCTGCGCGTCTTCGCGGCCGAGGACGTGGAGGCCACGGTCATCGGGCGCTTCGAGGCCAGCGGCCGGCTGCGCGCGGACTTCCGCGGCACGCGCGTCATGGACCTCGACCTGCGCTTCCTGCACGAGGGCCTGCCGCGGCGCACGCGGCAGGCGGTGCGGCGGGCGCGCGCGACGCGCGACCCCGCGCCGCTGCCCGCGGGCCGCGAGGGCGAGATGCTGCGGCGCCTGCTGGGCGCGCCGAACATCGCCAGCAAGGCGTGGATCATCCACCAGTACGACCACGAGGTGCAGGCCGGCTCGGTGGTCAAGCCGCTGGTCGGCCCGCGGCGGGAGGGCCCCTCGGACGCGGCGGTCGTCGCGCCGGTGCTCGGCAGCCGGCGCGGCTTCGCGGTGGGCTGCGGGCTCGACCCGTGCCTCGGCGACGTGGACCCCGGGCGCATGGCGCTGCACGCCATCGACGAGGCGCTGCGCAACGTCGTGGCCGTGGGCGGGGACCCCGCGCAGGCCTCCATCCTCGACAACTTCTCGTGGGGCAGCTGCGAGCGGCCCGAGAACCTGGGCGACCTCGTCGAGGCCTGCCTGGCCTGCTACGCGGGCGCCAAGGCCTATGGCACGCCCTTCATCTCGGGCAAGGACAGCCTCAACAACGACTACCGCGTCGGCGACGCGGTGCAGTCCATCCCGCCGACGCTGCTCATCTCGGCGCTGGCCATCGTGCCGGACGTGGCGCAGGCCTGCAGCATGGACCTCAAGGGCGCCGGGCACGAGCTGGTGCTGGTGGGCGAGAGCGGGCCGGAGCTGGGCGGCAGCCACCTGGCGCGGCTGCTGGGCGAGGCCGGTGCCGAGGTGCCGCCGGTGGACCTCGCGCGGGCGCCGCGCATCCTTTCGGCCGTGCACGCGGCGATCGCGCGCGGGCTGGTGCTCGCCTGCCACGACCTCTCGGAGGGCGGCCTCGGCGTCGCGGCGGCCGAGATGGCCTTCGGCGGCGGCGTGGGCGCGGAGCTGGACCTTGCGCGCCTGCCGGTGCGCGGCGCGCCCGACGTGGCGCGGCGGCTCTTCGGCCAGTCGGCCAGCCGCTTCCTGCTCGAGGTCGAGCCGGCGCAGATCCCCGCGCTGCACGCGCTGCTCGCGGACCTGCCCCACGCGCGCCTGGGGCGCACCGCGGCTCACGCCGACCTGGTCGTCACCGACGGCGGCCGGCCCGTGCTGCGCGAGCCTCTCGCCGGCCTGCGCGCGGCCTGGCTGGCGCCGCTGGACCTCGACCACGAGCACGGCGAGGCCGCCCGATGACGACGCCCGCGGTCCTCGTCCTGCGCGCGGCCGGCACCAACTGCGAGCGCGAGACGGCCTACGCCTTCGAGCGCTTCGGCGCGCGCGCCACGATCAGCCACGTGAACCGCCTGCTCGAGTCGCCGGACGAGCTGCAGCGTCACCACGTGCTCGCGCTGCCGGGCGGCTTCGCCTACGGCGACGACGCCGGCGCCGGCGCCGTGCTGGCCTGCGAGATGCGCAGCCGGCTGAACGAGCCGCTGCGACGCTTCGTCGCGGAGGGTGGCCTCGTGCTGGGCATCTGCAACGGCTTCCAGGCGCTGGTGCGCCTCGGGCTGCTGCCCGGCCTGGACGACGTGCTGGGCGTGCAGGAGGTCAGCCTCGCGGACAACGACAGCCTCAAGTACGAGGACCGCTGGGTGCGCCTGCAGGTCACGAGCCGGCGCTGCGTGTTCGTGGGCGACATGCCCGCGCCCGAGCTGCCCCTGGCGCACGGCGAGGGCAAGCTCGTGCCGCGCGACGCGCAGGTGCGGGCGCGCCTCGCCGCCGACGACCGCGTCGTCTTCCGCTACGTCGACGAGCAGCTGCACCCGACGCAGCACTATCCCGAGAACCCCAACGGCAGCACGGACGCCATCGCCGGCCTGACGGACCGCACCGGCCGCGTGCTCGGCCTCATGCCGCACCCCGAGCGCGCGCTCTTCGGCTACCACCACCCCGCCTGGACGCGCCAGGGGGCCCGCGTGCCCGACCTCGGCCCCGGCGCGCCGCTCTTCGCCAACGCCTGCGACTGGGTGCGCGCTCAGCGTTGAAACCCGGCCGGGCCTGCGCCCAACAACGGGCTTCCGGCGCCAGGCGCCGACCCCCGCGGAGGCGCGACGTGAACGACTGGAACGGTCTGCTGGCGGCGATCCCGGCCGGTCTGGGCTTCGCCGGCCTGCTCATCTGGGGCCTCGCCGCGCTGCTGCTCACGGTGCTGGTGGCCGCCTGGATCGTGCGCGACGCGGCCACCCGCGGCCTCGACGCCCCCTGGGCCTGGGCCATGGGCGCGGCCTTCCAGCCGCTGGTCGTGCTGGCGGTGTACGTCTTCACGCGCGACTCGCTGTCACGGAGCACGCGCCTCGCCACGCCCACTCCGCCGGGGGCGCCGGCCGCGCCCCGCGCCCCCTGAGCCGGCGCCGTCAGCCGCAGAAGGCGGAGATGGCGTCGGCGTAGAAGGCGCGCCCCGCCTCGAGCTCGTCGAACAGGATCGACTCGTCGACGCGGTGCGCCATGTCGATCGAGCCCGGCCCGCACACGGCCGTGGGCACGCCCAGGCCCGCGCGGTAGAGCTCGGCCTCGGTGTAGAAGGGGATCACGCCCGCCGCGTGGCCCGTGCGCTCCTCCAGCCAGCCGATGAGCGGTGCGCCGCGATCCTGGCCGAAGGCCGGCATGGTCTCGATCCACTGGACCTCGCCACGCACGCCGGGCACCGCGGCGGCGGCGCGCTCCACGCAAGCCTCCACGTCACGACGCAGCGCGTCGGCGTCGGTGCCGGGCACCGGGCGCAGCTCCACGACCACCTCGGCGCGGTCCGGGATCATGTTGCGCGCGAGGCCGGCGCTGACGAGGCCGGTGTTCAGCGTCGTCTGCGGCGGCTCGAAGCCCTCGGCGCGCGAGCCCTGCAGGAGGCGCTGGCGCAGCGCGTGCAGCTCGCCCAGCAGCAGCGCCAGCGCGTGGCTGGCGTCCACGCCCAGGTACGGACGGCTGCTGTGCGCCGGCACGCCCGCCAGCCTCAGGTGCGCGATCCAGTAGCCCTTGTGCCCCACCATCGGCGCAAGGCCCGTGGGCTCGCCCACGAGGCACACGGCCTGCGAGACGTCGCCCAGCGCCGCGCGCCCCGCCACCAGCGCCAGCGCGCCGTCGCAGCCGATCTCCTCGGCGAAGGTGTAGGCCAGCGCGAGCGGCCGCTTCAGCGCGCCGCCGCCCACGACCTGCTCCGCCGCCAGCAGCTGCGCGGCGATCGGCCCCTTCATGTCGCACGCGCCGCGCCCATACAGCCGCCGGCCGTCGCGCTCCGGCGTCGTCGTCGCGCGGAACTGCGGCTCCCACGGCACCGTGTCGAGATGCCCCGCCAGCACCAGCCCCGCCGGCGCATCGCCCCCGAAGCGCGCCAGCACGTTCACGTGCGCCACGCCCTTCGCCTCCCCCGGCTGCAGCGAGACCTGCCCGCCCAGCCCCCGCAGCCGCTCCACCACCACCCCCGCCACCGCGCTCGTGCTCCGCCCCGGCGCGCTGTCCACGCGCACCAGCTCCTCCGTCAGCCCAACGACATCATCCGTCATGCGCCCGATTGTAGGCACACACCGCGCCCCATCCGCCAGCACCGCGGCCGCTGGGCGCGCCACGACCGAGGTCGGCGTCAAATCGTGTCGGGCTAGGCGCGCAGAGGCTCGCGGCCGGAGGCGGCCCTCCGAGGGCCGCTGAGGACCCGCGAGCTTCTGCGCAACGACGCCCGGCGCGATTTGCCGCCGACCGTCAGTGCATGACCTGGGCGATCGCGAACATCGGCATGATGAGCGACGACACGATCAGCGCCACCACGGCGCCCATGATGATCGTCATGGCCGGCTCGATCACGGCCACGAAGGCCTTGATGGCGGAGTCCACGCGCTTCTCGTGGTGCGCGGTGATCTTGTCCAGCACCTGCGGCAGCGTGCCCGAGCGCTCGCCCAGCGAGATCATGGCCGTCTCGGCGGCGGGGATGAGCGGGCTGTCCATGAGCGAGGCGGAGATGTCGCCGCCGCTCTCGACGTCCTCCTTGGCGCGCGTCCAGAGCTTCCGGTACTCGTTGTTGTTGGACACCTGCGCGGCGAGGCTGAGGGCCTCGAGCACGTTGAGGCCGGCGGAGAGCATCACGCCCAGCACGTGGAAGCTGCGCGAGATGGACACGGCCTTGGTGAGCGAGCCGAAAGCCGGCAGACGCAGGTACATCGGGTGCAGGGTCTCGCGTCCCTTGGGGCTCTTGGCCATGACGAGGGCCACGACAACCAGGATCACGCCGGCCGGCAGCAGGTACACGCCCCAGGCCTGCAGGAAGGTGGACAGCGCGAGGAAGAACTTGGTCGGCCCCGGCAGCTTGTCCGGCTCCTTGGCGAACAGCACCGCGAACTTGGGGAAGACGTTGACCAGCAGGAAGATGACGACGCACACGGCCATGATGCCCATGAAGGCCGGGTAGGCCATGGCCGACTTCACCTTCTTCTTCGTGCTGATGTCGCGCTGCATGAAGTCCGCGACCTTGGACAGCATCTTGCCGAGGTCGCCGGTGGCCTCGCCCGCGCGCACGAGCGCCAGCGCCGCCGGCGAGAAGGCCCACGGGTGCTGGTTCATCGCGTGCGAGAGCGACTTGCCCTCCTCGACGTTGGCGCGGATGGAGGCCACGAAGTCCTGCATGTGCGGGCTGCCCGACTGCTTCTCCAGCACCTCGAGGGCCGCCGAGAGGTTGAGGCCGGTCTCGAACATGATCGAGAGCTGCGTCACCAGCTCGAGCACCTGCTCGGGCGGCACCTGCATGCGCTTGAGGAACAGGTCCCAGCGCTCGCGCAGGCGGTCGCCGAGGGAGGTGGTGTCGGCGACTGCGCCGCGGACGTCGTCGGTGGCATAGCTCATTTGAAGTGGATCTCCGCCACGCGGGTGACTTCGTCGACGGTGGTGATGCCGTCGGCGACCTTGCACAGGCCGTCGTAGGCCAGGTCGAGGTGGCCCTGCGCCCGCGCTTCCCTGCGCAGCGGCGCCAGGGCCGGCTCGGTGGTGATGATGTCGCGGAGCTTGTCGTCGATGACGAACAGCTCGTACAGGCCGGCGCGGCCGGCGTAGCCGGTGATGCCGCAGTGCGGGCAGCCCTCGCCGCGCGCCAGCTGCCCCACCGGGATGGAGTAGGCGTCGAAGAGCGCCTTGGTCTGGTCGTCCGGCTCGTACATGACCCGGCACGACTTGCAGATGCGCCGCACGAGGCGCTGGGCCAGCACGCCGTTGATGGCCGCCGCGAGCAGGTAGCTCTCGATGCCCATGTTCACGAGGCGCGGGATGGCCGAGATCGCGTCGTTGGTGTGCAGCGTGCTGAACACCTGGTGGCCGGTGAGCGCCGCCTCGATGCAGATCTGCGCCGTCTCGCGGTCGCGGATCTCGCCCACCATGATGACGTCGGGGTCCTGGCGCAGCAGCGAGCGCAGGGCGGTCGAGAAGGTCAGCCCCGCGCGCTCGTTGACCTGCACCTGGTTCACCATGGGCAGGCTGTACTCGGTCGGGTTCTCGACCGTGCAGATGTTGATGTCGATCGAGTTGATCGACGCCAGGCAGCCGTAGAGCGTGGTCGTCTTGCCCGACCCGGTCGGGCCCGTGACCAGCATGACGCCGTTGGGCCGGTTGACCAGGTCCTGCATGCCCTCGAGGATGCGCGGCGTGAGGCCCAGGGCGCTGAGGTCGCCCATCATCGCGCTGCGATCCAGGATGCGGATGACGACCTTCTCGCCGCAGAAGGTGGGCAGCGTGGACACGCGCAGGTCGATGCTGCGGTTGTCGAGCATGACCTGCATGCGCCCGTCCTGCGGCGCCCGCCGCTCGGCGATGTCCAGGCTGCTCATGATCTTGACGCGCGACACGATGGCCGAGGTCATGCGCGACGGCGGGCGCAGGGCCTCGCGCAGCATGCCGTCGATGCGGAAGCGCACGCGCAGCAGGTCCTCGCCCGGCTCGATGTGGATGTCGCTGGCGCTCTCGCGGATGGCCTTGGCGATGATGAAGTTCACCAGGCGCACGACGGGCGAGAGGCCCGCGGCCTTCTCGGCGTCCTCGAGGTCGTCGATGGCCTCCTCGATGACCCTGATGTCCTGCTCGCCGACCTCCTCGATGATGTCGTCCACCGAGAAGCCCGGCTGGATGGCCTGGCCCGCGGAGGCGCCGCGCGCGATGTCGTCGGGGTGCGCCACGACCAGGCGCAGCTTGAGGCCGGTGAGGCGGCGCAGCGCGTCGCGCGTGAAGACGTCGGTGGGGTCGGCGATCGCGACCGTCAGCTCGCCGTGCACGCGGTACAGCGGCAGCACGCAGTGGCTGCGCGCCCAGTCCTTGTCCAGCAGCGTGGCCAGCCCCGGGTCGCCGAGGCCCGGCACCATCTTCACGAAGGCCAGGCCGTTCTGCTCCGCGAGAGCGCGGTAGAGCACCTGGTCGTCCACGATCCCGAGGCGCACCAGCCGGTCGTCGAGGCGCTCGGTGGGCGTGAGCGGCGGGGCCTTCAGGCCGCGCTCCAGCTCCTCCTCCTTGACCAGCCCCGCCTTGCGCAGGGTGTCCGCCAGGCTGCGCTGCTCCAGGCCGACGACGGCCATCTCAGGGGCCCTCCCCGCGCTTGACCTCGAGCTTGTCGAGCAGTCCGGTGATGGTGAGCGCCAGGGTCAGCAGCTCGGACGGGTCGACGAGCACGAAGGCGAGCCCCTTGCTGCGCGCCAGCTCCTCGAACTCCTTGATCGACTCGAGCGCCTGGCTGTCGAAGTCCACGACGCGCGAGGTGTTGAGGTGGATGCGCGTGACGCCGCGCACCAGCTGCTCGGACAGGGTGGCCCCCAGGTCGGCGATGGCCCCGTGCGACAGCTCGCGCCCTGCCTCCACCCGCTGGATCATGTCAGCCGCCGTCGGGGAGTGGGGCGCCGACGCTCTCGGTCACGCGCGTGTCGATCTCGCGCGAGAGCTCCAGCGCGCCGTCCGCCAGCGGGTCGAGCAGCAGGCTGCGGTCGCACAGCACGCGCGCGTCGTCCAGGTCGCCGCGGTCCATCGCCTCGCGCGCCTCGTCCAGCGTGCGCTTGGCGTACTCGACGCGCGCCAACGACCCGGCGTTCCTGCGCATCTGCTGCGTGTCGTCCTGGCTGTCCTTGACGTAGTGCTCGCCCGACTCGCCCGGCTCGCCGTCCTCGAGGACGTGCGGCGTCAGCAGCACGATGATCTCGTTGCGCTGCGTCACCGTCTCCTCGGACGAGAACAGCCAGCCCACGCCGGGCAGGTAGCCGAGGATGGGCACGCGCTTGGTCGTGTTGATGTCCTTGGTCTCGATCAGGCCGCCGATGACCACCGTCTCGCCGTCGCGCACCATGATGTTGGACGTGACCTCCGAGGTCTGCTCCGTGGGCAGGCCCGTGGTCTGGTCGACGATGCCGCTGCTGCGCTGCGGGTGGATCTCGAGGCGCACGAAGCCGTCGTTGCTGATGAAGGGCCGGAAGCGCAGCTGCGTGCCGACCTCCAGGAACTCCACCGTCTGCTGGCTGACGCCCTGGCTCACGGTGGTGCCGCCGAAGTAGCCGAGGCGACCGCCGATGATGATCTCGCCGCGCTGCTTGTTGAGAGCGAGCACCTTGGTGTTGGCCAGCACGTTCGTGTCGGTCGTGCTCTGCAGGGCCTCGAGGAAGGCGGTCACGTTGCTGCCCACCCACCCCAGGCGCAGGCCGTCGCCGTTGTCGGTGAAGCCCGACTGCGAGGCCGAGGCCGTGTTGAAGGGCGTGAGAAAGGGCGCGCCGGCCGCGGTGCCGGCCGGACCGAACTCGCCCGGCACGAAGTTGGGCGAGGCGCTGTACACCTGGCCCTGCGCCGAGAGGCTCTCGAAGTCGTCCATCGCGCTGCCGGCCAGGATGTTGAAGTCCACGCCGAACTTGTTGGTCTCGTCCAGGCGCACCTCGAGGATGGTCGCCTCCACGAGCACCTGCCGCGGCCGCTGGTCCAGGTCGCGGGTCATCTCGATCATCTTGTCGATGGCCTGCTGGTTGTCGATCACGACGAGCGTCTCGGGCATCGCGCTCGACAGGCCGCCGGTGGCGTCGGCGCTGCTGGGGATGTCGGCCTTGGGGGGCTCGGACACGACCAGCCGGCCCTGCGGCGAGAGGAACTGCGTGAGGAACTTCTCCAGCTCCGCCACCGAGACGTAGTTGGGCCGGAAGACGTGGTTCACGAGCGGCCGGCGGATGAGCTCGTACGAGGCCGCGGGCAGCACCTGGTAGACCTTGCCGTCGAAGGTCCACGCGTAGCCCAGCGGGCCCAGCACCCAGTCGAGCGCCTGCTCGAGCGTGGCGTCGTAGAAGTTGGCCGTGACGGGCACGTTGGTGTCGACGCCGGCGACGATGTTGACGTGCTGGGTCACCGAGATCATCTCGAGCACCGTGCCGAGCGGCTGCGCCTGGACGCTCAGGTTCACGAGGCCCTGCCCCGCGTCCTGCGCCTCGCCGGGGCCGGCGGGCGGCGCCGGTGCGGCCGGCGCCGCGCCCCCCGGATCCTGCGCGTCGGCTGGGGCGGCGAGCAGCGCCGCGGCGAGGCACGTCGAGACGAGGGTCCGGTACATCAGATTGATTCCATCCGGGACGGTTCGGCGGACCACCTCATCGGAAGCCCGGTTCGCGGGGCTTGAGACCGGCCGGGATCAGCCGTCCGCGGCGGGCGGAATCAGCGGGCGGCGGGCATGAGGGGCATGTCCACGGCCACCGTCGCCCGTGAAGGCGAGGTCAGCAGGATGCGCCGCGCCTGGACCTCGGTGAGCTGCCAGCCCTGGATGATGTCGCCGACGAAGTGCATCTCGCCGTCGATCACGGCCAGCGGGCGCTGGGCGGAGGGCATCGTGGCGTTCAGGACCATGTTCGGCGGGGCAACGTCCGAGCTGACGCTCACCGCGCCGCCGCCGCCACTGGGCATGCTCCCGTTC
>DASUFI010000028.1:0-12778 GCA_036274635.1 Planctomycetota bacterium
GGGTCCTTGTGGAGCCGCGGCGCCGTCTTGGCGCGCCACTCGAGATCCGCGGCCAGCAGCCACGCGAAGGCGCGGGCCTCGTCGTCGGCGGGCGAGAGCGTCGTGCCGGGCGCGAGGTACTGCGCCGCGAGCGTTCCCGGCAGGCAGGCGCTCGCGGGCACCTGGCGCTGGGCCTTCTTGTCGCGCACCACGAGGGCGTCGCCGGCGACGCTGACGAGGCTCAGCTTGACGACCGCGCCGCCGTCCAGCAGGTCCACGCTCTTGCCGACGCGCCCGGCCAGCCAGCGGCTGCGCAAGTCGTCGCTGGCCAGGCACAGCCGGCGCTCCTCGCGGACGCCGGCCACGTCGGCGGCGGGCAGCCCGGGGGCGGCGGCCAGCGCCTCGAGCTGCGCGGCGGCGGCGCGCAGCTCGCCGTCCGCCGCGAGCTGGAGCGCGCGCGCCCTGTCGACGGACGGGTCGCCCGCCGGCACAGCGAGCAACCCGGGCTTCGCGAGCAGGCCCTGCCGCAGCTCGCCCGCCTCCAGCGGCGGCGCCTGCAGCGTGAACTGGTCGAAGGGCACGCCGCGCACGACGCCGTTCATCTGGCGCTTGAGCCACCCGACGAAGTCCGCCTCCACCGCGGCCGGGTCGGCGCCGCCGAGCGCGGCCGACACCGCCGGGGCGCAGGGCTGCCCGGTCAGCGCGGCGCGCACGAGGAGCGCGGAGCGGTCCGGCTTGCTGTGGACGCCCTCATCCAGCCACGCGAGGAACAGGCTCGACTCGTGCGCCAGGCCGTGCAGCAGGTCGTGCGCCGGCACGCCCGAGTCGGGCGCTCGCGCCTCCAGCCCGTCCAGCGTGTCCATGCCGAGCAGCTCGGGCAGGGTGCGCAGCATGGCCACGCGCTGCGGGCGCTGCACGAAGGCCCGCGCCAGCGCGGTCAGCGCCTCCTCGTCCTGCGCGCGCACGACGAGGTCGTCCGTGCCGGGCTTCACGCCATGGGCCGAGAGCCGCTCCGCGAGGCCCTCCACCAGCCACGCGGGCGGCGGCGCCGCATCGGGCGGCAGGCGCGCATCGAGCAGCGCGTGCGTCGCCGCGTGCAGCATGGGCCGCACGACGGACTGCATCTCGGGCGACTCGTCCGTGCCGCCGGGGTCGAGCACGACGACGCCCGGAAGCGCGGGCGCGAAGAAGGCCCGCTCGTCGCGCATGTCGCTCACGTCGAGCTGCGCGCGGAGGGACTCGAACAGTCGCGGATTGGAGATCGCGACGACCAGCAGCGGCTCGCGGCCCGCGCGCGGCGTGATGCCCGCCGGCTCGGCGTACACGTGCTCGAAGGTCTCGCAAAGCGTCCGCGCCCACCAGCCCAGCAGCCACTGGACGTCGCGGCCGCGGTCGCCCGCCGGGCCCTGCAGCGCGATGGCCACGGGCTCGCAGCGCCGGTCCGTGCTGAAGTCGACGTCGTGCAGCAGCGCCTCGCGGCCGAGCGGCGCGAACGGATCGGTGGCCGGCGCCGGCGCGGCGGCGGCGTCCTGAGCGCGCGCCGCTGCGGCCAGCAGCAATGCGCCGAGCAGGGAGTGGATTCGACAGCAGGGCGGCATGGCGGCGCACGAGCCTACCTGACGCGCGGCGGCGGCGTCAGGGCCCGGCGCCCAGCTCCGCGAGCCGCTTGCCCACCCAGGCGTCGCGCTGCGGGGCCAGCGCCTCGAGGTCCGGCGCGCCCTCCACCTCCAGCAGCCGCAGCGCGATGGGCCGGTCGGTGTTGTGCATCAGCTCCACGAAGCCGTGCTTGCGGCTCGCCACGATCGTGGTCGCCACCGGCACGCCGTCCACCTCCGCACGCAGCTTCTGGCCATCGTGCTCGAGGTGGATGCGGTACCAGGTGTCCGTCAGCCATCCGCCCACCGTCGGCTCGGCCACGTGCATCGTGCTGCTCGTCAGATCGTAGAGCGACAGGCGGCCCAGCCCCTCGCACTCGAGGTAGTTGCCGAAGACATCGGCGCACAGCCGCAGGACGACGTTGCTGGACTTCTCCTCCGGCGTGTCGGTGCCGGCCACCTCGTCGGGCGTCTTGCGGTACTGCAGCTCGTACGTCACGGCCATGGGCGCCACGAAGGGCAGGGCGCAGCGCCACTGGCCACGCCCGCGCAGCACCAGCTGGCGGCCCTCCACCGCCAGGCTCGCGGGGCCGGGCGAAGGGCTCTTCAGCGGCGGCATGCGGCCCGTGTCGGCCTCGCGCAGCGTCACCGCGCTCCAGTCTCGCAGCTGGCCCGCGTCGCTGAAGTCCCAGCGCGCGTGCACGCGGCCGCCGTCGAGCGCCTCGACCTTGCCGTGCAGCTCGAGGTGCTCCAGCGGCGCGTCGTCGAAAGCGGCCTCCAGCACCTGCTGCAGCAGCGTGCGCAGCGGGGCCAGCCGGTCAGCCACCACGGGCAGGTCGCGCGCCTGCAGCACGACGGTGGCGCGCTCGAGCCAGGCGTCGCGCTCGGCCTGCGTGTGACCGGCCGCGGGCGCCTCGGAGGCGGACAGCGCATCCAGCGCCGCGACGACGCGGCCGAGGTGCAGGCTGGTGTCGAAGGCCGGCCGGCGCTCCAGCAGCGCGGCGCCGCCCGCCGCCGACTCCTTGCGCGAGCGCGCGAGGGTGTGGTCCTTCCACGACCCGTCCGCCGCCAGCAGCCAGGCCAGCGCGCGCGCCTCGTCGTCCGCGGGCGTCAGCTGCGTGTCGGGCGCGAAGAGCTGCGCGGCCAGCGTGCCCGGCAGCAGCGCGTCCAGCGGCAGCTCGCGCGGACGGCTGCCGTCCTTCACCGCCAGCGTGTCGCCCTGCACGCTGACCAGGGTCGCGCGCAGCGTGCTCTCGCCGTCGCGCAGCTCGACGCTCTTGCCCGCGTGCTCGGCGGCCCAGCGGCGCCGCAGGTCTTCCAGCTGCTTGCCCACCCGCCGCTCGATCAGCAGCGAGTCGGCCAGGCCAGCGGGCAGGTCGGGGCGGCCGAGCAGCTCGTCCAGCGCGGCCAGCGCGCCGTGCATGTCGCCGTCGCTGGCGCGCTGCAGGGCGCGCGCGTGCTGGATGGCCGCATCGTCCGTCGGAACGGCCAGGCGCGCCGCGGCGAGGGCGGCGACGGACGCGGGCGTGGCTTCGACCACGGGCGCCCCGGGCGCGGCAGCATCCTCGCTCGCCTTCTCCGGCTGCGCGCGGACGGGCGGTGGCGACGAACCGTGCTCGTCGATGCGCTCCTGCAGCCACTGCGCGAAGGCCTCCTGCTGCGCGGCCGGCGCGCCCGGCCCGAGGATGGCGGTCAGCGCGTCGGCGCACGACTGCCCCCCGAGCACCGCCTGCACCAGCCGGCGACCCTTCCACACCTCCTTCAGCTCCTCGTTGGTGAGGTGGCCGAGCTTGCCCTGGTCGAGCCAGATGAGGAACAGGTCGGCGTCGCAGCCGAGGCCGCGCAGCGCCGTGCGCGGCGGCACGTCGGCGGCCTGCGTCTGCGCCGTGAGATCCGCGGGCGTGACGACTGCGACCACATCGCTCAGGCTGCGCTTCGTCGCCGCGCGCACCAGCGGGTCGCTGTCCGCCGACGCCACCATGGCCAGCGCCTCCTCGTCGAAGGTGCGCAGCGACTCGCGCTTGGCCGGCAGCCGGCCGTTGTTGGCGGAGAGGCGCTCGGCCAGGCCTTCCTCGAGCCACAGCGGCAGCTGGCGGTCCGGAGGCGCCCAGGCTCCTAGCAGCGCGTGCACCGCGGCGTGGCACAGCGGGCGCACCAGCGCCAGCACGCCGGGCAGCCCCTCGGCCGGCCCGGGATCCAGCACGACGACGCCCGGCAGCGACGGCATGAAGAAGGCCTGCTCGTCGCGTGCATCGTGCACGGCGGCGGCGCTGCGCAGCCTGTTGAACAGGTCCGGCTGGTCGATCGTGACGACCAGCAGGGTCTCGCGATCGGCCGCCGGCTCCAGGCCCGCGGGGCCGGAGTAGTCCGTGCGGAACAGCTCGACCAGCGCGCGCGCGAAGCTGCCCAGCACGTTCTCGAGCTCCTCGACGTGGCCCTCCCCCTTCGGGAAGGGCGGCAGGATGGCCAGCGCGACGGATCCCGACGGCGGCACGAGCGTGAAGTTCAGCTGCATGAGCAGGGGCTGCGTGTCGAGCGCGTCGAAGACGTGGTCCGCCGGGCCGCTGGCCGCGGACGGGGCCTGTGCGATCTGCCCGCGGACGGTGCCGCCGAGGAGCGCCAGGAGCAGGGCGACTTCGATGCGTGCGCGAGCCTTCATCCTGCGTGGTGAGCCTACCCGACTCGCGCCGGGACCGAGAAGCGCGTCGGAGCGCCGCTGTCGCTGTTGACGCCAGCGCCGCACCAGCATCACCCGCATTCCCAGCCGAATCGCGATGGTCGTGGTCAGGGGACGACGAGCGCGAGGTCGAGCGTCTCCCCGGCGCGCACGGAGATCGGTCGTCGGAGCACCTCGTGGTACTGGCAGGATCCGTCGAGGACCACCAGCGAGTAGTCGCCCGGCCGATCGAGCCACACCTCGAACTGGCCAGGCGCCTCCGCCCGGACGTGGCGGTCCATCGGATCCCCGTTCCCCTCGACCGAGACGGCGGCCGCCGTGAAGGGTGTGACTCCGTCGGCCCAGAAGACGTGGCCGCGGACGACCTGCTTCGGAAGCAGCGGCTCCAATCGCAGCTCGAGCCGTAGCGGATCGTGCAGCTCGCGCGGACCGCCGAAGGCGAGGACGCCCCGGGGGCCGTCCTCGGACCAGGGCAGCAGGACGATGGTCGCCGCCTCGGCCCGCAGATCGGGAGTCTCGGCGCACACCTCGTAGAGTCCATCGGGAATGTGCTCGAAGCGGAAGCGGCCGGCCTCGTCCGTGACCACGGGCTCCGCGAACGCGCCGCCGAGCCGACGCCAATCCATCTGCGAGGGATCGCGCACGCCGCACCAGCCCAGGACGGGAGGGAGGAGGTTCATCTCCACGCCGGCCACCGGGACGCCGTCGGGCGCGCGCAGGACGTGTCCTTCGAGCGGGTGGCCCATGAAGCGTGCCTCGATGTCGGCGGACCCGCCGGCGCGCTGGCCGGCGACAACGTTGGTCTCGATCGACAGCGGCATGTACCCATGCGGGACGTGGAAGACGACCTGGTAGTGCGCCGGCGGCAGGCCGTCGAGGGCCCACTCGCCCGCCCATCCGCTGCGCGTCGCCGCCACGCGCTCGTTGGACCAGGCCCGGCCCACCGCGGCCACGACCTCCGCGCCTTCCACCGGAACGCCGTCCAGATACACGCGACCGGCCAGCTGCCCCGCCGCGGGCATGCGGACGCTCACGTCGGTCGCCTGGCCGGGCAGGAGCGTGACCGGCTGCACCACGGCAGCTGCGGGCAGCACCGTCGCGCCCGGCTCGTCCAGACGCAGGAAGTTTTCCGAGACGGCGCGCGCGTGCAGCTCGTAGTCGCCCGGCACGAGAGCCGGCCAGTCGATGCTGCCATCGCCATTCGGGTGGCGGCCCGCATCTCCCCAATTCGGCCGAGCCAGATCGGTGAAGTACGTCGCTGCCAGAGGCGGGCCGCCGTCGCGCGTGACCGACGTCGCCGCCTGACTGTTGACGCAGACCAGCTCCACGGTCGTCGCGGAGGGGTTCGACCCGGGATCGACGCCGAACGTCGCACGCAGGGACCCGGCGGAGCTCATCCGGAGGAGCAGCCCCTGCATGTCGCCATCGACGTGGAAGGTCTTGGTGACCAGGTACATGCGACCCTTCCGCCAGGCGCTCAGCGCGTAGTCGGAGCGGGACAGGTTCTTCAGGACGAAGCGGCCGTCAGCGTCGGTGACGACGCATGAGCCGTGCACTGAGACCTCGGCACCCGCGAGGGGCGAGCCATCCGCATCGATCACCCGGCCACTGAGCGACGCGGGCGGCTCGCGTCGGGGCGTCTGGACCACCTGCGGCGCCGGCACGGCAGGCAGTGGCATGCGGCACTTCAGCGCCAGCTCGATGCCGGTCGTGCCGGCTGGGAAGGGCCCGGACCATTCGATGGCTGCCGACGCCCACGACGTATCGACTTGCAGCTTGAAGTCGCCGGGCGCGAGCCCGCCTATCACGAATCGACCGTCGTCGTCGGCCTCTGCGGACGACTCGACGCGTGCGCTGTGCGTCAGCCCGCCGCGCTGGAAGCGCTCCCAGCCCGACTCCGAGCGGGCGTACACCCGGACATGCGCGGCCGGGTGGCCGTCGGCGTCGACGATGCGGCCCGACAGGCTGCGCGCGGCCGTGAGCTGCACGTCACCCACGCTGCAGCCCTCGATGCCCACCGGCACGCCGCCGAGCCGCGCGCTCCGGAACAGGCCGTGCTCGAAGTCCAGGTCGCAGGTGCCGGGCGGCAGCTCCCGGAACGTGAAGCGCCCGTCCGCATCCGTCGTCGCGTGGCCCCGGCCCAGCCCCCCGCAGAAGAGATATGACTGGCTTCCTCGCCCGTCGTTGGGCCAGCCCAGGGGATCGAGATCCTCCCGATCGAGGCGCATCATCTGGACGCTGACGCCCGCCACGGGACGGCCCGAGTCATCGAGGCAACGGCCGCTCAGCTCGGTGCAGCGCCGCAGCAGGACGTCGCCGACATCGACCTCGCCCGGAAGCAGGCTGATTCGATCCAGGCGGGAGGGCTCGCGACCCGGCACGTGAAACTCGAGCGCGGCCACGGGCTCCCGCGGATCGATCCAACCCAGATCGCTCGCCCTGAGTTCGAGGAGGAATCGACCGTCAGCCGCCGTGCGCACGGGAGTGGCCCGACCCCACCACAGCTTGGGCTCGGCGCCCACGACAGTCGTAGTCCAGCACCTGCCCGCGAACGGTCACCACCACGGGCGGGGCCTGATACGGCATCGAAGCGCCGGAGCCCTGCTGGTGGTTCGGGTTCCGCCAGTGCTTCGGCGGCCAATCGGGCCGCGGCACGGACGGCGTCGGCTTGAACATCAGCGGCGGGGCCTGCTCGACCAGCGACACCGGCGGCGACGGATCGAGGGGTGGTGCCACCGCGGCCCCGGACGAGACGGGCGAGGCGTCCTCGCGCGTCCCGCAGGCCTGCACGACGACCAGCAGGGCGACGCTGGCACACCTGAGGCGGTGCATCCCTGGACCGGACAGCTTCATGGCTTCCTCCACGCACGACAGCGCCCGCTGTTACGGCGGCGCGCGCGAAGGCAACGTGCAACGTGATGCCTGCAGGACGAACTGCGCTATCGCGTGTCGATCCACATCTCCCGCACACCCACCGCCTCCGCCCCCTGCACGGCCGGCGCGGCGTAGCGCTGCAGCCCGAGGAAGCCCGCCGCCGCGCGCTGCGCGAAGGGCGGGTCGGCCGCCACGTGCGCGGTGTCCACGTCCCACAGCGTCTGCCCGTTGAGTGCGCAGGCGAGGCGGCTGCCGCGCGCCAGCACCTCGAGCGTGTTCCACTCGCCGATTGGCCGCAGCAGCCCCTTCGCGCACGGCGGCACCGCGCCGTAGAGGCTGCCGGTGAACTGCCAGTCGTGGAGCTGGCTCTGCGTGACCGTCTCCCAGTTCCAGTCGTCCAGCAGCTGGATCTCGCAGCCGCTGTAGGCGGGGTTGCCGCCGGAGACACGCGCGCCGTCCGGGCCGACGCTCTCGCGCCGCCCGCGCAGGAAGAGGCCGCTGTTGGACATGCGCGCCTGGCGGAAGTCGAAGCGCAGGTCGAAGTCGCGCACGTCGGCCTTCGTGCGCAGGTAGCCGGCGGGCTGACTGGACGGGATGGACAGCACGCCGTCCTTGACCGAGTAGTCCGTCGGTGCGTGCGGCGCGTCCTCGCCATCGACGGCTTCCCACGCGGAGAGCGGGTCCGCGCCGCCCAGCAGGTCGCGCCAGCCGTCCTTCGCGCGCGCCGCGTCGCGGGTCTCGCGCTCGGGCGGCGAGAGTGCGTGGTCGGTAGCCCACGCGTCGCCGAAGACCGGCAGGTCGCGCACCTCGATGTTGCGGAAGCGCACGGCGTTGCCCGTGCCCTCGCTGCCGCCGCCGTGCACCTGCAGGCCGATGAGGCCGCGCGGAGCGTAGGCCGGCTTGCCGTCCGCGCCGAACTCCTGCGGCACGATGCGGTCCATCACGGGCACGCCGTTGATCCACGCCTCGATGCGCATGTCGAAGCCGGTGCAGCGCACGAAGACGTGGTTCCACTGGCCGCGGCGCCACGCCCTCGCGGCCTCCGGGTGCGCGTGCTCGATCCAGCCGTCGCTGTAGAGGCCGCCGACCTCGCCGTCGGGGCGGTCGTCCAGCGTGAGCTGCATGCCGCGGCCCTCGGGCGCCATGCGCACGAAGATGCCGGAGTCGAAGGGGTAGTCCAGCTTGCACTCGCACTGGAACTCGAAGCTGGTGTGCGGCGTCGCCGTGTAGAGCAGGCCGCCGGCGTTGTCCGCGCCGGCGTGGCCGGTGATGCAGCCGTCCTCGACGGTCCAGACGGCGTCGCCGTCGTAGTGGCCGCCGCGCGGGGTCCAGCCGGTGAGGGTGGTGCCGTCGAAGAGGGACGTGAAGGCGGGGTCGGAGATCTCGAGCACCGCATTGCAGCCCGCCGCGATCAGGCGCGCTGCCTGCGGCTCGATGAGACAGGCTGTCGTCGCCAAGGCATCAGCCCAGGCGCCCGCCGTGTTCAGCCTCATCCCGCGCTCGATGTCTTCGTGAATGAAGACCGTTGCGCGACGGCCGTTGGAAATGGCCCAACCTGTTCGGGGATCGATGACGTGGCTGTAGCGCACAGCATCCACCTGGAGGGCCTGGCTCTCGTCTCCTGATGTCGACACGCAGGCGCGCGCGACCGTGACTCGCTGGCGCAACTCGGTGCCCAGGGCCACTTCCCAGCCGTCTTCACCGGGTGGCGCACCACCGGCACAAAGATCCCCGCCAATCTCGACCAGCACCGCCGGGACACCCTGGTCTTCGCACACCCAAGCCGCCGTACCCGCTGCATAGCCCTTGGCGATTCCGCCCACGTCGAACCGTGTTCCGCGCGCGAGATGCACGAGTGGTCCGTCAATGGGGCTTGCGTGCGGGCGAATGCTCCAGTTCCCCACGTGCAAGCGCGCCTGCTCGATGTCATTCGCAGCAGGCAGCCGTCCAGCGGCTCGAGCCGTGCGCCAGAGCCGCGAGAGCGGGCCGACGGAAATGTCGAACGCACCGCCACTGGATCGGTCGATCTCCTGCGCGCAGAAGAGCACGTTGCTGAGCAGGGTGCTGCCCGGGGAAGCGGTCACGTCGACGTCCGCCGCCTGGTCACACAGGCGCATCAGCTCGCTGTCGGCGCGATAGTCGCTGAACGTTGCATCCATTGCATCGAGGAGCGCGAATGCCGAGCTCGCGGCTCGCTTCGCCGTCGCCTCGTCCGGCGCGTACAGCACGATGCGCGCCTCGATCGCCATGACGATCTGCTTGAACTCGAAGCGCTGCAGCTCCTGCGCGCGCGCCGGGACGAGACTCAGGGCGGAGAGCACGAGGAACAGCAAGGCGGTGAGGCGCATCCCGCCACTCTATCGATCGGGGCGCAGGCAGCGCGCGCGACCGCCCCCCATCAGCGCACGTCGACGTTCACCGGCCCCTCGACGTGCCCCTTGGCGTCGATGACGCGCACCGAGTACTGGCCCTTGCCCAGCATGAGTGCGGGCACCGCTTCCCCCGGCCTCAGCAGCGCTTGATCCGCCGCTACGTGGCTGAAGGGCTCGCCGGCCGGCACGGCTTGCACGAGCCGCAGGCCCTCGCCGCCGAGCAGGGCGGGCGGCACCTCCACCACCTGCCTCCGCAGCACCTTCACCATCCGGTCCGGCCGCCCCTGAACCAGCTCGACGCGCGGCCAGAATAGGTACGCATCGCAGTTGCCCGACCCGAACGGCGCACCGTCCGCTCCCCCGAAGATCGTCGGCTCGCTCACGAGCCCGCGCGCCGTCGCGTCGCGAGACAGAGGCTCCTCCTCGGCGTGCGTGCGCCGCTCGCTCATCGTGGGCGCGAAGATCGTGAAGGGGTCGATGCCGCTGATCTGCTTCAGCACCGACGCCATGGGCGTCCATCCATCAGCCGGCGGCACCTCCGCCGCGTGCCCGCGGCCAGCCAAGGGATGCACCGCGCGCGCCCATCCGGCACGACGTCGGCGCGCGGCCGGCGTCTACTGCTTCAGCCCCAGATGCTCGAGCTTGGGCCGGATCACGAACTGGCAATACGGCTGACCCTTGTTCCCGCGGTAGTAGTCCTGGTGGTAGTCCTCCGCCTCCCAGAACGGCCCCGCCGGCGCGATCTGCGTCACGATGGGCCGCCCGAAGTCCTTGGAGTGCGCCACGAGCGACGTCTCCGCGGCCTTCTTCTGCTCGTCGGAGTGATAGAAGATCACCGAGCGGTACTGCGTGCCGGAGTCGTTGCCCTGCCGGTTCAGCGTCGTCGGGTCGTGCAGCTTCCAGAACCACTCGAGCAGCGCGTCGTAGCTGATCTTCGCCGGGTCGAAGGTCACCTGCACCACCTCGGCGTGACCGGTCGTGCCGCTGCACACCTGGTCGTAGGTGGGGTGCTCGAGCTTGCCCCCCATGAAGCCGGACTTCACGTCGAGGACGCCGTCGAGCTGCTCGAGGACGGCCTCGGTGCACCAGTAGCAGCCGGCGCCGAAGGTGGCGGTCTTGGCGGGGTCGGGCATGGCAGGCGGGTCTCCGGAGCGCGCCGCGCTCGCCGTGTCGCCGGAGTCGCCGCCGGCGCAGGCGGCCAGCAGCGGCAGCAGGATGGCGAGCAGTCGGGCGCGCATGGGCCGCGCAATGTAGCGCAGCCGTGGCGCGCGGCGTGGTCGCTAGAATCGCGCACGATGCTGCGGACCACGCTCCTCTGCCTCGCCCTTGCGGCCAGCGCCGCGGCGCAGGACGGTCCGCCCAAGCCGGGCCCGGATCCCATCCCGCCCGACGGGCTCGGCCCCGCCAAGGCCGGCGGCGAGCAGCCGCCGCAGACGCCGCCAGCCCCTCGCCCAGCGCCGCCGGTCGCTCCGCCCGCAGCGCCCGTCGACGTCGGCGCCGGAAAGCCTTACGCGCAGGACCTCGCCGGCACGGTGGTCTCCATCCCCATGCGCCCCGTCGCGCCGGGCCTGTGGATGTCGGCGACGGAGATCACGTGGGACGCCTACGACGTGCTGGTCTTCGGCCTCGACAAGCCCGGCGACCCCGCGGCGCCGCTGGGCGCGGACGGCACCGCGAACGAGGAGCGGCGCGGGCCCGACGCGGTGCTGCGGCCGACGCACCCGCACATGGTCACGGATCGCGGCTGGGGCCACGCGGGCTTTCCGGCCATGTCGCTCTCGGCCAAGGGCGCGGGCGCCTTCTGCGAGTGGCTGTCGGTGACGACCGGCCGCCGCTACCGGCTGCCGACCGAGGCCGAGTGGGAGGCCGCGTGCCGCGCGGGCGCGCCGGCCGGCGCGGCGTGGAGCTGCGGCGACGATGCCGCCGCGCTGCCGGGCATCGCGTGGTACCGCGAGAACAGCGAGCGGCGCACGCACGCGGTGGGCGGCAAGTCGGCCAACGCGCTGGGCCTCTTCGACATGCACGGCAACGTGGGCGAGTGGTGCGCGGCGCCGGACGGCAGCTTCGTGGTGCGCGGCGGCAGCTACCGCGACGCGAGCAAGGACCTGCGCTGCGACGCGCGCGTGCTGCCGCAGGCCGCGTGGAACCAATCGGACCCCAACCTGCCGCGCTCCGTGTGGTGGCTGGCGGACGCGCCCTTCGTGGGCTTCCGCATCGTCTGTCAGGGCGAGGCGGACACCGCCGGCGCACCGCGGCCCGCGGGCAAGTAGCCGCGGACGCGCAGCAAGCGGCCATTGCCGGCCCTTGACTTGACCCGCGCGCATCCCGTGCTTTGCTCGGGACGAGGAGAGACGCGCGGCGCGCGCGGACAACGCGCCGGAAGCCCTGCCGTGCACGCCGCCCGTACGAAGCTCGTCCGTCTCGTCGCCGACGACCACGGCCTGGAGACGGTCGAGTACGCCATCATCGCGGGCCTGATCGTCGTCGGCCTCATCACCGTGGCCACGGCGATCGGCGTGTGGGTCAAGCGCCGATTGAACTCGGTGAAGACGGGCGTGGGCGCCTGACGAGTTGCGCGCGCGGCGCTGCGGTGCGGCGTCATGGCGAGCCGAATCCGTGCTCATCGGATTCGACGAGGCACGACTCGAGTGCGCGTCGCTGCATGCGCGAACCGCGATTCAGCACCCGTGCGAGCGGCGCGACGCGCACGGATTCCGCACGAATTCTCGACGCTGCAAGCGGCGCTGCAGCAAGCCACTTGCACGCGCCTTGTCGGGGGGCGTGCGACGGCACTTGCGCCGAGTCAAGTTGACTGCCTGCCACCGCGTGCTTGTCTGCTGGTGCGTTCCACGTGAGTCGTCAGCGCAGCGTGCGCGGGCCTCACACACACCAAGACGTGCAACCCGGAAAGAAGGACCCACCCATGAAGAACCTGAAGCTGCTCCTCGCTGATGACCGCGGCCTGGAGACTGTCGAGTACGCGATCATCGCCGGCCTCATCGTCGCCGGCCTCATCACCATCGTCGTCGCCATCGGCACCTGGGTGAAGGGCAAGTTCTCGGCCCTCAAGACGGACCTCGGCGCCTGATCTCCTCGGGGCTGCGGCGAACGGAACTCGCCAGCAGCCTCCTCCCCGCGGCCGCCGGCGTGTCCTCCTGCTCGCCGGCGGCCGCGCTCTCTGGAACCTCCCGAAAGGACCTTCACCCATCACGGTCCTGGTCGCGATCGGCACGTGGGTGAAGGGCAAGTTCACCGACCTGAAGACCGACCTCGGCGCCTGA
>DASUFI010000029.1:0-2141 GCA_036274635.1 Planctomycetota bacterium
CTCGAGGTGGTAGGGCGCGTAGAAGCTCAGCAGGCGCGGCGCGCGGCGCACGGCGCGCAGCTGCAGGGCCGCGAGGCCGGAGGCGTACTGGTGCAGGTGCACGACGTCGGGAGGCGGTCCGCCGGCGCGCGCGAGGGCGCCGCGCACGCCGCGGCGCACGCTGGCGTGGAAGCGCAGCGGGCTGCCGCGGTCGACCGCATAGCGCAGCACGCGCACCCCGTCGCGGCGCTCCTCGGCCGCCGTGTCGCCGACGCGCGCGCACAGCAGCGTGACCTCGTGGCCGCGCGCCGCGAGCCGCGCGGCCGTCTCCGCCAGCACGCGCTCGGCGCCGCCGTGGTGGTCGGGGACGGCGAAGGTGGCGACCGACAGGAACCTCACGCGCCGCGCCTCATCGCGCGCCCGCCGGCAGCCCTGCGGCGCGCATCGCGAGGCGGTCGCGGTCCGCCAGGCGCATGAGGGCCGCGATGCGCTCGGCCGCCTTGCGCGACGAGCCACTGCGGGGGAGATGCCGCCGGCGCGCCCAGGCCGCCGGCAGCAGAGCCAGGCCGCACAGCAGGCCTCCCAGCGCGGCCAGCGGCCGGCCGCGCCGGGCGTAGAGCGTCGCGGCGCGCAGCGGCGCCAGCACGAACCAGTGCGGACGGTCGCGCAGCAGCGGCCCCGGCAGGCTGGACAGCAGGCACGGTGCGTGGTTCCGCACCATGTAGAAGACGTTCGTGCGCGACCAGCGCCCGACGCTGGCGCTGCCGACGTGCAGCACGCGCGCCGCCGGCTCGGTGCGGCAGGCATAGCCCGCGCGGTTGACGCGCAGGGCCAGGTCCACGTCCTCCCAGTAGAGGAAGTAGGCCTCGCTCATCAGCCCCGCGCGCTCGAGCGCCTGCCTCCGCCACAGGGCGGCGCCGCCCAGCGGACCGAGCACCTCGCGCGAGCCTGCCGGGAGATCGGCCTCGCGCAGGCCGTGGTCCACGTTGATCTGGCTGAAGGTGGAGGTCAGGCCGATGCCGCTGGCATCCAGGCGCGCCGGGTCGTCCGCGCGCAGGACGCGCAGCGCGACGCTGCCCAGGTCCAGCTCGAGCTCGAGACGGGGCAGCGCGGCGCGCAGGCAGCCGGGCAGCAGCTCCGTGTCGGGGTTGAGCACGAGCACGTTGGGCGCGCTCGTCGCGCGGATGCCGGCGTTGACCGCAACCGCGAAGCCGTCGTTGCGCGCGCGCTTGAGCACGCGCACGCCGGGCGCCGGCGCGTCGGCCGAGCCGTCCGTGCTGGCGTTGTCCACCACGACGATCTCGTCCGGCCGCGGATCCTGCGCCAGCACGGACGACAGGCAACGGGCGAGCAGGTCGCCGGAGTTCCAGTTCACGACGACCACCGCCACCGCGGCCATGGCGAGAGTCTACCGGCGGGGCCGCCTTTTTCGCGGCCAGCCTGCCACGCTACGGCCCGGGCGGCGGCGACGTGTCCGTGCTCGAGTCCGGCGAGTCGCCGGCGTGGCCGGCGGCGGAGAGCTGAGCGCGCAGCGCGTCGACGCTGCGCACCTGGTCCTCCGCGAGGCGCGCGTCGCGCAGCGGCGCGAGCACGGCGAGGCCCTCCTCGGGCGAGACGACGGCCGGCGCGGCGGCCGCGATGGTGGCCAGGTTGATGCGCGCGTCCAGCAGGTCGGGCAGGCGCTCGAGCGCCTCGCGGTAGTGGCGCGCGGCCAGCGGCAGGTCCGGCACGCCCCGGCCCACGGCGCCCAGCGCGATGTTGCCGAGCATCTGGTGGGCGTAGCCGGCATAGAGGTGCCTGGGGTCGAGGCGCAGCGAGGCGGTCAGCTCGTCGGCGGCGCCCGGCTGATCGCGGTCCAGCGCGAGGTCCCGCCCGGCCTCCTGCAGGAAGTAGCCGTGGTTGTAGCGGGCGTGCGCGACGCCCGGCGCCACGGCGGCCTCGTGCGCCCACAGGGTCAGGTCGCTCGAGAACACGCGCGTCGCGTCGCGGCAGGCGGACAGCCCGAGCACCACGGCCGCGCCGCCCAGCAGCACGCTCGCGCCCCGTCCCGCGCCGCGGGCCTGCTCGCGCCGCGCCAGTGCCGCCAGGAGCGCGCCCGCCGCGAGGCACACGAAGGCCGACGGCAGGTAGAGGAAGCGATCGGCGAAGGTGGCGCCTATGGG
>DASUFI010000030.1:0-5876 GCA_036274635.1 Planctomycetota bacterium
GCGCGAGCGGCCGCGCAGCAACCCCAGCATGCTCTCGCCCTGCATCTCGGCCACGGGCGGCAGGCCGAAGACGTCCAGCACGGTGGGCGCGAGGTCGGTCAGGTCCACCGGGCCCGGGATGCGGCGGCCGGCGGCCTCGGCGCGCGGCAGCTTCATCACGAGCGGGATGTGGATCTCGTCGTCGGTCAGGCCGATGCCGTGCCCGATGTGGATGCCGTGGTCCGCGAAGGACTCGCCGTGGTCCGAGACCACGATGACGAGGGCATCTTCCAGGCGCCCGTGCGCGCTCAGCCAGTCCACCAGCGCGCCCACGCCGGTGTCGGCCTCGTTCACGCCCGAGTCGTAGTCGTTGAGCAGCTCGCCGATGCGGTCGTACTGGTCGATCTTGAGCAGCTGGTGCTGGTACATGAAGCCCAGCCGGAAGAGCTCGTAGTCCTGCGGCGAGTCCTGCACCGGGCGCTCACGGAAGCGGGTGTGCACGTCCGGGTCGCCGCTCTGGTAGGGGGCGTGCACGTCGAAGGTGTGCACGAAGAGGAACAGGTCGTCGTCCGAGTGGCTGTCCAGCCAGGCCGTCGCGCGCGGCAGGATGCGCTTGAAGCCGTTGACCGCGCCCTCCTCGCGGTTGTCGCGCTTGTCGTCGAAGACGTGGAAGCCCTGCGAGAAGCCGTAGCCCGCGGAGACGAAGCCGCCGTCCGTGAAGGCCCCGCACTCGAAGCCGGACGACCGCAGCTGCTCGGCCAGCGTCGTGACGCGCGAGGAGAGCACGTCGCCGTCGCGCTTGACGCCGTGCGCCACGGGATCGAGCCCGGTGAGCATGGTCATGTGCGAGGGCAGCGTGTAGGGCGAGTTGGCCAGCGCCTGGTCGAAGACCACGGACTGCTTCGCGAGCTCGTCGATGCGCGGCGAGACGTCGGGCGTGTTGCCGTAGACCCCCAGCCGCTCGGGCCGCAGGGTGTCGATGCTCACCAGGAAGATCGTCCGCGGCGGCGCGCGGTGAGAGCACGACAAGGCGGTGCCGCCGGCGATGGCTGCGACGAGCAGGAGGACGGCGACGACCGTGCGGCGCGGCATGGGGGACCCCATCGTGTCCCGGCGGCGCCGGGCGAGCAAGCGAGGCAGGATGACCCGTGAAAACCGCCCGTGCTGGCGCCGGGTGGCGGCGCGGGCGTGGCGTCTGCCTCAGATGCCTCGGCGCAGCCAGCCGTCCACGGGCGCGAACCACCAGCGGTGCGCCGCGTTGGCCCCCAGGTACTGGGCCCAGTTCTCGTAGAGCGCCAGCCGGTCGCCCCACGCCAGCCAGCGCTCGCGGGTGGCGGCATCGACGTCCGAGCGCGCCTCGACCAGCCCCCTGTAGTGGGCCCGCGCGGCCGTCACGTTGTCGCGGATCAGCCCCCGGCGCGGCACGGTGACCAGCCCCAGCAGCCGGCGCAGGTTGCGGTGGTCGCAGTAGATGCGCCGGGCCTCGTCCCAGGCAGAACGGTCGTGACTGTGCTCGACCACCGCCCCCGGCACGAAGGCGATGCGCCCGCCGCCGCGCACGATGCGCGCCGCCCAGCGCACGTCCTCGCCGAAGTTGGCCGCCTCGAAGCGCAGCCGCTCCCACGCCCGCCGCCGCATGCAGGCGACGACGTGGTCGTAGCGCACGAGGGCCAGGCGCTCGGCCGGCGCCAGGTCGTCCCAGCGCCGCCCGCCCAGCTCCTGCACCACGGCCTGCGTGCCGCCGGCCCAGGCGCCGATGCGCTCGGCCAGCACCGGGTGGCAGCCGGCGCGCGGCACCTGCCGCCCGTACGTGGCCGAGAGCTCGGGGTCGCCCAGCAGCGGCGCCACGAGCTCGCGCGCGAGGTCCGTGGACAGCGGCAGCGCATCCTGCACCGAGAGGATCACGAACTCGGCGGTGACCGTGGACACCGCGCGGTTGCGCGTCTCGCCGTGGTTGAAGGAGCGCGGCGGGATGGACATGCTGCGCGCGCCCGCGGCGCGGATGCGGTCGAGCGTGCCGTCGCGGCTGCCGCTGTCGGGGCAGCAGATGTCCAGCGCGCCCACGCCCGTCTGCGCGCGCCACATCTCCAGCACGCGGCCGAAGAGCTCGCCGCCGTTCAGCGTGGGGATGACGAGCGCGACGCGTCCGGAAGGCGGCGCCTCCGTCACGCGCGCGGCTCCGGCGCGGCCGGCCCGCCTCCGCGAGCCAGCGCGGGTCGCAGCCGATCCACGAGGTCCATGGCCTGCGCGAGGCACTGGTCGCTGTTGTGGTACTCGTAGCGGCCGAAGCGCCCCAGCGCGTGGAAGCCCTGCAGGGCGTCCAGCGCATCCAGCACCGTGCGGCGCCGCGCCTCGAAGCCGCGGTCGTAGAAGATGTAGGCCGCCGGGTTCAGGTAGCCGTCGCTCACGCGCACGGCGTCGGCGCGCAGCACGCCCGCGCCTTCCAGCGTGCGCGCCAGCTCGCGCCGGCCCTCCGGGCCCGCGTCCGGCGCGTGCTCCGCGTCGTAGGTGACCTCGGCCAGGATCGAGCCGCGCCCGTCGGGCGCGTTGTGCGGGCTGTAGTTGGAGAGGTAGGTGATGCGGTTGGCGGGACCCTGCCAGGGGTGCGGCAGGTAGACCCACGAGTACGGTCGCACGCACTCGGCGTCCACGCCGAAGAGGTAGGAGGCGAGGCCGAGGTAACGCAGGCTGCGCGCGGCGGCCGCGACGCCGGGGTCGAGTCCGCCCAGCACGCCGGGCAGCGCGTGCAGCGGCAGCGTGCTGACCACGTGGTCGAAGCGCTCGCCGTCCACCTGCCAGCCGCGCGCGCCCGGGCGGCCGCCGGCCACGGGCTCGATGCGCTGCACGCGGTGGCGCAGCCGGATGCGCGCGCGGATCGGGCGCGCGATGCGCTCGTGCACCGCCGCGAAGCCGCCGCGCAGCGGGTAGCGGAAGACCGCCTGGTGGGTGTAGCCCTGCGTGGTCTGCCCGAGGCTGGCGCGCAGCACGTCCGCGAGCGGCGCGTCCGGCACGCGGCCGGCGATCCAGCTCGTGCCCATCTCGTGCAGGTCGGCGCACTTCCAGATCTTGCGGTTGTACGGGTCCATGAAGTGGCGCGCGACGCCCGCGCCCATCTTCCAGCGGATCCAGTCGTGGAAGTTGTCCGGCTCGGGGCTGCCGTCGCGCGCCAGCGAGGCCTGCAGCACGCCCTCGGTGCACTCGAGGTTGTGCTCCAGCGGCAGCTCGCCGAGCGCGTTCTCGAAGGGGTAGCTCACCCAGTGCTCGCGGTCGTGCAGGATGCGCGTCCGGCGCTCCGTGCTGACGCAGGGCTCGTCGGCGAAGAGCTCGTCCCAGAAGGCCGCCACGCGCCGGTCCTTCGTGAACATGATGTGGCCGCCGGCCATGTCGAAGGTCCAGCCGTCGACCACGCGCGAGCGGCACAGGCCGCCGATCTCGGCCTCGGCCTCAAGCACCGTGACCTCGTGGCCATCCGCCGCCAGCAGCCGCGCGGCCATGAGGCCGGACGGCCCGCCGCCGCAGACGGCGACGCGGGCGGCGGCGGTGCGCGGGGCGGACTCCATCGGGGCATTCTTCCCGCCCTGCGGTGGCTCTACAATCCCGCGGCGGCGCCCGTGCGTCACGCAGCCCCCGCCCGGGGCGTCGGTCGACCGCTTCCGGAGGCCCGACCATGAAGCTGCTGCTCCCGCTGCTCCTCGCCGCCGGCCTGCTCGCCCGGCCGGCGCCGCCGGCCTCCGCCGCGCCCGAGTGCACGGCCACGCTGACGCTGCCCGACTCGGCCCTGCAGCTGAGCGCGCACTGGCGGCAGGTGGCGCGCGACGTCGCGGCCTTCAGCGAGGGCACGGGCCTGGACGCGATGGGCCTCAAGGCCCTGCGCGTGCGCTGCGTCCTCGCGCAGGGCGCGACGCTGCGGAGCGACGTGCAGCTCAGCGCCGGGGAGGTGGTCCTGCCCGCGGGAAACCGCCCCATAGGCTTCACCGTGGGCCCTGGCGGCGTCCCGCACTTCTTCGCGGTCACCGGCGAGTCGGCCGTGGACCTGCCCAGCGAGGAGGTGCAGCCGGGCTTCGAGTCGGCCACGCTGCTCCTGCAGTGGATCTGGGTGGACCGCACGCAGCTGCGTCTGCACTGGCACATCGGCGACCGCGCCGGCGCGATCGTGTTCCAGCCCGGCCTGCCGGGCCCGAAGCAGGACGCGCCCATGCCGCAGGAGCCGGCCCCGCAGACGCCGCCGGGCGGGACGCCGCGCGGCGGCTGACGCCGCGCCGGCCGCCCCGTGAGAAGCACGCTCGACGAGCCCATCCTGCGCGCCATCGCGCGCCTCGCGCCCTTCGCCGCGCTCTCGTTCATCCTGCAGAACGCCTACAACCAGCTGGACGCCTGGTTCCTCGGGCGCGTCGGGCCGGCGGCCATCGACGCGCTCGGCCTGTTCATGATGATCCAGATCGCCACCTTCGGGGTGGTGCTCATCCTGGCGCGCGGCACGCAGTCGCTGGTGGGGCGGCGGCTGGGCGCGGGCCAGGGCGTGGGCGCGGCGCTCGCGACGGCGCAGGGCCTCGGGCTCGCGGCGCGCCTCGTGCTGCCCTTCGCCGCGCTGCAGTGGATCTTCGCGCCGCAGATCCTGCGCTTCATGGGCGGCAGCGGCGAGGCGGTGGAGCAGGCCACGCTGTTCCTGCGCACGCTGTACTGGTTCATGCCGGCGCTCTTCGTGCAGCCGCTGCTGGACTTCGTCTTCCAGGCGCTCGGCGACACGGGCACGCCCTTCCGCATGCAGCTGCTGGCGCTCTCCGTGAACGCCTTGCTCAACGCCGTGCTGGTGCTGCCGCACGAGTTCACCGTGATGGGCAGCACGTACCACTTCGGCGGGCTGGGCGTGATGGGCTCGGCGCTGGCCACGGGGCTGTCGCGCACGCTCGCGGCCTGCATCCTCTTCGGCAAGCTCGTGCACCGCTACCACTGGCTCGAGCTGCTGCGCCGGCCGAGCTGGCGCTGGGATGGGCCGGTCGTGCGCGAGATCCTGCGCGTGGGGCTGCCGGCGGGCACGGCCACGCTGGCCTACTCGATCGTGGGCGCCTTCCTGCTGCAGGTCGTGGGGCTGTTCGGCCAGGATGCCTACGGCGCCTACGGCGTCGGTTTCCGCGGGGTGGAGAGCTTCTCCTTCATGATCCTGCTGGGCATCGGCACGGCCACGGCCACCGTGGTCGCGCACGCCGTCGGCGCGGGCGACCTCGCGCGCGCGAGACGCGCCGGGCACGTGGGCACGGCGGTGGGTGTCGCCTGCATGACCGTCACCGGCCTGCTCTTCCTGGTCGCGGGCCGGCCGCTGGCCTCCATCTACACCAGCGACGCAGCCATCCTCGAGATCGCGGCCGGCTACATCGGCGTGATGGCCTTCTGCCAGGTGCCGCAGGCGCTGGAGACGGTGTACTCCGACGCCATGGCCGGAGCCGGCAGCACGCTGCGCACGGTGCTCATCTCCATTCCCGGCAACGCCCTGCGCGTGCCGCTGGCGCGCTGGTTCGCGGTGGAGATGCACGGAGGGCTGCGCGGGGTGTGGTACGCCATCCTGGTGTCCGCCCTGCTCAAGGCCGCCGGCGTGACCGCGCTCTACCTCTCGGGGCGCTGGGAAGCCGCGGCGCTCAACGGCCGTCGGATGGTGGAGGCCGCGTGACCCCATCGCCGCACCTGCACGAGCTGACCACACGCCTCGCGGCGCGTCGCGCGACCCTCGCGGTGCTGGGCCTGGGGTACGTAGGCCTGAACCTGGCCGCGGCGGCGGCGCGGGCGGGCTTCCGGGTGCTCGGCCTCGACACCGACGCCGCGCGCGTCGCCGCGCTGCGCCGCGGCGAGCTGCCGGCGGGCGAGCTGGACGCCGTGTGCCTGCGCGAGCTGCTCGCAGGCGA
>DASUFI010000031.1:0-7109 GCA_036274635.1 Planctomycetota bacterium
CGCCATCTCGTGCTCGTTGCAGGCTTCGATGCTCTCGGAGTCGCGGATGGAGCCGCCGGGCTGGATGACGGAGGTGACGCCCATCGCGGCGGCCTCGTCGAGGGAGTCGCGGAAGGGGAAGAAGGCGTCGCTGGCGAGGGCGGCGCCGCGGGCGCGGGCGCCGGCCTTGTCGCCGGCGAGCAGGACCGAGTCGACGCGGCTCATCTGGCCGGCGCCCACGCCGACGACGGCGCCGTCCTTGGCCAGCACGATGGCGTTGCTCTTGACGTGCTTGCAGACGCGCCAGGCGAACTCGAGGTCGCGGCGCTCGGCGTCGCCGGGGCGGCGCTGGCTCACGATCTCGCGCTTCTCGCGCAGGAAGCCGAGGTCGCGCTCCTGCACCAGGAAGCCGCCGGTGAGCTTGCGCACCACGAGGTCCGCGCGGTCCGGCTCGGCGCCCAGCGGGCCGCAGGCCAGCAGGCGCACGTTGCGGCCCCACTTCACGCCGGTGGTCAGCAGGTGCACGGCGTCCGCGCTGAACTCGGGCGCGATGATGACCTCGAGGAAGGTGTCGGGCGTGGCGATCAGCGTCGCCAGCGAGGCGTCCACCGGCCGGTTGAGCGCGACGATGCCGCCGAAGGCCGACTGCGGGTCGCCCGCCATCGCGCCCCCCCAGGCCTCGAGCGCGTCGCGGCCCAGCGCGCAGCCGCAGGGGTTGTTGTGCTTGATGACCGCCGCGGCCGGCTCGGAGAACTCCTTGACCAGCTCGAGGGCGGCATCGGCGTCGAGGATGTTGTTGTAGGAGAGCTCCTTGCCGTGCAGCATCCGGGAGCGGGCCGCGCAGGGCTCGCTGCCGCGCTGCACGTAGAAGGCCGCGCGCTGCTGCGGGTTCTCGCCGTAGCGCAGCGACCTTCCCCCCGCGCCCTCCCGCACGAAGGTCTCGGGCCAGCGCACCTGCTCGCGCGAGGCCGGCCGGCCGGGCAGCTCGCCCAGGCCCTGCGCGAACCAGCTCGAGATGGCGGCGTCGTAGGCGGCCGTGGCGCGGTAGGCCTTGGCGGCGAGGCGCCGGCGCACGGCGAGGCCGGCGGCCGGATCGGTGCGCGCGGCGTCGAGGCCGGAGAGCACCGCGCCGTAGTCGGCCGGGTCGGTGGCCACCCACACCGAGCGGTGGTTCTTGGCGGCCGAGCGGATGAGGGCGGGGCCGCCGATGTCGATGTTCTCGATGACGTGCTCGTCGGTGGCGCCAGGCTGGGCCGCGGCCTCGCGGAAGGCGTAGAGGTTCACGGCCAGCACGTCGATCTCGTCGATGGCGTGCTCGGCCAGGGCGCGCCGGTGCGCCGCGTCGTCGCGCCGCGCCAGCAGGCCGCCGTGCACCTTGGGGTGCAGCGTCTTGACCCGGCCGTCGAGCATCTCCGGGAAGCCGGTGAGCTCGGCCACCTCCGTGACGGGCAGGCCCGCGTCGCGCAGGGCCTTCGCGGTGCCGCCCGAGGCCACGAGGCGCAGGTCGCGCTCCACCAGCCCGCGCGCGAAGTCCACCAGCCCGGTCTTGTCCGTCACCGACAGCAGCGCCAGCCGCACGCCCGTCCTCCTCTCGTCCTGCGGGCTCATGGCTTGCGCCGGCTCCGCAGGAAGGTCTCGATGAACGGCTGGATGTCCCCGTCGAGCACGGCTGCCGTGTTGCCGGTCTCGTGGTCCGTGCGGTGGTCCTTGACCATCTGGTACGGATGCAGCACGTAGCTGCGGATCTGGTGGCCGAAGCCGATGTCCGTCTGCTCGCCCTGCAGGCCGGCCAGCGTGGCCGAGCGCTCGGCCTCGGCGCGGGCGACGAGGCGCGCCGTCAGCATCTTCATCGCCGTGGCGCGGTTCTTGTGCTGGCTGCGCTCGCTCTGGCACGCGACCACGATGCCCGTGGGCAGGTGCGTGAGACGGATGGCCGAGTCGGTCTTGTTGACGTGCTGGCCGCCCGCGCCGCCGCTGCGATAGGTGTCCACGCGCAGGTCCTCGGGGCGGATCTCGATGGCCTCGGCCTCGTCCATCTCCGGAGACACTTCCACCGCGGCGAAGGCCGTCTGGCGCCGGTGCTGGGCGTCGAAGGGCGACAGGCGCACCAGCCGGTGCACGCCGGCCTCGGCCTTGAGGTAGCCGTAGGCCCACTCGCCCTTGACCAGCAGCGTGGCCGACTTGATGCCGGCCTCCTCGCCCTCGAGGCGGTCGACCAGCTCGACCTCGAAGCCCGTGCGCTCGGCCCAGCGGCTGTACATGCGCAGCAGCATCGAGGCCCAGTCCTGGCTGTCCGTGCCGCCGGCGCCGGCCTGCACCGAGAGGAAGGCCGAGCGCGCGTCGTACTCGCCGTCGAGCATGATGCGGAACTCGAGCTCCGCCATGGCGGCCTCCACGCGCTCCGCCAGCGCGGCCGCCTCGGCCACGTGGGCCGGGGTGTCGTCCTCGGCCACCAGCTCGAGCATGACGTCCAGCTCCTCGAGCTGGTGCCGCACGCGCTCGAGCGGGTCGAGGCGGGCCTTGGACTGCTTGAGCTGCGAGACCACGGCACGGGCCGACTCGGCGGCCTCCCAGAAGCCGTCGGTGGCCATCATGGCCTCGAGGCGCGCGCGCTCCTGCGCCAGTCGAGGCGCGTCAAAGAGAGTCCCGGATCTGGTCGAGGCGGCGACGGATGTCGGCGGCGGCGGCGCGGACGTCGGACAGGGCCATGGCTCCTCCGGGTGTGGCCGGCTCGGGGCCGGCGGCAAGCCCGTCAGCGTAGCGAATGGCCGCCCGCGTCGCACGTCGGGCGCTCAAGGTGCGGTCGGGCCGGAGGCGTTGGCTGGTGCTTCCTGGTGCTGCTGGCTACGAGGGCGGCCCGACCGCACGTCGGAGAGCCTCGCGATGGACCCTCGGCCCGTCGCGAGCGCCCTAGATCGGTCGCGCGACGGTCCGTCTTGAGCCGCGGCAGCAGCTCAGCCGCGGCCCGCGTCTGCAATGGCCGCGAGAATCCGCGCCTCGTCTGCCAGCGCGCCGATGCCGGACTCTCCACAGGCCAGCGTCTTCTCCACCGGCTCGACGAAGCGGTAGCGCCGCCCGCCGTCCACGGCCGCGAGCGTCTCGATGTTGCGCCGCACCAGCGGGTTCTCCCACATGGCGGTATTCATCGCCGGCGCGATGACCACGGGCACGTCCGCGCGGCTGGCCAGGACCACCGTGGACAGCAGGTCTTCCGCCAGCCCGTGCGCCAGGCGCCCCAGCGTGTTGGCCGTCGCCGGCGCCACGGCAATGACGTCGGGCCAGCGCGCCAGCCGGATGTGCTCGATGGAGGGATCCTTGCCCTCCCAGAGCGAGACCCCCACCGGGCGGCCCGACAGGACCTCGAAGGTCATCGGCGTCACGAAGCGCTGGGCCGCATCGGTCATGACGATCTGCACGTCGTGGCCGGCTTCGCGGAGCCGACGCACGAGCTCGCAGGCCTTGTAGACCGCGATGCCGCCGGTGACGCCAAGGAGGACTTTCATGGGGGCATTATGCCCCGCGGCGGGCGGCCTCTCACGCGGCCCCGGGCGCGTGGGCTCCGAGCAAGGTCACCAGCGCCTGGGCGATGGCTGCCTTGCTGCGGCAGCGCTGCAGCACGCCGGCCTCGCCCACGAGCAGGGCCTCGTGATCGTCCTCGCCGGTGCGGCCGGTGACGTTGGCGACCACCAGGTCCAGCCGCGCCCGGGCGCGCAGCGCCTGCGCGGCCGCCAGCAGCCCGGCCTCGTCTGCGTCCGCGGCCAGCTTGAAGCCCACCAGCAGCGCGGAGGGCCGCAGCTCGCGCAGCCGATCCACCAGCTTGGGCGCGCGCTCGAAGCGCAGCAGCAGCTCGGGCTGGTCGGAGGCGATCTTGCCCGGCGCGCGCACGGGCACGTAGTCGGACACGGCCGCGGCGTGGATGACCGCGTCGGACGCCGGCACGTGACGCTCGAGGAGCCGCGCCAGGTCGGCGCCGGTGTCGAAGACCTCGCAGCGCACGCGCGGCGAGGAGGGCCGCACGGCGTGCACGCCGTGCAGCAGCAGCACCTCGTGGCCGCCGGCCGCCGCGGCGTCCGCCAGGCGCGCGCCGAGGCGGCCGGTGGAGACGTTGGCGATGACGCGCGCGTCGTCGATGGGCTCGCGCGTGCCGCCCGCCGTGATGAGCACGCGCATGCGCGCGGCTACTTCGACTTGTAGTCGGTCGAAGTGGCCTGCAGGTCGTCCAGCACGAAGCTGCCCATGGAGCCGGCCGGGACGATCACGTCGAGGGCGCACACAGCGAGCGGCTTGGCCAGAACCAGCGGGCCGCTGCTCGTGACCGGCACGCCACCCAGCTTGGTCATGGTGAAGATCCACAGGTCCGGGCCGATGGAGTTGTCGCGCAGCGTCAGCGTGCAGGCGCTGGTCTCGCCCTCGCTGTAGGTGTTGACGGGCGTGCCGTCGATGAGCACCACGCCGCCGCCGTCCCAGTCGGCGTCGATGATCTCGCCGTCGCTGTCCTCGGCGCAGCGGAGAGTGAGGCAGGAGGTCGTCTGGTTGGGCCTGATGCTCCAGTTGACCACCAGCTCGCTGCCCTTGAAGTCCTTCTTGAACTCGCCGTGCAGCTTGACGTCCATGGGCAGGCCCATGCCCTGCACGAGGAGCGCGCCGCCACCACCCGGGGTGGGCACGACCGAGAAGCCCATGCCGCTGACCGAGATGACGCCCGAGTCGGCCGCGAGCGGCGGCGGCTCGCCTGGCGCGCCCTGCAGGTCGAAGGTGGCCAGGAAATGCACGGTGATGCGGCCGCCCAGTGCCACGGCGGGAAGCACGAGGCACAGCGCGGCAAGCGCGATCAGGGCGCGGCGGGAGCTGGCAACCATCGGGAGCGGCAAGCGGGGAGAGGATTCCGGACTGGTCCGCCGTCCGGAAAGCACGGCCGGATTATATGCCAAAAGCCCCCGCCTGAGCGACGGCAGACAGGCCCCGAGAACGGGCATTTTCCCGGCGGCCCCCGGGAGCCCGATCCCGGGGCTCAGCCGATCCCCAGCCGCTCCAGCATCTTGTAGAGGGTGCGGATGCCGACGCCGAGGTCGCGGGCGGCGGCCGACTTGCTGCCGCCGGCTCGCGCCAGGGCCTCCTCGATGAGCCGGCGCTCGTAGGCGTCCACCCGCTCGCGCAGCGCGCCGCCCGCCGGCGCGGCGTCCGGCAGGGCTGGCGCCTCGCCCGTGCCCGCCGCCAGCAGCCGCCGGACCTGCTCGGCCGTCACCCGCGTGCCCTCGCGGTCGAAGAGCAGCAGGTTCATGGCGAAGTTCTCCAGCTCGCGCACGTTGCCCGGCCAGCCCTGGCCGCGGAGCAGGGCCAGCGCCTCGGGGTCCACGGCCCGCGCCTGCCCCCCGTGGCGCTCGAGGAAGTGCGGCAACAGCAGGGCGATGTCCTCCCCCCGCTCGCGCAGGGGCGGCAGGCGGATCTGGGCCACGGCCAGCCGGTAGTACAGGTCCTCGCGGAAGCGCCCCTCGGCCACCAGCTTGCGCAGGTCGCGGTGCGTGGCGCACAGGATGCGCACGTCCACCTTGCGCACCTCGCGCCCGCCCACCGGGATGAACTCGCCCTCCTGCAGGACGCGCAGCAGGCGCTTCTGGACCTCGAGGCTCATGTCCCCGATCTCGTCCAGGAACAGCGTCCCGCCATGGGCCTGGTCGAACAGGCCCTTGCGGTCCCGGTCGGCGCCCGTGAAGGCGCCGCGCACGTGGCCGAAGAGCTCGCTCTCGATGAGCGGCTCGGCAAAGGCGGCGCAGTTGAGCGAGACGAAGTTCTGCTCCTTGCGGCGTCCGTTGAAGTGGATCGCGCGGGCGATGAGCTCCTTGCCCGTGCCCGAGTCGCCGAAGATGAGCACCGGGAACTCGGTGTCCGTGATGCGGTCCATGAGGTCCAGGACCTCGTGCATGCGCGGGCTGCGAGTGACGATGTTGCCGTAGTCGTAGCGCAGCGCCAGCGCGCGCCGGCTGGCGTCGAGGCTCTCGCGCACGGTCTCCAGCTCGGCCTCGCGCTGCACCAGCCGTGCCTCGAGCGCGACATTCAGGCGCGCGATCTCCTCGCGGCTGCCGCGCAGCTCGTCGTTGCTGCGCGCCAGGCCCTCCGAGAGGCGCGCGTTCTCCAGCGCGATGGCCGCCTGCTCGGCCAGCGCCGTCACCGTCTCGAGCTGCCGCTCGTCGAAGCGCCCCACCACCTGCGGGTGGTCGAGGTAAATCGCTCCCAGCGTGCGGTCGCGCGACACCAGCGGCACGCACAGGATGGAGAGCAGCTTGAGCTCCGAGATGCTCGCGGCGCCGCCGAGGCGCGGGTCGTCGATGGCGTTGGCGGTGAGGATGGGTCGCCCTTCCTTCACCACGCGCCGCGCCACCGAGTGGCTGATCTCGAACTCCGGGTGGCGGATGCTGCTCTCGTCGATGTGTCGCGCCGCGCGGAACTCCTCGGCGCGCCCGTCGAAGAGGATCAGGAAGCCGCGCGCCGCACCGGTGATCTCGATGGCGCTGTCCACGATGAGGTCCAGCAGGCGCTGCGGCTCGTGCTCGGCGTTGAGCACCTTGTTGATCTCGGCCAGGCGCTCGAGGTTGCGCAGGCGCTCGGCCAGCGCGGCCAGCCCGCTCATGTCCCCGCCCTCGGCGCCCTCGCCCACCGCCGCGAGGCGGGCGGTGGCCCGGGCCAGGGCCGGTCGCAGCGGTTGGCAGTCATGGGCCTCCACCAGCGCCCGCGAGCGGGACAGGTCGCGCGCCGCGCGCGAGAGCAGCTCCCCCAACTTGCCATAGTCCGGCGCGCCACGGGACAGCAGGCCCTGCACCCGCGACAGGTCGGCCTCCACGCGCTGCAGCAGGCCGCGCGCCTCCACCGGCCCCGAGGGCGTCTCGCCCAGGATGGAGAGCGCCAGGGCGTTGTCCGCGTCGGCGGCCTCCTTGCGCCCGGCCGCCTCGTGCGCCGCGGCCCGCGTGAAGAGCAGGTCGGCCAGCCACGGCCCGCGCTCGAGGCTCTCGACCTCGAGGGCCGCGAGGTCGGTGCCGCCAGCGCGCGCCAGCAGGTCGAGCGCCTCGAGCCGCTCGCTGCCCAGCCGGTTGGCCTCGGCCAGCGCCAGCGCCCGGCGCGCGTGCCCGGCCGCC
>DASUFI010000032.1:0-9362 GCA_036274635.1 Planctomycetota bacterium
GCGCGCCGAAGCGGATGTCCGGCGGTGGCTGCACCGCCTCGAGCGCCAGCACCTTGGGCGAGGACGCGCGCAGCGAGGTGTAGCGCTGCGTGCTTTCGCGCCACGAGAGCAGGCCCACGGCCAGCAGGGCGCCCATGAACACCAGCGGTTCCTTCGGCGGGCCCTTCATCGCCTCAGCCCTCGGCCACCGGCTGGCTGTCGTCCACCGTGACGGCGGCGGCCGAGAAGCGGCAGGTCACGCGCGCGCCGTCCGGGTCGGCGCTCTCGATCTTCACGTCGTCCAGCGCCAGCCACGGCGGGCCCGCGGTGAGCTTGGCCAGCGTGTCGCGCACCGCACGCGGCGTGCCGCGCAGCAGGAAGTCCACCTTGTGCATCCGCAGGAAGCCGGCCGACTCCTGGCTGCGGCGCGCGACCGTGGGCAGTCGGATCTCGTCCACGCTGTCCACGCCCGCGGCGATGGCCGCCGACACGACCTCGTGCACGATGTGCAGCGAGCGCAGCGTGCGCAGCACGTCCTCGAGGCCGGTGGGGTTGAGGTCCGGCATTCCGAGGTTGCCCGGCACCGAGCGGCCCACGTAGGCCGCACCCTTGACCAGCGCCTGCTGCTCGCGGCGCAGGATCTCGACGTACTGCAGGTCCGGGCTGCCGCCCGGCGCCACGGAGAACTCGGGCGGCTGCACGTAGCGCACGGTGGGCAGCACCTCGGCGAGGCGCGCCGCGAGCTGGTCGCGCAGCGCGCTCAGCGCGGCCATGTCCTCGCGCTTGGGGCGGCCCTCGGCCTCGCCGCCCGGGCGCAGCTTGGCGGCCAGCGTGCTGGCCTGGCGCATCATGTCGTCGTCGTCGTAGAGCGCGCTGATGAGCGCGCGGCCGGTGAAGAGCACCACCACGATGCCCACGGCCACCAGCAGCGTGCGGCGCAGCTCGCGGTCCATCAGCGGCCTCCCCGCGCCGCGGGCGTCGCGTCCGCGCCGGGCGCGGCCTGCGAGGCGTCGCCGGCGCCGTCGTCGGCAGCCGGCGCGCCGCCGGGCACGACGCTGGTGTCGATGGACAGCGAGTAGCTGAAGGCGCCGTTGGGGTTGGTGGAGAAGCGCGGCTTGACCGCCGCCACGTGCGGGTCCTCGCGCAGCTTGTGGGTCAGCTCGGTGACCGCGTCCTGCAGGCTGCGCGACTGCTCCTTGCCCGAGCCCTCCACGATGATGAAGGGCCGCCGCGTCGTGCCGCGCGCGAACTCCGGCTCGACGGCGCGCGTGCTGCGCACCGAAGAGGCCCACAGCTCGGCGGGCAGGTCCGCGTCCAGCAGGTCGAGCGCGGCCAGCACGCCGCTGCCGGGCACGGTGAGGTCCTCGAGGGCGGCGAGGCGCGCGGCCAGCTCCCTGGCCTCCTGCGCCGTGTGCTCGCTGGTGCGCACGTCGGCCTTGCGCGACTCGACCTCGCGGCGCAGGTTGTTCACGTCGCGCTCGGCCAGCTCGTAGTTGCTGCGGGCCGAGACGAAGGCGTGCACCAGGTGCGCCAGCACCAGCACCGCCGCGGCCACGAGCCACACGGTGCGCGTCTTGAAGCGGCGCCGGCCGCGCTGCGTGTCGGTGAGGATCTCCAGCCTGTAGGCGTCGGGCAGCGTGCCCATGAGCGCGAGGCCCGTGGCCACGGCGAAGTCCGGGCCGCGGCCGTCGGGCACCTCGGCCTCGCCCACGAGGTAGCCCTCGGTCGGGTCGAAGCGCGCGACGGGCACGCCCAGCGTGCGCGTCAGCGCCGCATCGAGGCCGGGCAGCTCCGCGCCCGGGCCGCACAGCAGGACGCGCCCGAGGCGCAGGTCCGCCGCCTTGAACTGGTTCTTGCACAGCAGCACGGTGCTCTGCAGCATCCCGACCACCTGGCGCAGCGGCGCCTCGAGCGCGCGCGCCACGGTGCCCTGCTGGCCTGCGAGCTTCTCGCCCGGCCCCGGGAACACGGCCAGCTTGCGCGTGGCGGCGCGCGCCCGGGCGCCGTCCAGCGCCAGCGCCTCGCCCACCGCCTTCTCGAACAGGTCCAGGCCGCCGGCGAGGTTGCGGGCGAAGAGCAGCTCGCCGTCCTCGACCAGGGCCAGGTCCGTGGTGGCGGCGTCGAGGCAGCACACCAGCGTGACGCCCTCGGCGCCGTCCACGGCCACCGCGGCGTTGTGCAGCGCGATGGCGTTGGGCGCGAAGGCGCCCACGGAGACGCCGGCCTCCGCGAGGCGCTCGGAGCGCTGCTCCAGCAGGCCCTCGCGCACCAGCGCCAGCAGCGCGAAGTCCTGGTCGCCATGGCGCGCGGCGCCGGGGAGCAGGCCGTGGTCGGCGCACAGGTCGTCGCCCGCGTGCTCGGCCACCTCGGCGATCTCGAGCTTCATGAGCTCGCGCAGCTGCCAGTCGGGCACCGGCGGCACCTGCGTGGTGCGCAGGATCATGTCGCGGCCGGTGACGCCCACCATCGCGCGCCAGCCCTTGAGGCCCGCGGCCTTGAGCGCGCCGGCCAGCTCGGCCGTGGGCGCCTCGCCGGCGCGCACGATCTCGAAGGCGCCCTTGCGCACGCGCCCCGCGACGTAGCGCGTGCTCTCCTCGCCGACGTCCAGCCCGAGGGCGCGTGCGCTCACGGGCCGCTCCCCGCCGCGGGCTGCAGCCAGCGCTTCAAGGTGTCGTCGATCTCGTCGGCCACGCCGGTGAAGCCGGCCTCGCGGAAGCTGCCCGACACGGCCTGCAGCGCCGAGGCGCGGCGCGCGCGGTCGGCCTCCAGCAGCGTCGCGGCGCGCTCCTCCACGGTGCGGCCGCGCTCGTGGAAGAGGTCCGCAGCCTGGCTCCCGGACCAGGTGCGCGCGGCGTCCTCGCAATCGGCCAGCACCTCGCGACAGCGGCGCGCGGAGGCGAGGAAGAGCGCGTCCTGCAGGTCGCGGTCGATGGCGTCGAGGCGCTCCTGCAGGCGCGTGACCAGCCGGCTGCGCACGCCGGTCGCGGCGGCCAGCACCTCCTCGTCGTGCGGGTACTTCGTGACCACGAGGTCGGCCTGCGCCAGCGCCTCGCCGTACTGCCCGGCCTGCTCGGCGGCCAGCGCGGCGTCGCGGTGCTGCGCGGCGGCCACGCGCTCCTCCTGGAAGTTCGTGCGCAGCACGAGCGTGCGCGCCTGGCCCTCGGCCACGGGCGACTCCGAGCGCAGCAGCCAGCGGCCGTCGGCCTGGCGCGTGCCGGACAGGTCGCAGGGCTCCAGCTCGACGACCAGCCGGTCCTGCGTGTGGCCCAGCACCAGCGAGGTGACGCCCGGCACCGTGAAGTCGCCGGTGAAGGACGAGAAGCCGGTGGCCGAGACCAGACCCACGGGCGCCTGCGCCAGCGAGCCGCCGATCCACAGCGTGCGCACCGCCAGCGCGCCGGCGGGCAGTCCGGAGAGCGTCTCGTGCAGCGTGAGCGCGTCGGCGTCCGTGCTCCGCTCGACGCGGCTGCTGCCGCGGCCGCCGCCGGGCAGGGCCAGCTCGTCGCCCTGGGCACCGGGCAGGCGCGCGACCAGCGGCGGCAGCGCCACGCCGGGCGCGCTGGCGGCCGAGAGGCCGGGCGCCTCGAGCACCAGCTCGTCGCCGCGGAAGACCAGCAGGTGCGGGCCGCGGGCCAGCACCTGGAAGGCGCCGCGCTCGAGGCGCTCCTCGCCCGCGGCGGCCGAGGCGTCGGCTCGCGTCAGCGAGACGTCGTCCACGCGCGCCTCGCCCGTGGCCTGCAGCACGGCGCGCACGTCGGTGCAGCCGGGCGGCACGAGCGCGGCGCCTCTCAGCTCGCCCTCGCCCGCCGCGACCACGCGCTCGATGGCCGGCTTGCCAGCCGCCTCGAAGCGCAACACGAGCGCCGCCGCCGGCGTGCCGCTCCACGCGGACAGCTCGATGGCGCCGCGGTGAGCGCCCAGCGGCACGGGCTGCGCCGACTGCAGGCGGCACCAGCCGGCCTCGACGGGGTGCGCGACCGCGCCCAGCGCCCCGCTGTGGGCTCCGGCATTGCTCACCTCGAAGCAGGCGGGGGCGTCGTCGGGCATGGACCAGAAGGTGAAGGCCGAGCCCGCGTCCGTGGTCTCGAAGGACCAGCCGGCACCCAGCAGGTTGCCGGCGGCGGGCGGCGGCGCCTGCGCGCCCGCCGCGCGCTTCTTGCCGAGCAGCTCGGGGTGCAACGCCAGCCACGCGCCCGCGCCGGCCAGCACGAGCAGGCCGAGGGCGGCGAAGAGGGCCGGCAGGCGGCCCTTGCGACCCGCCGCCGCGTCCGCCTGCAGGACATGGACCTCTTCCTCGTCGTCGTGCGGAGCGGACGGAGGCACGGGCGCGTCGGGTCCTCGCCGGAAAGCCGGGATGCTGAGGTTCGGGGGGAGCGAGCGAGCGTACCAAGGGCGCCGCGCGGCCGGCAACGCGACGGGCCGCTCGCGGCGGGGCTACAGGGCCGTGCGGCGGCGGTGACGCGGGAAGCGGCACCGCCCGGGGTCGCCCCGCCACGCCGAGCCGACCGCGGCCATCCCACGGGTCGGCAGGCCCCTGCTGCCCTATCCCGCGCTTCCAGCTCGCTGCGGAGCGGCTCGAACCCTGAGGGGCGAAGACGGGCCGCGAACCCCTCCGCGCGCCATGAACTGAAGCGACGCACATGCAATGCACGTGCGTCGCTTCCGTGCGCATTCGAACACCGTCGGCCGCCGCGCGCACGGAAGCGTCACGGATGCAACGCACCTGCGTCGCTTCAGTTCACGGCGCGCGGAAGCAAGCGCGGCCACGGCCCGGCGCCGCTCACAGGCCCAGGAAGACCAGCGCGAAGACCGGCGCGGCCAGCAGCATGATCGCCACCGTGTAGCCCATGATGTCGCGCGCCCGCAGGCCGGTGATGGCCAGGAGCGGCAGCGCCCAGAACGGCTGCAGCATGTTCCCCCACTGGTCGCCGTAGGCCAGGTCCATGACCGCGCGGCCCGTGGGCACGCCCAGCTCCTGTGCGGCGTGCGCGACGATGCCGCCCTGCACCGCCCATTGCCCGCCCCCGGACGGGACGAAGACGTTCACGATCGCGGACGAGACCCACGTCACGAGGTCGAAGCCGTAGGCCAGCGGCAGCCCCAGCCCGTGCAGTCCGCGCGCGAGCCCGGCGGTGTCGCCCGCGAGGCGCTGCACCATGCCGCCCGCCTCGAGCAGCCCGAGGATGCCGAAGTAGAAGGGAAACTGCAGCAGGATGCCGGCCGCCTCGTCCACCGAGGCGCCGAAGGCGCGCACGTAGCGCTGCGGGCTGCGGAAGAGCACGAGGCCAGCGACGACCAGCACGAGCACGACCGTGCCGATGGACAGCCCGCGCAGCGCGCCAGCCTGCTCGAACGCGCCAGCCAGCGCCAGCAGCGCGAGCACGACGACCAGACCCACGAGCAGCAGGCCGCTCAGCCGCGCGCCGGCGCCCTCGCGCGCGTCGTCGTCGCGCACGACCTCCAGCGGCGTCACGGGCCAGAGCTTCTCGTGCTGCGGCGACGCGATGCGCGTGAACAGCCACGGCACCGCCAGCAGCAGCGCCGCCTCCATGACGAAGTTCAGCCGCGAGAAGAGCGTCTGGTCCAGCGGCACGGGCACGCCCAGCGGCCCGCTCTCGGCCACCTTGAGCGGTGCACTGCCCGAGAGGCCGCCGTGCCACACGATGAAGCCCATGAAGCCGGCCGCGGCCACCAGCGGGTAGTCCAGCTTGCGGCCCTCGGCGCTGAAGCGCGCGCCGATCTCGCGCGCCAGCACCGCGCCCACGATGAGGCCGAAGCCCCAGTTGAGGATGGAGGCCAGCATGGCGACGGCGGCGGTGAGCGCCGCGGCCGCTGCCGTCGTGCGCGGCCGCGCCGCGAGCCGGCCGATGAGCCCGCGCACCAGCGGCGCACGCGCCAGCGTGGAGCCGGCCACCAGGATCAGGGCCATCTGCGCCGTGAAGGCCAGCGTGTCCGTGGCCGCGAAGCGCGCGAACCAGCCCGCCGCCAGCACGCGCGCGGACGGCTCGGGCATGTTGAGCCACCCGAGCGCGAAGGTCAGCGCCGTCAGCCCCAGGGCGATGACGAAGGGGTCGGGCACCCAGCGCTGGGCCCAGTCCGCGAGGCGCGCCGCGAAGCGGGAGAGCATCGGGGCGTCACCTTACGGCGGACGGCGGCGGGGTTCCACGCGCGGGAGCATGATCCGTCCGGCGCGCTGCGGTAGAACCGAGGGGCCCACCCCGCGGAGTGCTGCCATGCTGCGGCTGCTGTGCCTGGCCCTGCTGCTGCCTGCCTGCGCCTCGACGCCGCGCTTCTCGGCGAATTTCGAGAGCGAGCCCACCGGCCCGCTGCCGTGGGCGACCGACAGCGACGTCGGCTGGGTGCGCTACGACCCCCAGGGCGGCCCGCCCGGGGATGCGCTCAAGATCGACCCCCTCGACGCCGGGCAGATCTCCGTGATCCCCGCCGGCCCGCTGCCGACGCAGGCGCTGCGCATCACGGCGCCGGGCGGTGCCCGGCCTGTCAGCCTGCGCGCGCTGCCCTCGGCCGCGCCGATCGGGACCGGCACGGTCACGGTCAGCTTCGCCGGCCGCTTCGAGGCGCCCGCGTCCGGCTTCAGCCCGAAGGTGCAGTGGATCATGGTCGCCACCGACAGCACCGACGAGGTGCTCGGCGGCCTGCAGCTCTCGAGCGAGGCGGGCGCTCCGGTGCTCACCTACGGCGGCCGCGAGTTCTTCTACACCGACCCGGACCAGCCGGCCGCGAACCCGCTGCAGCCCTTCGCCCTGAGGGCCCAGATCTCTCCCGCCACGCGCACGCTCGAGCTCACGTTCGTGAGCGACGGCAAGACCATCGTGGACGGCGAGAAGCTCGAGCTCTCCCCCACGGCCGCCAGCGACGTGGCCGCCCTGGTGTTCTGGGGCAACGAAGGCTCGCTGATCCTGGACGACGTCCAGATCTGGCAGGACTAGTCGGCGAACCGCCGTGTGTTCTTCACCCTGGTGAACCAGATCTGACCCAAAGTCTTCCTGGCTGCGCCGCAGTCCTCGCTCATCCACCGAACAGCTTCGGTACTGGTGCCCACAACTTGCCGGTGGCTTGGATATCCACGAGCATGAACTCGCGAGTGTCCAGGTCCAACAGCAGCATGCTGCCGTCTCCGCCCGTCGTCAGCGCGAGTCGCCGGCCGCTGGCTGACCATGTTGGCTCGTACCAGGTCTCCCAGGACCAGTTTCTTTCCTCAGGCCCTCCGCGAATCAGCTGCGTGGTCGTCTGGGACTCGCGGTCATACACATTCACGTCCCAACCATCGACGTAGGCGATGCGCCGATTGTCGGACGCCCACGCCGCCTCGGTGCCGCTCGCCGGCCCATCTGTCACCTCTCCTGAATCGAGATCGATCAGGACAAAGCCACCGTGTTCGGCCTCGAATAGGACGTCGAAGTCCTTCCGGGTGTAGTCGTCGAGTTGCACGGCGGGGATTTCCTTGCCGACCTTGTAGAGGCGCTCGACGAGCAACCATCGCTCATCGGGAGACAGGGCGAGGTCGCCCGCCGTGCCGGCAGGCTCGTCGAACTCCCGTTCCACGTGGCCGTCGAGCCGCCGCTCGTCGAGGTCGTGGGGCTCGCCCGGTCGGTACTTGCCTGCTGGATTCGAGACAATGAAGAGTCGCTTGCGCGAGAGCGACAACTCCCATGACAGCGTGACTTCGGGGAGCGTGCCCTTCGCAGCGAGTGCGACGGTCGATCCATCCTCCGGGTCGAGGGCCATCAGGGATGTGCCGCCCCGACCGCTGCGCTTCTGCCAGAACGCGACCTGGTCATTCCTTTCCTCGCGCGTTACGAAGAGCAACAGTCCGGCGGCGCTGTCGTCCACGATTCCATTGCGCCTCCAGACGGGTCCTCCATCGAGGTGCTGGTCACCCTTCTCGTTCCAGCTGTGCGTCGGAATGTTCGTCAGCGACCTGCGATGACCAGAGTCGCGGTCCATGGCGACGAGCTGCTCATGCACGTCCAGCCACACGTAACACGCCGTGCCATTTGCCGACCATGCCGGCCCGCACGTGCGCGACCAGGCGCGATCCGGATAGGTGTAGACGAGCCGAGGCTGGTGGGTTCCACCATCCAGGACGAGCAAGTCCCGATCCTTTCTCCGGAACGCCAGCGAGGCATCCGCCCACAGCTCGCTGCGCGAGGTCCATTCACCCGTCAGCCACACGGCACGACCACGGGGCAGGTCCACTCGAGTGTCGGCCAGGGTGAATGGCGCGGTGACGCCCAGCAAGACGACGACGAGGGCATGCAGCACGTCGAGGTCCTCCGGCGGCCCGATGACTCGATGGTAAGTCGACGACGACGGGCCGATCGGACTTCGTGGCCAGCTTCATGCGACATCGGGCGCGAAAGGCGGCCATTCGACGGACAGATCGGCGGTCTGTGCAGCCCTTCGGCTGTTCCGTCGCTCCGGATCGGACTACCGCCGAGGGACGATTCTCACCGCAGCACGGGCCACAGGCTGCTGAAGTCGTCGGTCCACAGCGGCGCCTGCGTCGCGTGCGCCGGCCAGGGCGTGGCGGCGGGCGCCAGCGCGGGGTCGGCGCGCAGCACGTCCGGCTCGCAGACCAGCACCCACTCGGTGTCCGCCGTGGCCCGCGCGGCGTCGCCGCGAGCCAGGACCCGCAGCGCCTGCTGGCCGTGCTGCTGCGCGAGCCGGCGCACGACGGGCGCGAGGTCGAGGTACAGGTTGCTGACGTGGAAGGCCAGGATGCCGCCCGGCGCGAGGTGCTGCTCGTAGAGCGCGAAGCACTCGTCGGTGAGCAGGTGCACGGGGATGGCGTCGCTGCTGAAGGCGTCGACGACCAGGACGTCGAAGGCCTGCGGCTGCCCGGCGTCGAGCTGGCCCTGCAGCACGAGGCGCGCGTCGCCCAGCGTGACGTCCACCTCCGCGCCGCGCTGGGAGGCGTCGGAGCAGAAGCTGAAGTACCGCAGGCCGAGGTCCACCACGGCGGGGTTGATCTCGTAGTAGGCCACGGCGTCGCCGGCCTCGGCGTAGCTGGCGATGGTGCCGGCGCCCATGCCCACCACGCCCACGCGCAGCGGGCGGTCGGCGCGGCGGCGCGCGGAGCGCAGCGCCACGTCCACGCCGCTGCCCGGGCCGTAGTAGCTGGTGGCCTCGCGGCGCCGCGCGGCGTCCTGGAACTGCACGCCGTGCAGCGTGGTGCCGTGCGTCATGGTCGTGCGCCGCATCGCCGGCTGGTCGGCGTCCACGTCGGTGATGAGCAGCACGCCGTAGAAGTTGCGCCGCACGTCCAGCACGTCGCGCTGGCCGAGCAGCAGCTTCCAGCCGCTGCTGCCCGCGCTGGGCAGCGCCGCCACCAGCACCAGCGCGCCGGCCGCCACCAGCGC
>DASUFI010000033.1:0-6856 GCA_036274635.1 Planctomycetota bacterium
GGCAACTTCATCTTCCGCACGCGCGAGTTCGAGCAGATGGAGATGGAGTACTTCGTGCCGCCCGCGGAGTGGGAGACGTGGTTCGACTACTGGCGCCAGCAGCGCTTCGACTGGTACGTCGGGCTCGGCATCGCGCCCGAGCGGCTGCGCCGCCGCGACCACGAGAAGACCGAGCTGGCGCACTACAGCAACGCGACCACGGACATCGAGTACCTGTTCCCCATCGGCTGGAAGGAGCTGGAGGGCATCGCCTCGCGCACGGACTTCGACCTCGCGCGTCACAGCGAGGCCTCCGGCAAGCAGCTGGAGTACTTCGACGGCCAGACGCGCGAGCGCTTCCGACCCTGGGTCATCGAGCCGGCCGCGGGCGTGGACCGCGCGCTCCTGGCCTTCCTGTGCGAGGCCTACGAGGAGCAGAAGCTCGAGGGCGCCGTCCCGGATGCGAAGGCCAGCGGAGGCGGCGAGAAGGGCGAGGACGACAGCCGCACCGTGCTGCACCTGCACCCGCGCCTCGCGCCGGTGAAGGTGGCCATCTTCCCGCTGGTGAAGAAGGAGGGCATGCCGGAGCTGGCGCTCAAGCTCGAGGACGAGCTGCGCGGGCGCGGCATCGCCACCTTCTACGACCAGTCCGGCGCCATCGGGCGCCGCTATCGCCGGCAGGACGAAGTGGGCACGCCCTTCTGCATCACGGTGGATGGCGAGTCGCTCACGGCCGGCAGCGTCACCGTGCGCGACCGCGACAGCATGACCCAGCAGCGCGTGCGCGCGGCGGAGCTGGCGGCCTGGGTCACGGAGCGGCTGGCCTCGTGAGCGCCCCGTGAGTACGCGCCACAGCAAGCCGGCGGGCAAGCTCGTGGTGGCCGGGCTGCCCATGGCGCCCGGGATGGCCGTGGGCATGGCCGTCTTCCACACCGAGCACGAGGTGGACGTGCCGGTGCTCGCGCTGACGGAGGCCGACGTGGCGGCCGAGCACGAGCGCCTGCGGCTGGCCATCGACGACGCCCGCGTGCAGCTGGCCGAGCTGGAGAAGCGCATCGAGGCCCAGGTGGGAGCGCGCGACGCGCGCATCTTCTCGATGCAGGGCCTGCTGCTCGAGGACGAGTCCTTCCGCCACGGGCTGCGCGAGCGCATCCGCGAGAACCTGGTGAACGCCGAGGTGGCCGTGCGCGACGAGGTGGCCGAGTGGCAGCACCGCCTCGCCGCCGTGAGCCAGGGCGCCGACCGCGACCCGGGTGCGGACCTGCGCGACATCGGCCGCCTGCTGCTGCGCGTGCTGGCCGGGCGCCCCCACGACGTCGAGCTGGGCGACGGCGAGGACCGCGTCATCCTGGTGACGCGCGAGCTCTTGCCCTCCGACGCCGCCAACGTGGACCACGCGCGGCTCGCGGCCATCGTCACGGGCAGCGGCGGCGTGGCCAGCCACGCGGCCATCCTGGCGCGCAGCCTGGGCATCCCGGCCGTCACCGGCGTGGACGTGGCCTCGCTGCCCGCGCGCGGCGGGCGCTGGATCGTGGACGGCAACAGCGGCACCGTCATCGTCAACCCCGGCGCCGCCGACCTCGACGCCGCCAACCGCCGCTCGGCCGACTACGAGCGCTTCCGCCACGAGCTCCTGGCGCAGTGCCGCGGCTACGCCAACACGGCCGACGGCGTGCCCATCGAGCTGTTGCTCAACGTCGAGAACTTCCAGGAGCTGCCCGAGGAGCTCCTGGACGACCTGCGCGGCATCGGCCTGTACCGCACGGAGTTCCTCTTCATGGGCCGGGAGACCTTCCCGAGCGAGGAGGAGCAGTACGAGCACTACTGCGGCGCGCTCAAGCGCGTGGGCGGGCGCGAGATCACCTTCCGCACCATCGACGTGGGCGGCGACAAGCCGCTGCCGTACCTGTCGGTGCCGCCCGAGCCCAACCCCGTGCTGGGCTGGCGCGGCGTGCGCCTCTCGCTCGAGTGGCCCGACCTCTTCTACACCCAGATCCGCGCCCTGCTGCGGGCCTCGGCCCACGGGCGCATGCGGGTCATGTTCCCCATGGTCACGATGGTGGAGGAGTTCCGGCGCGCGCGGGCCATCGTGGCCGAGGTGCAGGCCGACCTGCGCCGCCGCGGCGTGCCCTTCGACGCCCGCCTGGCGCTGGGCGCCATGGTCGAGGTGCCGGCCGCCGCCCTGGCCTCGCGCGCGCTGGCCGAGGAGGCCGACTTCCTCTCGCTGGGCACCAACGACCTCTCGCAGTACGCGCTGGCCGTGGACCGCAACAACGCGCGCGTCGCGCACCTCTACCAGCCGCTGCATCCGGGCGTGCTGACCATCGTGCGCATGGTGGTGCAGTCCGCCGACGAGGTGGGCACGCACGTCTCGCTGTGCGGGGAGATGGCCGGCGATCCCGAGGCCACCCTGCTGCTGCTGGGCCTCGGCCTGCGCAGCTTCAGCATGTCGCCCTACCACCTGCCGCTGGTCAAGAAGCTCATCGGTTGCGTGGACCTCGAGCACGCCCGCGCCGTGGCGCGCGAGGTCTTCGCGCTGGGCAGCACCACGGAGGTGCGCGCCCTGCTGCGCCGCCACACGCTGCGCCTCATGCCGGACCTCGCGGGCTGGCTGCCGCCCGAGCGCTGAGTGCCGCCCCTCGCTTGCTAGGATGCCGCGCAACGCGGAGCCCTTCATGAAGCCCTGCCTGCTGCTGCTCGCCCTCGCGGCCTGCTCCTCGGCGCCCGAGAAGCCGACGGTCATGGAGCTGCGCGCGCCGGCCTGGGTGGGCAACGCCGGAGCCGGCTGGGACGCGCAGGGCGAGATGCTGGTCTACCGCGTGACCGGCCACGCGCCGCTCGGCGACGAGGTGCGCGTCGCGCAGGCCCAGGCGAGCAAGGCCGCCAGCACCGCGCTGCGCGCCTTCTGCACCGAGGCCGTGGCGCGCCTGCAGAACGCCTACGCCCAGCGCAGCGCCGAGCTCTTCACGCCCGACGCGCTGGCCGCGCTCTCGGGCGACAAGGACTCCGTCGGGCGCATCGTCGACGCCGGCATGGTCGGCGCGCGCAACATCGGCGAGTGGAGCGACGACGAGGCCTACTTCGTCTGGCTGGAGCTGGACGCCGGCGCCGGCCTGCTGCCCGCCTTCGAGGCGGACCTCGGCCAGCGCCTCGCGGCGCACTCGCGCGAGCTGACCGCGAGCGACCTGGCGGCGCTGCGCACGGAGCTGGCCACGTTCATCGCCCAGCGCCTGCGGCGTTGAGCGCGCGCCGGCTGGCCGCGCCGCTGCTGCTGGCCGCGGCGCTGGCCGCTTGCCGCACGGGGCCGCCCTCGTGGGCGGGCCACCCGCCGCAGCAGCCGGGCTGGTTGTTCGCCGAGGGCCGCTGTGGCGAGGTCTTCGTGGACGCCGACGCGCGCCGCGTGGCCCTCACGCGCGCCGCGCGCGGGCTGGCCGACCAGCTGGGCCTCGACGTCGAGCGGCGCCTCGCCGTCGTGCCGTCGCCCGGCGATCGGCTCTTCGTCGAGGCGCTCGGCCCCGAGGGCCCGCAGCACGCCCTCGACGCGATGGAGCTGGTCGACGAGGCCAAGGTGGACGGCGTCACCTACGTGCTCGTGCGCCTGGCTGCGCCCTGACGTGGCCCGCGGCGCGCGCAGCCTGCGCGGCGCGCTGGGCACCTACGCCGCGGTCGCGGCGGCGGCGGTCGTGGTGCTGGCGGTCGTGCTGTGGATCGGCGGGCCGCAGCCCGCGCGCGCCAGGGTGCGCCTGCCGGCCGACGGCCCGTGGGACGGAGCCGTCCTCGATGGCGGCCTCGGCCAGCTCAGCGTGCGCCCCGGCGAGCCGCTGTCCGTCCCGCCGGGCCACTACCGCGTGACGCTGCTCGGACCCGAGGGCCGCGCGCGCCAGCTCGAGCTGGACCTGCCCGCAGGCGAGACGGTGCTGCCGCGCTAGTTCAGCGCGGCTGCGCGGCGCGCTCGACCAGCGTCAGCGCCACCCCCAGCTCCTCGCCCGGGTGCAGCGTGACGTGCTCGATGGCGCCGAAGCGCAGCGCCTCCCACAGGACGCCGGGCGTGGCCTGCACCTCGTAGTCGCCCGGCGGCAAGGCCTCGAGGCGCCAGGCGCCCTGCGCGTCGGTCACCGCTTGCGCCTGGTGGCGGTCGGACATGACCATGATGCGCACGCCGTTGCGCTCGCGCCCGTCCGGGCCGACGACGTTGCCGAACATGACGCCGCCGCGCTCCACGGTCAGCGTGCCCGCGTCGGTGGCCTCGCCTTCGCGCACCTGCACGTCGCGCACGTGGATGGGCGGCGCCCCGGGCGGCCGCAGCGTCAGCACGTAGGCGCCGGGCGGCACGTGCTCCAGCAGGAAGCGCCCGTCGGGCGAGGTGGTCGCGACCAGCCCGTGGACGGGCGTGGTGGGGAAGGTGGACTCGATGGGGCTGGCCGGGTCCCAGTCCGACTCGCGCAGCTCGGCGCGCACGCCGGCGGCGGCGGGCTGCAGCCGTCCCGCGACGCTGCCGCCGCGCAGCAGCGTGATGACGACCTCCGCGGGCGCCTGCCCCGGCCCGAGGATCACGTCCGAGCTGCTGGTGAGCGCGAAGTCCGGCGCCTGCACCTCGAAGCGGTAGCTGCCGGGCCGCAGCCCGCGCAGCTCGAACCGGTCGCCCTTCAGCTCCTGCGACTCCCGGCCCTTGCCCAGCAGGCCGGCGCCGGTGCGGCCGTCGGGCTGCACGTGCAGCTTGAAGGCCGTGGGCGCCGGCGTGGCCACCAGCACTCCGTGCACCACGAGCGCGAGCTGGGCGTGCACCACCTGGTCGTCCGGCCCGGCCACCACCTGCACCGGCCGGTCGACGTAGCACTCCTGCGCATCGAGGTCGATCTGGTAGACGCCCGCCGGCACGTCGGGGAAGTCGAAGCGTCCGTCAGGCCCGCTGCGCCCGCGCCGCAGGAAGTAGGCATTGCCCTGCACCTGGCTGCGGGTCAGGGTCAGCGGCACGTCGGCGATGCCGTGGTCGTCGGGGCCGAGCACCCAGCCGCCCAGCTGCGAGTCGGCGCGTTCGAGGTGGAAGTCCTGCGTGAGGTCGGGCATGCCGCCGCCGAGCATGAGCGAGAGCACCATGCTGGTCGTGCCGTGGCCAGGCGCCGAGGCCTCCAGCGCGTACTGCCGCGTCGCGAGGTGCGCGAAGCCGTAGCGGCCGGCCTCGTCGGTGGTGGCGGTCCGCGACGGCGCTGCGTCGGGATGACCCAGCATGGCGGTCATGTCCGAGAGCGTCACGGTCGCGCCCGGCAGCGGCTGGTTCTCGGCGCCGAAGACCGTGCCCCGCAGCAGCAGGCCCTCCTGCAGCACGATGTCGCCGAGGTCGAGGTCGCCGGCCGGCGCGACGCGGAAGGTCTCCTTCACCTCGGTCGCGAAGTCCGGGTGCTCGACCTCGAGGCCCAGGTCGGGGCCGGCTGGCAGGCCGACGAAGCGCACGCGTCCGTCGTCGCCCGTGGTCTCGTGGCGCTCGAGCTCGTGGCGCGTGCGGAAGGGCGGGTCGTCCTCGCGCTCGAAGGCCGAGACGCGCGCCTTCACCACGGCGTGCCCGGCGCGATCGATGATGCGCGCGCTCACGGTGGAGGCGGCGCCCGACGTATCGATGCGCGCGGCGGCGGGCGCGGTGGCGCCGGAGGCCTCATCGGGGCGGTCGCGCGACGCCAGCGCGTCGGGCAGCACCGGCGGGGGCGCCACGTCGGGAGCCGCCGGGTGCGGGGTGATGGGCGCTCGGGCCTCGGGCTCGGCCGGGCCGCGCAGCAGCAGCAGGACGCCGCCGCCGGCCACCACGGCCAGGATCACGACGAGGATGAGCAGGCCGCGCGAGGTCACGGCGCCAGTCTACGCAGTGCCGCGGCCGCGGCGGCTAGCCAGCGCAGGCCTCGGGACGCCGCCGGATGAAGGAATTGAGGGCGTAGTAGGCCTCCGCCTGGGCCCGCGTGAGCAAGTTGGCCAGCCCGCGCTCGATGGCGCAGCGCCGGTGGCCTTCGTCATCGACGACCACCACGGCCAGCTCGCGGTCGAGGACCGCCCGCCATTCGTCGTAAGTCATCCGGACCACGGTGTCGGGGACCATGAATCACCTTATCGGCGCCCCGGGGGGCGCGCTGAACGTCAGGGGACGTCAGGTTGAGACTTCCACTGCGGCCGTTTTCATTCATCCGGACATGAGCTTTGGCCGATACGGGGCCGTCCGGCCCAGTACAGACGCTCGCCGGAGGGCCAACCTTGACGCGACATCTCGGAACCTACCTCCGATCCGGAGCGCTCGCTGCAGCGCTGGCCGCCTGCGTGGGGGCCCCCGCGAGCCCGGAACCCGACCCGCTCCAGGCCACGGCGGAGCCCGGCGAGGCGGCCGCGACGTCCACGCCCCAGGCCGCCACGCCGGACCTGCTGTCCATGCTGGCCGCTGGCGCCCAGGCGCTCTCCGCCGGCGACGCGGACGTGGCCGTCACGCTGCTCGACCGGGCCGTGGCGGCCGGCGCCGACGACTGCACCGCCCACTTCCTGTGCGGCGTCGCCCACCTGCGCCTCGGCGAGCTGGCCGCCGCGCGCGCGGAGCTGCAGACCGCCGTGGACCGCGATCCCGCGGACCACTCCGCGCGCTGCGTCCTCGCCCGCGTCTGCCACATGTCGGGCGATTCCGCAGCGGCGCTCGATCAGCTCGGGCGGGCCCTCGATCAGTCGCCCGACGACGCGCGCCTGCACACGATGATCGGCCACGTCGCGCTGGACTCGGGGCAGCTCGACGTAGCCTTCGAGCACCTGTCCAGGGCCATCGAGCTGGACCCCGACGACGCCGACGCGCACCGCGGCCTCGGGCTGCTCTTCGCGGACGTCGGCGATCCCGCGCGCGCGTCGCTGGCCT
>DASUFI010000034.1:0-6411 GCA_036274635.1 Planctomycetota bacterium
GCGGCAGGCGTCCTCGGCGTTGAAGCAGCCGGCGGTGTTGGGCAGGAGCGTGATGCGCGTCACGTCCAGGAAATCCAGCAGCGAGCCCTCGCCGCGCTGCAGGCCGATCCGTCTCACGGCCACCGTGACGCACTGGCTGCCACTGGCGTCGACGGCCGCGCGCATCAGCTCGTTCGTGCGGTACTTGCCCGTGCCCACGAACAGGCGCGAGGCGAAGGCGTGGCCGGCGAGGACCAGCGGGCCGTCGCCGGGCACCGCGTCGATCGCGTCGCCACCGGGGAGGTTTTCGTGCGCGCTCATGCGGGCGTCATTCCATGCGGGAATCGCGGCCTATCGTAGCCACGCAGATCGAGCGTGTCGCGCGCTGCGGCCGGCGATCGAGACAGCCTCCCGGAGATTCCCAAGAACGCGCCGCTCCCATCCGCACGCCGCGCGCTCGCCGCGCTGGCCGTCGCCACCGCAGCCGCATCGGCCGCCGCCTTCTCCGTGCCCACCGACCCGCCCGTCTTCACCAACCCGCTGGACATCGGCAACACCTTCCAGCCCTTCGTGCCGGGCGGCGTGAAGGTGTTCCAGGGCAAGTCGGACGGCGAGGCCGAGGTCGTGGTCGACATCTATCTCACCGACACGCGCGAGTTCGACCTGGGCGGCGAGGCCGTCGAGTGCCACGTCCTGCAGGAGACCGAGTTCACCGGCGGCGCCGTGAGCGAGATCTCGCTCAACGACTTCGCCCAGGGCGACGACGGCGCGGTCTACTATTTCGGCGAGGTCGTGGACACCTACGAGGGCGGCGTGGTCATGGGCCACGAGGGCCTCGGCGACGTGCGCGCCAAGGCCCAGGGCGAGACGCTCAAGCTCATCGCGGCCACGTTCGGGCCGGGGGTGGAGCCCTGACCTCGCGACGCCCCTGCTCGCCGTGCCCGACGTGGAGGATGCGGCCGTCCGTCCGGTCGATGCTGGCCTCGGCGACTCCGCCCGCCCTCCCCGCCGGCAATGAGCCCGTCACGTTCCACACCTCGCCGTCGAGCTTCGCGACCCAGGGCTTCTCGGCCGCGATCGCATCCGCCCCGTAGATCGGGTCCCAGATCGCCACGGCGATGCGGATGGCGGTGTCCGCGTCGGGAACCAGGCCGTGGGCCGGCGCATCGCCGGACGGCTGCGCGACGACGACCGCGGGACCCGTGCCGGCCGCAGGGGCCAGCCAGCCGATGAGCTCACCCCGGCGATGCCGGTCGAGGAATCCCTCGATGGCAGGCACCTTGAACTTCGGCTCCGTGGCCTTGAGCGCGCCGTAGACCGCGAACATCTGGAGCATGCCGGCGTACGCATCGCTGCGCGTGACGCCCGAGTCGAGCTGGCTGCGCACGTTGCCGGCGACCCAGGCGCCGAGGAGCAGCTCCGAGTGCGGCACGTCCTCCTGGGCGCCGATCCACGGCACGAATTCCTCCGACACGACGATCTCGACCTTGGCGCTCGCCTCGGCGAAGTCGACGATCGTCGCGAGGGCCGCCTCGCCCTCGCTGCCCAGGGGCGTTTCGGCGAAGACCGCGAGCGAGTGCTTCACGTCGCCGTCGGTCGCCGGCGCCCACGCGCCCATGAAGGCCAGGGCTGGCAGGGACATGAAGCGGAAGCCTTGAACCACGGCGCGTCCTCCGGCGGGTCGGTCCCGGTCGCTTCGTACGGGCGGGCGGCCCGAGGGTTTGCCGCCTCAGCCGCCGCCCACGAATCCCACCACCTCGATGGCGTCGCCGTCATGCAGGGTCCGCGCCGCATGTGTCGAGCGCGGCACGATCTCGCGGTTGACCTCCACGGCGCACGGCCGGCCCGTCGGCGCGAGGGGCGCGACGAGGTCCGCCACGGTGGCGCCTGCCGGCAGCTCGCGCGGCTCGCCGTTGAGCGTGACGCGCACGACCGCGGCCGGCGCGGCCATCAGCGCGCCTTCTCCCAGCGGTACAGCTCGATGACCTGCGAGAGCGTGCGGCCGGCGCGGATCTCGCCGCGCACGCGGTTCTCCATCTCGAGCACGTCGAGGGCGCGGTTGGCGATCTCGACGGCGCGCTCGGAGGGCACGGCCACGACGCCGCTGTCGTCGCCCACGATCCAGTCGCCGGGCGAGACGCGCACGCCGCCGACGATGACGGGCGTGCCGATCTCGCCGAAGCCCTTGGGCTCCCAGGCGTTGGGGCACTGCACGCGGGCGAAGGCGGGGAACTGCAGGGCGCGGATCGCGTCCACGTCACGGATGGCGCCGTCGATGACGACGCCGGCCAGCTTCTTCTGCAGGCAGGACTCGGTGGCCAGCTCGCCCCACACGGCGGGGGCGCGGCTGCCGGCGTCGATGACCAGCACGTCCCCGGGCTGGGCCAGGTCGATGGCCTCCACGGGCTTGGCCCAGTCGCCGGGGTAGGTGCGCACGGTGAGGGCGCGGCCCACCATGTGGCGGCCGGGGACGACCGAGTGGATCTCGGCCAGCGCGCCGGCGCGGTGCATGGCGTCGGAGACGTTGGGCGTGCTGACGCGGGCCAAGGCCTCGCGCAGCTGCTCGGGGCCGTAGCGCCGGAACTCGCTGGTGGGGCGGGCGCGCCCCTCGGCGAGGGCCGCGGCGATGGCGCGCGTGGCGGCCGTGGCGTCCGGGCTCTTGGTGATGGCGCCGCCCACCACCACGATGTCCGCGCCGGCGGCGGCGGCGGTGGCGGCCGACTCGGAGTTGATGCCGCCGGCGACGCTGACCAGGATGTTCACGGCGCGGCGCACGGCGCGCAGGGTGTCGAAGGGGTCACGGCCCAGCATCTGCTCGTCGATGGGGCAGTGGACGCCGACGCCGGCGGCGCCCAGCGCCTCGGCGCTCTGCGCGACGGCCACCGGATCGGGCGCGCCGACGAGGTCCACCAGCACGGCGATGCCGTAGTTGCGGCCGGCCTCGACGCACTCGCGGATGGTGGCCGGCGAGGCCACGCCCAGCACGGTGGCGAAGGCGGCGCCGGCCTTGGCGGCCATCTCCATCTCGGCGCGGCCGGCGTCCATGGTCTTCGTGTCGGCCACCAGCGGCACGCCGGGGAAGGCTTCGCGCAGCTTGCGCACGGCGTCGAGGCCCTCGCTCTTCAGCAGCGGGGTGCCGATCTCCACGATGTCGGCCCCGCCGGCCAGCGCCTCGGCGGCGGCGCGCTGGGCGCGCGACAGGACGTTGAAGTCCAGGGCCACCTGCAGGCGCGGCCGGCCGGTGCCCGCGGCGATGGCGCCCGCGGCGCCCGGAGCGGTCTCTGGCATGACAAGGCCCTCGGCCGAGAGGGGCCCCGCGCAGGTCTTGCGGCGGCCACGCGCCGCCGCAAGGCCGTCGAGGGCGCTCCCGAATGGAGCGCCGGTCGCGGGGACGGCGGATTCTAGCAGCCGAGAGTGCCTTCGCTGCTCGGCGTGCTATGCCCCCCGTCCGCGAGAAGCGGCGCGAATCGGCCCATCCGGGCCCGTCCGCCTTGACACGCGGGGCCGGCGCGGCGCCTAATGTGGGGCTCCCGCGCACTGTTCCGACCGAGACTGCAAGTGGGTCCTCGGCCCACTTGCTTGCATTTCGGGCGGACGATGGCGGGACCTGCGACGAAGCGAGCCGACTCCACAGCGACAAACCCCAACGAGAGGATCGAGCATGAACAGCGAACTGCTGCGCATCATCGAAGCGATCCATCTCGAGAAGGACATCCCGAAGGAGCTCATCTTCCAGACCATCGAGAGCGCCATGGTGGCCGCCATCCAGAAGGCGGTCGAGCCCAAGCTGGGCAAGGACGTGCCGATCCGCTGCACGCTCGACCGCAGCACGGGCCAGCTCTCGGTCACGTCGGACGTGGACACGGGGGCCATCGACCTCGGGCGCATCGCGGCCCAGACGGCCAAGCAGGTCATCATCCAGAGCCTGCGCGAGGCCGAGAACCAGGCCGTCTACGCCGAGTACCACGACAAGGTGGGGCAGCTCGTGCTGGGCACGGTGCAGCGCATCGAGGGCGGCACGCTGGTGGTCAACATCGGCAAGGCCGAGGCCATCATCCCCCGCAGCGAGCGCGTCAAGGGCGAGATGTACAGCCCGGGCGACCGCATCCGCGGCATCATCACCGAGGTCAAGCAGGTGGGCGGCCGCGTCCGCATCCTGCTCTCGCGCGTCACGCCGGACCTCGTGCGCAACCTGTTCGAGCTCGAGGTGCCGGAGGTGGCCGAGGGCGTCATCGAGATCCGCCGCATCGCGCGCGAGCCCGGCTACCGCACCAAGATCGCGGTGCACAGCAACGACCAGCGCGTGGACTGCGTGGGCGCCTGCGTGGGCATCCGCGGCACGCGCATCAAGGCCATCACCGACGAGCTCAACGGCGAGAAGATCGACATCATCCGCTGGAGCGAGTCCGACGAGGACCTCATCACCAACGCGCTGCGCCCCGCGCAGCTTGCCAGCCTCTCGCTGGATCGCGAGAGGAAAGTCGTGCGCGTCGTGGTGCCGGATGACCAGCTCGCGCTGGCCATCGGCCGCAAGGGACAGAACGTTCGTCTCGCCACCCGGCTCACCGGGTGGGACATCAAGATCGAGGGCGTGACGCAGATGCCGCACAGCGCCCGGGACGAGCACGGGAACCTCATCGCGCCTCCGCCGACATCGTCCGGCGAAGGCGGCTCCGCGACCCAGGACGAGCCGGCGGGCGACAAATTGTCGTCCAAGGCGGAGTAGTGTTCCGTGAGACTGCACGAGCTGAGCAAGGAGCTCAACGCTGACAGCAAGCGCCTGCTGGCCATCGCCAAGGAGCTGGGCCTGCCCGGCATCAAGTCGGCCAGCAGCAACGTCGAGCCCGGCACGATCGGCATCCTGAAGGCCGCCTGGGCCGAGGAGCTGGAGGCGATCGCCGCCAAGGAGGCCAAGAAGGCCGCCAAGGCGAAGAAGGCCGCGGAGGAGAAGGCCGCCGAGGAGGCCGCCGCGGCGGCGCCGCCCGAGCCGCCCGCGCCCGAGCTGCCGGCGCCGGCCGCCGAGCCGCTGGCCGCGCCGGTCGAGGCGCCCGCGCCGCCGCAGCCGGCCGAGCCGCTGCCCGAGCCGGTGGCCGCCGCCGCGCAGCCCGCGCCCGTGGAGGCCGCGCCCGAGGCGGCCGAGGTGGCGGGGGACGCGCACGAGCAGCGCAAGGTGGTCGTCACCATCGGCGGCCACGTGGCGCTGCCCGCGAACGCCGACGTGCTCATGGGCGTCGGCCCCGACGGCGAGCCGCTCGCCGTCGACCAGGGCGGCATCGTGGGCGAGGACAAGTCCCAGACCGGCGAGGAGGCCAAGGCCGGCAAGACCGAGACCTCCGGCCCCACGCGACGGCGCGGCGCGAAGATCCTCGGCCGCATCGAGCTCAAGCCGCAGGACGTGGCCCCGCGCCACCGCGTGCAGACCGCGACCACGGCGCCCGCGGGCTACGATCCCGCCGATCCCACGCTGCCCGCACCCGGCCGGCGCGTGGTCGGCGGCGGTCCGGGCCAGGTGGCCGCCCGCAAGACGCTGGCCGAGCAGGAGGCCGCGCGCGCAAAGGCCAAGCCGGGCAAGCCCGGCACCGGCGGCATGGACTGGGTCTTCGACCCGGAGGACAACACCGCGCTGGCGGCCATCCGCATCGGCCACTTCACCGGCCAGCGCCGCCCGGCGCCGCGCCGCCCGCCGATGCGCCGCTCGATCATCCCCTCGGCGCGCGGCAAGGCGCGCAAGCCGGCCGAGCGCCCCACGCACGCCATCGACGTGCGCCCGCCGATCAGCGCGCGCGACCTGTCCGAGATGCTGGGCGTCAAGGCGCGCGAGATCCTCGAGCACTTCCCGGGCACCTTCGACTCGCGCGACAAGAACGCGGTGCTCGACGGCGAGAAGCTGCTCGAGCTGGCCATCAAGATGAACCGGGAGATCAACGTGCTGCCGCCCGAGACCGAGGAGGATCGCCTGCTGGCCTACGAGGAGCAGCGGCGCCAGGCCGACACCAGCGAGCCGCAGCCGCGCCCGCCGGTGGTGGCCGTCATGGGCCACGTCGACCACGGCAAGACCTCGCTGCTCGACGCGCTGCGCAAGACCAACGTCGCCGCCGGCGAAGCGGGCGGCATCACGCAGCGCACCGCGGCCTACTACGTCACCGCGGCCAGCGGCCACGGCGTCACCTTCCTGGACACGCCGGGCCACAAGGCCTTCACCGAGATGCGCGCGCGCGGCGCGCAGCTCACGGACGTGGCCGTGCTGGTCGTGGCCGGCGACGACGGCGTCATGGAGCAGACCGAGGAGGCCATCGACCACGCCACGGCCGCCGGCGTCCCGCTGCTCGTGGCCATCAACAAGATGGACAAGCCCGGCGCCGACGGGCGCAAGGTGCGCCAGCAGCTCGCGACCAAGGGCGTCATGGTGGAGGACTGGGGCGGCGAGGTCGG
>DASUFI010000035.1:0-21236 GCA_036274635.1 Planctomycetota bacterium
CGCCGATGTTGTCGCTGGGCATGTTGAGCGTCGGGTCGCCCGGGTTCGAGCTGACGACGAACTCCGTGCCGCTGGCATCGACCGAGACCTTCTCCAGCACGAAGATGGCGTGGTTCTCGTCGATGTCCTGGTTGGCGGTGCCGGAGTTGCCCAGCAGTGAGCTGCCGACGCCCAGGTTGGGCTGCAGCAGGATCTCGCCCGCCGCCAGCTCGGCCAGCAGCTGCGGATCGCCGACCAGCCCCGTGACCGGGTCGTTGTCCAGCGACGTCAGCTGCGTGAAGCTGTCGTGGATGGTGGTCGGGGTGAGCTCCGAGCTGCGGCCTGTCGCGCCGCGCAGCTTGGGGTCGGCCGTCTGGTAGGCGGGCGTGGCGACGGGCGACTTCAGGTTGAAGACCACCGTGCCCGCGGAGCCTGTCAGCAGCACGTCGCCGCCGTCGCCGCCCTGCCCCGCGGCCAGCAACGCCGCGGCGCCGGTGCCGCCCTGCCCGAGGTAGGCCGCATAAGCGGCGTCGGACGGCCCCTCCGGCCGCACCGTCACCGGACCGTCCTCGCCGCTCACGTCGATGGCGCCGAGGACGTGCGCGTCGCCCGTGGAGTGCAGGACCAGCGGCGCCCCGAGGCCGTCCAGCGGATTCCCCGGGCTCTGGACCTGGAACTCGTCCGGATCCGGCACGCCGTCGCCGTCGCGGTCGATCAGCACCTCGAGCGTCCAGCCCGCCGGCAGCGTGAACGACGAGAACTGGTACACGCGCGGCTCGAAGACGCCGTCGGCGACCTGCTCCACGCTGGGCAGCGAGACGATCCTCGCGTTGAAGTCGACCACGGCACCCGTGGGCACCTCGGTCTTCCCGGGGTTGCTGCTGCTGCCGGACACATCGACGAAGAAGGGTCCGTCCGCGCCCGTGCCGCCGCCGAGGACCGGACCGAGCTCGCCCGGGAAGCTGGCGGCCCACTCGGCGGAGGTCGAGGAGGTGTCCTCGTGCGAGTCATCGTCGAAGGGCTCGAAGAGCGAGTACGTGACCGGGTCGACGGATCCGGCCACCTTCATGGACACGAACAGGTCCGGATCGCCCGAGCCGGTGATGGTCTCCTTGTCGTTGCCGCCGAGGTCCTGCACGGTGGCCGCGACCTCCGCGAACACGAACGAGCCCGGCGGGTAGGCGGTGAACTCCGGCGACCAGCGCACGATGGTCAGGTTGTCCTGCTGGTGCATGAAGGCGTAGGAGCCCGCCAGCGTCTTCGGCAGGAAGTCCGGCAGCGGCGCGGTGTTGATGGACAGCTTGATCGCCGGGCTGCTCTTGTCGATGGAGTTGATCACCGTCTGCGGCTGCACGGCGTCGTCGAAGAAGAACAGCACCTCCGAGACCGGCGTGACCGGCAGCTGGAGCAGGGGGCTGGTCTGCAGGATCTCGGTGGAGCCGGGGAAGAGCGCGATCGCGTCGTCCACGACGGCGTTGTCGCCGTTCTCGTCGGTGATCGTCTCGGGCAGCGTGACCGCGTCCGGATCCAGCACCAGGAAGGCGCGGGCGTGCGGGAAGCCTGGGTTGAAGTCGAAGCCGCTCTTGGGCGTCCGGAAGAAGAAGGTGGTGCCCGGGTTGGAGATGGAGTCGCCCCCGGTGGACTTGATCGCGGCGCCCGTGCTCGGGTTGCTGAAGGCGATCTCGTACAGCGCGTCGGCCTTGAAGCCGTAGACCACCTTGTCGGGCTGGAACTCGACGGTGGGCACGAGCTGCACCGTCTTGCCAGCGACCGCGAAGTCGATGCTGGCGACGATGCCGCCGGGCGTGGTGGCCTGGCCGGAGGGGTCGTCGATGGTGACCACCTGGATGGTGGCCGGCGTGACCGACGAGGGCTGGACGTCCTTGTTGAACTGGATCGTGACCGGGAAGTTCAGGCCGGCGATCTTGCCGCCGCTCGGGCCCGCGGTGACCTTGAAGCCCTTGGTGCCGCCACCGGACCCGGAGCTGCTGCCGCCACCTCCTCCACCACCTCCACCCCCGCCGCCGCAGCCCCCCGTGAGAGCCAGCGCCGCCAGGATCGAACCGAGAACCATCAACCTGTTTGCACGCATGGACTTCGGGCGCGAGCCCCCCTGGGTTGGTCGTTTCCGCGGTACAGCCTTCTGCCCTGGCCGTATCGCTCCCGGTTCGGGCGGCAGGGAGGCGATGGACATCCCCATAGAATGCCATCTGACTTGCGGCCCTGCCCAGCCCGCCCCCGGACCCGCCGTTGCCCTCCGCGACACCCCCACAGCTCGACCTGGTCGACACGCACTGTCACCTCGCCTGGGAGGCCTTCGACGCGGATCGGGAGGCCGTGGTGGACCGTGCCCGCGCTGCCGGCGTCGGGGCCTGCGTGGTCGTGGGCGTGGACCAGCCGTCCTCGGAGGCCGCACTCCGGATCGCGCAGGCGCAGCCCGGCTGGGCCGTGGCCACGGCCGGGATCCACCCCACCGAGGCCGTCGTGACGGATCCGGCGCGCTGGCCGCCGCTGCGTGAGCTGCTGGGGCGCGGCGGGTTCGTCGCCGTGGGCGAGACCGGCCTGGACGACTACCACCACCGCACGCCCCTGGACGCGCAGGCCGCCTCGCTCCAGCGCCACGTGCACGCGGCCCTGGAGCTGCGCCTGCCCGTCATCCTGCACTGCCGGGACGCCTTCCCGCGGCTGCTGGACGAGCTCCAGCGCTGGCGCGGCGCGGGGCTGCGCGGGGTCCTGCACTGCTTCACCGGGGGGCGCGCGGAGGCCGAGCGGCTGCTCGACCTGGGCCTGCACCTCGGCGCCGGCGGCGCGGCAACCTACAAGCCCAACGGCGAGCTGCGTGCCGCGTTGCGCGCCGCGCCGCTGGAACGCCTGGTGCTCGAGACCGATGCGCCCTGGCTGGCGCCGGTGCCCGTGCGCGGGCGGCGCAACGAGCCCGCCTTCGTGTCGCACGTGGCGGACTGCCTGGCCGACGATCGCGGCCTGCCTCGGGCCGACTTCGCCGCCCGCACCAGCGCCAACGCGCGGGCGCTCTTCGGCCTGCCGCCGCGCTGAGGAGAGCTACTCCTCCTCGTGGTGGCCCTTGAAGCCGGCCATGATCTCGTGCTGCACGGCGGGCGGCACGACCTCGTAGTCGTGGAACTCGAAGCTGAAGCTGCCCTCGCCGGAGGTCAGCGAGCGCAGCGCGGTCGGATAGGTCATCACCTCGCGCTGCGGGACGCGCACCTTGACGATCTGCGTGTCGCCCAGCGAGTCCATGCCGGTGATGTGGCCGCGGCGCGTGTTGAGGTCGGAGGTGATGGCGCCCATGAAGCGCGAGGGCGTGGCCACCTCCATGTCGAGCAGCGGCTCGAGGATGACCGGGTGCGCCTTGCCGAAGGCGTCGCGGAAGGCCCTCATGCCCGCGATCTTGAATGAGTGCTCGTCGCTGTCCACGTCGTGGAACTTGCCGTCGGTGACGCTCACGGTCACGTCCACCACCGGGTAGCCGGCCACGATGCCCTTGTGCATGGCGTCTCGCACGCCCTTCTCGATGGCCGGGATGAACTGGCGCGGGACGGATCCGCCCACGGTGTCGTCCACGTACACGAGGCCTGCGCCGCGCGCCGCCGGCTCCACCTTGAGGAAGACCTCGGCGAACTGGCCCCGGCCGCCGGTCTGCTTCTTGTGGCGGTGGTGGCCCTCGGCGCGGCCGGTGATGGTCTCGCGCAGCGGGACGCGGGGCGTCTCGACCTTGAGGTCGAAGTGCCCGCGCTCCTTGATGCGGTGCAGCACGGACTCGAGGTGCATGTTCGAGATGCCGTGCACCACGAGCTGGCCCGTGGCGTCGTCGCGCTCGAAGGTGAACGTGGGGTCCTCGGCCGCGGCGCGCTTGAGCGCGGTGCTGAGCTTGACCTCGTCCGCGTGGTTCACCAGCTCGATGGCGCGCGCGACCATGGGCCGGGGCACGGCCAGGCGCGGGAAGCGGCGCGGGTGCGCGGCGTCGTGCAGCGTGTCCGAGGTCTCGATGGTCTCGACCTTGGACACGGCGATGAGGTCGCCCGCCACGGCCGAGTGGATCTCCTTGTGGTCCTTGCCCTGCGTGACCTGCAGGTGGGCCAGCTTCTCCGGCTTCCCGGTGCGTGCCACCACCAGCGGGGTGCCGGAGTCGATCTGGCCGGTGACCACGCGCAGCACCGAGAGCCGGCCCACGAAGGGGTCGATCACGGTGCGGAAGCAGAAGGCCGACGTGCCCGCGGCGCCCGGCTCGATCGTCTGCCCCTGATCGTCCTTGAAGAAGGGGCCGTCGGCCGGCGAGGGCAGGCAGCGCCCCGCGAAGTCGAGGAAGACGTCCGCCCCGCGGCCGTCGACGCCGTGCGCGCACAGCACGGGCACCAGCGACCCTTCCACCATCGAGCGGGTCACGAGGCGCGCCGCCTCGGCCTCGTCCGGTCGCCAATCCGACTCGAGGAAACGCGTCATGGCGGCGTCGTCCACCTCCACGGCAGCCTCGATCGCCGCGTCGCGCAACGCGGCCAGCTCTCCGGAGGCCTCGCCCGCGAGCGGCACGGCCGACACGCTCTTGAAGGCCGGCCCCGTGCCCTGCGGCGCGGCCAGCGCGACGCAACGCGCCCCCAGCGTCTCGGACAGGCCGGCCACGTAGTCGCCCCACGTGACGTCAGCCTCGTCCAGATGCGTGACCAGCACGCAGCGTGCACGGCCCAGCTGTCCCGCCAGCTCCCAGATCTTGCGGCTGGGGAAGGAGATGCCCTTGGCGGCGTCCACGAAGAGGACCGCGGTCTCGCAGGCGCTCAGCGCCGCGGCGGCCTCGCCGACGTGGTCCGGATAGCCGGGCGCGTCGAGCAGGTTGAGCAGGCGCCCCTTGTGCGTCGCGTGCAACAGCGACAGGTACACCGAGTGCTGCTTGGTCTTCTCCTCGGGCGTGAAGTCGGAGGCGGTGGAGCCGTCCGCCACGCTGCCAGCCCGCTGGATCGTGCCAGTGGCCAGCAGGACCGCTTCGGCGAAGGAGGTCTTGCCGGTGCGCGGGCCGCCGATGAAGACGAGGTTGCGCACGTCGGCCGTGGCGTGCTTGTCCATGGGGCCCGAAGGCTACGGGCCGCGGCTCGGATCCGTCAAGCCGGACGCGCCAGGGAGTCGATCAGCAGCCAGGCGCATTGCGGCCGCACCAGCTCGACCAGGATGCCCAGCGACAGGAACGGGCCGAAGGGGAGTCCCACCGGCGCCTCCGCGCCGCGGGCGCGCGCCACGAGCTTCATGGCAATGCCCGCCAGCGCGCCCAGGACGCAGCCCACCAGGATGGCCGAGAGCACGGAAAGGGCTCCCAGCAGCGTCCCCGCGAACGCCATCCACTTCACGTCGCCCCAGCCCATCGCGTCCTGCACGCCCGCCGCCTCCAGCTTGCGGCGCAGGAACAGGTTGCCGAGCCGCCCCACCAGGAACAGGCTGCCGCCGCCGGCCAGCAGCCCGAAGAACGCGGCCATGAGCGCCGAGGCGTGCGGCGACTCGAGGCGGAAGCCCCAGTGCCCCACGTGCAGCGTGGGGAAGACCAGCGACAGCAGCAGCCCGCCCACCACTCCCGGGTAGGTGATGACGTCCGGGATGATGAAGTGCTCGAGGTCGATGAGCGTCACGGCGACGCTCGAGTAGGCCAGCAGGCACAGGGCGACGAAGCGTCCCGTGGAGGCCATGTCGACGGGTGGGCTCAGCCACCACGCCGCGGCGAACAGCGCCCCCACCAGCAGCTCCACTGCCGGGTAGCGCCAGGCGATGGGAGCACGGCAGCTTCGGCAGCGGCCGCGCAGCAGCAGCCACGAGAGCACGGGCACGTTGTCGCGCATGGCGACGGGCGCCTTGCAGCCGGGACAGAAGGAGCGCGCGGGCTGCAGGACGGACAGGCCCTCGCGCGGGCTGCGGTAGATGACCACGTTGGCGAAGCTGCCCACGCACAGGCCGAACAGGCCCGCGAGCAGGGCCCCGCCCCAGTGCTGCCCCAACGCGTCCATGCCCGCATCCTAGCAGCCGGCCAGGCCGTTCCGGCCTGCGCGCCGCATCAGGGCGAGCGCAGCTCGAGCTCTCGCGCGGGCTCCGGCACGCGACCGTCGACCCCGCGGAGGCCCGAGCGCCGCAAGCTGAGCTGCAGCGCGCCGGATGCGCGCGGCAGCCGCAGCGTCAGCTCGAAGCGCCGACCGACGCAGCGCCAGCCGACCCCGGGCAGCACCGGCGCGCCCGTCAGCACCAGCCCACCCGCCAGCGGCTGCAGGGCGCAGTCGCCCGGTGTCACCGTCGAGGGATCGAGCACGCCGTCGAAGACGAGCACGACCCGGCCGTCCGACGGCACGTCCACCACGGCCTCGGCCGGCTCGATGAGCCGCGGCGGCGCCGGCCCTTCGTCCTGCAACGCCGGCCGCAGCGGGACGCGCAGGGTCTGTCCGCGACCCAGGGCGCGGCCGCCCGCGGTGCGCAGCGCATGCGGCGAGGGCAGGCCGGCCAGGCGCACCTGCAGCGCCGCCGGAGGTTGCGCCACCAGCTCCGGCGTGGCCACGGGGCGAATGACGAGTTGGCCGGCCTCCACCCCCACCTCGGCCTCGAGCCGCCGCCCGTCGACGTCGCCGACGATCACCGAGGACGAGTCCACGCTGAGCGGGTCGAGCGCCGCGTCGAAGGACAGCACGAGGCGCCCGTTGAGCGCCAGCTCCGCCGGCGAGACGCTGCGCAGCTCGGCGGCGCCCGCGCCGCCGCAGCCGGAGCACGCGGCCAGCCCCAGGAGCAGCGCGCTTCGCCGGGCCAGGCTCAGTAGCGGACCCGCATGCGCACCTCGTCCACCGCCGGCCGCAGGCTGTCCACGCTGAACGGGAACAGCTTCGGGTCGACGGAGACGTCGAACACGACCTGGAAGCGCACCAGCGCGTAGCCGGAGAGGTCACGCAGGTCGGAGACCCAGTCGCTGAGCGTGGCGGGGTCCGGCACGTGCGATCCGGCGCGGATCGGGAAGGCTCCCTGGAAGAACAGCTTCACCGAGGCGTTGTCGGTGACCACGTTTTCGACCGAGTACTCGGGCGAGTCGCACTTGATGTCGTTGTACTTGGGGTCGGGCGGCGAGCCGTTGCCGCAGAGGCCGGGATCGAAGGGCGGGAAGCCCGTGTTGAGCACGAAGTGCCCCGGCACGCCGGGCACGGGGTTGGCCGTGATGATCTCGCCGTCCTTGCCGGCCGGCGGCACCCCGACGAGGTCGTTGTACGTGCCGTTGATGCCGGCCGAGAACAGCGGCGGCGCGATGCCAGTGGCGTCCCGCAGGCGCAGCGCGACGCCGTTGAAATCGATCCACTTGGAGGTGCCGCGACTCACCGTGCCGAACTCCGGCGGCGCCTTGCCCAGCGAGATGACGGGCAGGCGGTCGACGACGACGTTCGGATCGAATTGCTCGACACCGTCGATCACCTTGGTGAGCGCCGTTCCATCCGGCTGCTTGAGGATCACGCTGAAGGGGAAGACGTCCGTGGGCAGGTGCGGCGTGCCGGGCAGCTGGCCCGGCGAGCCGATCTCCTTGAACGAGGAGTCGTAGCCGTTGTACGTCGCGAGCAGCTTCTGAGGCTGCGGCTCCTTGACCACGCGCTTGCCGAAGTAGTCCATCATCGGCGTGTCGAGCTGCCAGGGTCCGATGTCGCCTGCGCTGGTGACCTTGATGAAGGGCGGGTCGGCGCCGTTGAGCGCGTACCACACGTCGTGCTTGCTGCCCGAGGCGTCGTAGTCGAAGCTGCGGTAGTACTGGACGTCGATGTAGCGCAGCTCGTCCGGCGGCTTGTTGGCCGTCAGGAACGCGGGGTGCTCGAACTGGTCGGAGATGGTGTCCGGGCTGAGCTGCTTGTAGCGCTTGATGGAGGCCATCTGGCGCGCGAACAGGAAGGCGCCCTGCTCCACCGTCGGCGTGCCGTCGCCCGAGCCCTCCTGCAGCTGGATCAGGCCGAAGCCACCCTGGCCGCCGTCGCTGCGGGTGTACTCGTACTTGAGGGTGGGCTTCTGGGTCACGTCGCTGTTGAGCGTGGCGGCGTCCATGCCGGCGCCGCCCGAGACATCGATGGCCCCTCCCTGGGCGCCGTTGTCGTCGATGTACCACGGCGTGCGGTGGTTGCTGTCGGCCTGCACCGTGATGTCGCCAGCGGCCTGCAGGATGACTGCGCCACCGCTGCCGCCGCCGCCGCCTCCGGAGTAGTTGCTCGAGCCGACGGTCTCGCCGCCGCCGCCATCACCGCCGCTCGCCTTGATGTGCCCCGTCTTCGAGATGAGGATGTCGCCGAAGCTGCGGATGAGGATCGAGCCGCCGCCGCCGCCACCGCCGCCGCCCTTGGCGTCGTAGAGCGTCGGAGCGACGTAGAAGCCGATGAACAGGTTGGGGTAGCAGGGCGGGCCGCCCGTCGTGGGCAGGAGCGGTGGATTGCCGAGCTGGTCGATGGCCCACAGGATCTGCTTCATGCTGTCGACGCGCGTGCCGCCGCCGCCGCCGCCCTGGCCGCCGATGAGCACCTGCAGCTCGCCGTCGCCGCCGAAGAAGTCGTTGTCCGGGTTGCCGTCCTTGAAGACCAGGTCTCCGGGCAGGCCGCCGGGCTGGAAGCGCTCGGGGTTCTCTGGCGTTCCCTGCATGTACACGCACTGCAGGGGCTGGGGCGTCTTGCCGCAGCAGAACTGGAGCTCCTCGGTGCCGTAGAGCGCGTCGTTGATCGAGTTGTCGGTCGGGCAGAGGGTGAAGTTGCCGAAGGCGCTGCTGCTCTGCACGCGATAGGTTCCGGTGCCCTCGTGCGCCTGCATGCCGTGGAAGTAGAAGGTGCCGCCGCCGCCGCCCGGCGGGCGGTGGAACTCCGAGCCCAGTCCGGCGTTGGCCACGTTCGGATAGCCCTCGTCGTCGGGGTTGTAGCCGAGGCACGAGATGCCGCCGCGGCCGCCCGCGATCGCCGTCGTGCCGCCCTGCGCGCTGCCGTTCTGAAAGCTGATCTGGCCCGTCGGCAGGATCGCCGGCGCGAAGCCGTTCTCGCCCGTCTCGGGTGTCGCGTAGGCCGCGAAGAAGACGCCGCCGGCGCAGTGCTGCGTGGGCGGCTTGGGGGGCGACACCGTGGGATGGCCGTCCCCGCCGCGTCCCGCGCCCGCGCCACCTGAGCCGCCATTGATCGGGAGGAAGGCGCTGTCGAACGAGGTGTCGTCCGCGCCGTTCGAGCCGCCGACGTCCAGCACGCCCCGGATCTCCACGTGACCGGTGGCGGTGATGTGCAGCGGGTGTGCGCCCTTCGCGATGACCCAGACGCCCTCCGGGATGACGAAGTCCTTGAAGGTGAAGTGGCCGCCGAACACGGTGATGTTCTCGGTCACCCCCGGCGTCTCGCCACCGGCCATCGGGAAGGTCTGCGCGTCGGTGTCGAAGAAGACGTACTTCCAGTTCGCGGTCAGCTCGGGATGCGGAATGGTGATCGACGGATGCTTGTAGGCCTTGAGCGGGTCGAAAGTGGACAGCGGCTTGGGGAGGAAGTCGCCCAGGAAGGTCTCGGTTCCCACGTCGACGGAGGCGCGCAGGTGGCCGGTCGTCCCGCCGCCGGGGACGAAGGCGGCCCACTCGGCCAGCGGGCTGATGCCGGTGGGAGTCGCATCCTCCAGGCTCGTATCGTCGAAGGTCTCGTCGAGGACGTCGTTCACCCGCGCGTCGGGATCCGGCTCGGAGCATGGTCCCACGGTGTTGATGGGCGACGACGTGGTGACGCTGAGCGCGCGTGATGCACCCAGGACGGGCAGCGTGTTGTCCGGATCCTCGTTCGCCGCGCTGACGCCCTGGATCGAGGACAGCACGTTGCGCTGCATGACGTCGATGCGGGTTCCGATGGGCAGCACGCCGCGCGGCGTGAGACGCACGACGGCGTGCGTCGAGTCGTTGGCCAGCAGGGCCACGTCGACGTCCAGCTCCATGTGGCCCACCTCGAGGTCGAGCGCCGGCGACAGGCCGCCGGGCAGCTTCGCCAGCGGCACGCCGTAGGCCGCGACGCCCGAGACCACCGTGCCGCTGAAGCCGGACGCGAGCTCGAGCGTGTCGATGCGGTCGGTGCCGCGGTTGAGCGCGAGCATCGTCTCCGCATCGATGAAGGAGATCGCCGCGTAGGCGTCGTCGAGGAGCAGCGGCGGGCTGCCATCCGGCAGGCCCTCGCCCGGACCGAACAGGCCGTTCAGCTCGGGATCGATGGGCGTCAGCCGCTGCAGGCGCGGGAAGGGCGAGCCGGACACCTGGAGCAGCGCATACAGGTCGCCGTCGGGCGACTGCGCGAGATCGAGCACTTCCTGGCCGGCCGGGAACACCTCGCCGAGGAAGCCGGTCGTGCCATCACCCAGCGTGAGGCTCGTGAGCACCGGCTCACCCACCGGGCGCGTGCGTGTCACCTCCGGGATGAACTCGTGGATCTGGCGCGTGCCGCTGTCGTAGCCGACGAGGCGGCCGCTCTGCAGCGTGGTGAGCCCCACGACGTTGTCGAGGCCCGTGTCCTTGGCCGTGGCGGCCAGGTCGGCGAAGGACGGGTCGCCGAGGGCGTGATCCACCACGCTGAACAGGTCGCTGCCGACGTCCACGCGCAGGATGAGGTACAGCAGGTCCGGGTCGCGTGCGGTGGCGATGCTGGAGGGCGTGGACGAGAGGGCCGGATCGGCGCCGGGCAAGGCGCCCGCGCCCTGGCTGTCGTGCAGGAAGATCGCGTCGCCGTCGGGCGGGACCGTCAGGCCCTCGGTCAGGCCGGCGAGCGCCGGGAACTCGGCCGCGTTGCCGATGGACGAATCCGCCGGCACCGTCTGCGCCACCAGCAGCCGCGTGGCCTGCGCGCGCAGGAAGAAGTTGGGGTCGATGTAGCCGTCGCCGTCCCAGTCCTGCCCGTTGAGGTTCGCATCCGTGGGCGCGAGCTGGTGGTCGTAGGTGATGGTGAACGTCTGGTCGCCCGGCGGGAAGCTGGGCAGGACCGAGCCCGGCGCGAAGTTGGAGTACGGCCCGGGATAGAAGTCCGTGGTGCCGTCGGCAGGCGTGACGGCCACGACGTGCGGGCCCAGCCCGTCGCTCGACGTGCCGGTGAAGTACCCGGCCGGCAGCGCCGTGGTGCCGAACTGCACCTGGCCGCCACTGCCCTTGAGGTTGGGGATCTTCTCGCCCGGAGTGGTGTTCACCTTGGCCGTGTAGGTCGAGGCGGGCAGCAGGCCCGGCACCGAATCGGCGGGCGCGGACAGGGTGATCTGCAGCGCCGCGGTCGGGACGAAGGGCCGGAACTCCACCGTGGACCCCACCAGCACGTAGGTGCCCTTGGCGGGGATGATCGGGATCGCCGGCGAGGCCTGCGCCTCGGGCGTGACTTGGGCGGGCGTGGTGTAGATGGGCAGGTTCAACTGGCTGAACGGCCCCTGCGGCACGTCGCTGAAGTTGAAGATGATCGTGAGGTCGAGCGGCGCGCCGAGCTTGGGCGGCACGGCGGTGAGGTCCTCCATCGGCGGCGTCGACGTGGGCGCGCCGCTGCCGACGCGGAAGGTGAAGCCGTTGAACGTGACGCTGTCGGCGGGAGTGCCGGGGTTTCCGCCGCCGCTGCTGCCCCCACCGCCGCCGCCGCCGCAGGAGGCGAGCAGGGCGCCGACCAGGGCCAGCGCGGCCGCGGAACGCGCCACGCGTCGATTCTCGTTCAGCGGGCTCATGGGCTCAGCTTCTTGTAGGGGATGACCACCGTGTCGATGGATGGCGGCTGCTCCTGTCCCGGAGCGACCGCGAAGGTGGCGCGGAACTTCACGTAGACGCGGTTGGCCTCGGGACCTGTCAGCAGCTCGACGAGGTTCGGATCGGATTGCGTGACGTATCCGGAGTCGAGCGCGGGGATGGAGAAGTCCAGCTCGGTGCTCGTGCGGAACTCGACCTTGAGCCCGGCGTTGGGGTCCACGTCCGCGAGCGGCGGGTCCACGAACGGCACGTGGTACTCGACGCTGGTCGCGTCCGCCTGGATGGTCGGCGATTCGATGCTGGAGACGCGCTTGCGGTACTTCCACAGCATGTGGTAGCGCGAGTTGTCGCCGAAGTCGGCGGGCGAGATGAGGTAGTTGGGCTCGTTCACGAAGCCGACGCTGCCCGGCGGGCAGATCGGCCCCGACGCGAACGTGGGCGGCGTGAGGAGACCGTCCGTCGGGCCATAGCCGTAGTAGGCGGTCGGCGGCAGGCCCTGGGCGCCGGGATAGCAGTTGGGCGCAGGGTTCGGATACATGAGCATGCCGTTGGCCCAGTACCAGTTCATCTCGGGCTGGGTGTTGCAGCGGGGCCCCGTGCCGTCACACAGATAGGTTTGGTTCTGGCCGCCGAGCAGGCCACCCCAGTTCGGCACCGGCTGCAGCGAGGCGCAATCCGGCAAGCCGCTCGACGGCGGCAGGATGTAGCCCTCGGGAGGCGGCACGATGTCCTGGTCGCCGTTCGGTCCCTGGATGCCCAGCGGATTGGGAGCCTTCACCGTCTGCGTGAAGGTGCCGGGCTCGAGCAGCGGCCCACCCTCGCCGCCGCGGCAGCGCGGTTTCGGACCCGTCAACGGGCAGATCGTGAGGCACGGCGCCACGCAATGCGCCCACGGGCTCTGGCCCTGGCTCCAGACGCGGAAGCGCGGCAGCACCGAGGACAGGATGGCCGGCGAGAAGCGGAAGGCATTGCCATTCGACGGCAGCACGTCCTGTGGCTTGATGCGGTACTCGACGATCATCGGGAAGCGGCTGTCGTAGGGGAACGAGAAGACGTTGCTCTTCCCGAAGGCCGGATCGATGCCCGCGTTGAAGGTCGGGTAGTCGAGATAGAAGTTGAACTGCCCGATGGGCAGGCCCACGGCATTCGCCGGCCGGAACAGCTTGTTGTTCTGCATCTGGTACGGCGTGCCCGGCGCGACCACGGTGGTGATCGGTGGCTCGTCGTGCACGAAGGGCGTGAGCAGCGTCACGTCATCCTTGATGTCCTTGCAGCAGGCGTCGACCCACTCCAGCAGGTTGCAGTCGAACTGCTCGTCGAGTCCGGAGGTCGGGTTGTTCGGGATGCCGTTGTCCTGGCTGGTGTTCGGCCCGAGCCCCTTGAAGGTGCTGGCCAGTCCGACCAGGATCTCCATGTCCTCGAGCTTGGACGTGAAGACCGGGCTGTTCAGCGGCGACCACGCCAGGCCGACGAGGTCGAGCACCACGCCGGCGTAGTCGTTGTACGAGGGCGATGCGTCGCCGGCACGGTAGATGTGCTGGAAGCGCGCGCCGTAGGACGAGTTGAGCGGCGTGCGCGTGCCGAAGCCGACCTTGGACAGGACGTCCTCTTCGCCCGTGGGCGAGGCGAAGGGCGAGGCCTTGGGCTTGTTGAAGTCGTCGATGAGGTGCTCGAGCACGGAGGCCGGCGCGCCCGTCAGGCTGCCCGGGATGTTGAGGCCGACGTCGAGCAGCGACGGCCCATAGATGAAGTGCCGGTCGACCACGCCGTCGCCGTCCTCGTCCACGGGCGGGTGATCGAAGTACTCGATGCCGGTCGTGATCGTGTCGTGCACGGTGCCGGCGAGATACGCGAAGATCGACGTGACCGCCTGGCCCATGAAGCGGTGCACGACCGCGCCCCAGTCGGGATCGGCCGTGGGCTGAGTCTGGAAGCCCACCGAGAAGTCGATGGCGGGCGGGAAGGCTCCCAGGCCGGCGCTGGTCGGCTGCAGGAAGAAGTTGGAGGCGTCACCCTGGTCGAGGAGCGCCTTGGGCAGGCCCAGGCCGCGGCCACCGAGGTCGGTGATGCCGCTCACCCCCGTGAAGTCGAGGTCCACCATCTTGGCCTTCTGGGCGGCCGAGACGGACGCGAGCACCGCCGCGATCTGCGACGCCTCCGGGATGGTCCGGATCACGAGCTTGAGGCTCTTGGGCGAACCGCCGAAGCCGATGAACTGGTCGCCGCCTGGCTCGACCTGGTCCTGGAGGATCGGGAGGAAGGTGAGCGTGCGGCCGTCGGCGCTGGCCTGAACCACGCCGATCTTCTGCTCGTCGAAGGCGGGCGAGGTCTTGGGCGAGTCGAGGTCGGCGACGTAGAAGGACTCGTACGGGCGGAACGCGGTGGCGTCCATCGGCTCGCTGAACTGCAGCTGCAGCGAGACCTTGGGCGGCACGAGCTGGAACTTGCTCGTGGCCGGGTTCCACACGGACGTGAGCTCGATCCCGTTCTCGTCGAACATGCGCACGAAGTAGCGCAGGTCGTGGTTGAACAGGTCCTGCGGGTCGTTCGGGTCCCGCGGGTGGTTGTCGGGGTCCACGGTCACCGCGGCCAGCTGATCCGGGTTGGTGGGCAGCGGCGGCGGGATCGGCTCGTAGAACTCCGAGCGCCTCACCTCGAAAGTCGCCCCCGGCACAACCGAAGGGTCCAGCACCGAGCCGGCCACGAGCACGAAGATCGGCTTGTGCGGGTCGGTCGCGTCGTTCTCGTTGCGCTCGACGATGTAGTCGCTGACCACGCCGCCGGTGCCGGTGACGGTGAGCAGGGCGTTGGCCCACTCGCCGAGGCCGCCGTTGGCGGCGAGATTGCTCGGCGTCGCCAGCGGCGCGCCGATGATTTCGAGCAGCCCGTCGGCGCTCATCCCCGTCGCGGCCACACTGCCCGAGGCCGTCACGGGCCGGATGATGCGCGGCGGCGTGAGGTCCGGGAGGAAGCCGTTGAAGCCGACTGCGCCGGTCTCGGTCTGCAGCACGATGGCGTCGAGCTGCTTGTTGCCGGGATTGAAGGGCAGCGGCTGGAGCGAGGTGCCGAGCTTGTCGGGGCGAGCCACGAGCTCCAGGCCTTCGGTGGAGTGCAGCAGTCCGGCGCCCATGTCAGTCAGCACGCGCAGCCAGCCCGTGGTGTCCTGGATCGGGTTGCCGAACTTGTCGAAGACGAGCGGGCTGGCTTCCCAGCCCACGGCCGAGTCGACGAACGGGTAGACGATGATGCGGTCGCCCTGCACCGTGGCCCGCGCCGGCACGTACGTTCCGTCCTTGCGACGGATCTGCAGCGCCGAGGCCGTGGTCAGCAGGTCGGGGTTGGCCGGGTCCAGATCCGACACCAGCAACGAGGCGGGATCGACGTCCTTGCTGAACTGGAGCACGATCGCCGCGTTGCGCGGCACGAGCGGCAGCTGCGGCGTGAGCGGATCGAGGATCTGCTCGAAGTTCATCGAGACCAGCGTGTCCAGGCTGGCCCCCGGGATGAGCGGCTTGGGGAAGCCGACCACGGGCACGCCCGTGAGCGGATCGGTCTCGTAGAGGGACGACGGGTTGACGATGGCCGACAGCTCACCGCTGGTCGGGTCGAAGATCGGCCGCGCGATGAAGCCGGCCTTGAGATAGAAGTCCTTCTTCGGGTCGAACTTGTCCGAGGGGTTGCCACCTCCTCCGGAGCTGCTCGAGCCACCCCCGCCGCCCCCGCCGCCGCAGCTGGCGACCAGCAGCAGGGCCAAGGCCGCAAGGCCCTGGCTCGCATGCACCAGGCTGCATCTCAGCGCGGGTGCGAGGGTCGGGAGAACCAGGATCCGTGCTGATCTGCCGTGGCGCTGCATGGGAATCCCGTATGGCCGCCGGTTCGGGGGTTCACAGGGCGGTCCTGAACCTTCCAGCTTACCTTGTGACTGCCTTTCAAGCTTCGACGGGCACTCCCGGCGGCCCCTGACGGCGGCCCGCGTGGCGAGCGTTGCTGCAGCTGTCGAAGCGGTCTCGTCCAGCCCGCCGGCCTGGCGGTCGCGGCGGGCGGCGCGGGTCAGCCGCCGGCAGCCCAGCGCAGGATGCCGCGGTGGACGAGCATGTCGTCCAGCTCGACGCTGCTGATGCGGGTGTCGCGCTTCCAGGCCTCGCTCCAGCCGCCCGTCGCCACGACGCGGACGGAGTCGCCGCCCAGCGCCGCGCGCGCCAGCTCGACCAGTCGATCCAGCCCGCCCACGGCCAGCCCCCATGTGCCGGCGGCGAGCGCCGTGCGGGTCTCGCCGCCCGGCTCGAGCGGGGCCGGCGTCCCGTCGAGGCGCGGCAGCCGCGCCGTGGCCTCCGCCAGGCCGGCCGCCGCCGCGGCCGGTCCAGGCGCGATGAAGCCGCCGAGGTAACGGCCCTTGCCGTCCACCAGCTCCACCGTCGCGGCGGTGCCGGCATCCACGGCGATGGCCGGGCCGGGCAGCAGCGCCAGCGCGGCCGCCACGCGATCGGCGCCTGCCGTGGCCAGCAGGTCCGACGCGCCGAGGCCCCCGGGCGGGCGCTCGAGCACGCGCGGCCGGGCCTCCGCCGGCAGCGCGATGAGCAGCCGCGCGAGCCGCGCCCTGGACACCGCGATGATCGCGACGTCGCCGCGCAGCCCATCGGCCGCGGACTCCGGATCGGCGTGACGCACCAGCCGCGGTGAGCCGTCTTCCCAGGCCACGACGCCAATGGACGAGTTGCCCACGTCGACGCTGAAGGTCGGCGCGCTCACTTCACGTGGATGACCATCGTTTCCTGCTTGCCGGTGCCCGCCTTCTCGTAGACCACGACGTACTCGGGCAGGTCGGAGTTCTGCTTGAACCAGTTGACGGCGCCCGAGAGCGAGCTCATCGGAATCCCGTTGACCGAGATGAGCTTGTCGCCCTTCTGGACGCCGAACTGCGCCGCCAGCGAGTCGGGCGCGGGGTCCTCGGTGATCTCCAGCGACGAGTGGCCGCCGGACGCGGGCGTGACCGTGCGCACGTGAAGGTTCTGGTCCATGAAGGCCTGGGGCTCCTTGCGGATGCTGTCCAGGTCGTCCGTGCCCATGAGCCAGTTCCCCGGAGTGACCAGCGTGGTCTTCTGCGGGGCCGGCATGTCGGCCACCACGTCCTGCTCCTCGGGCACGGTCCACAGGCGCAGCGGCTGGTCGCCGCCGTTGACGCCGAGGCCCGGCGTCACCGTGGCCTCGCCCTTGCCCCACTGGAACGTGACCTCCTGCTGCTCGATGTGCAGCACCTTGCCGTTGTACGGCGCCTCGTCGTACGGGGGCTTGAGCGGGTCGCCCTCCGACAGGTGCAGGCGGCTCTCCTTGGTCACGGTCGGCGAGGCGCCGCCCGCGGGGGCGGGCGCTGCGGCCGGCGCGCCCCCACCGGCCTTGTAGCTGAGAGCGACGAAGCGCTGCTCGGGCTGCGGCGCCCAGAGCACCAGCCCGATGTCGACGACGCTGTCGATCGGCGGGACGGGCTTGTCCTCGGGCGCGACCACGACCGGCGCCGCCTCGGCCGACTCGGGCGGCGGCCGCAGCTTGCCGTCGATCTGCGTGTCCCAGACCTTCTCGTAGTCCTCGGGCTTGTAGAACGGCTTCTTCGTCGTGCCCAGCTGCTCGTGCACGTTGGCCTTCAGCACGTCGGTGATGAAGTAGTCGCGCGAGCGGTGCTCGTAGTGCTTCTGCTGCTTGAGCGTGAAGATGTCGTAGAAGGTCCAGCCCGCGAACACGAAGATGCCCGCGCTGGCGAGCCAGATGAGAGCCTTGATCTTGCGGATGTTGACGCGCAGGAGCATGGGGGACTCCGGTCAGCGTGCCGCCCCGCCGGGGGCAATGCAACGCCGCTCAGGCCTTGGACGACGCCGGTCCGCTGCCCTTCCCGGCAGCCTCGGCCTTGAGTTCCAGCAGCCGGCCCAGCAGTTCGCGTACCCCGGCGCCGGTCTGCGAGGACAGCACCGTCACGGCCCGGCCGCTGGCTTCCGACAGGGCCGCCGCCACGCCTGCGGCGTCGGCCGCCGCGTCGGCGCGTGACGCCGCCAGGACCACCGGCTTGTCCTCCAGGCCCAGCCCCGCCAGGCGCAGCTCGTCCGTGACGGTGCGCCAGGCCGCCACCGCCGTCTCGGCGCCCTGCGTCGCGTCCACGAGGTGCAGCAGCATGCGCGTGCGCGCGACGTGCCGCAGGAAGCGGTCTCCGAGCCCGGCGCCGCGGTGCGCGCCCTCGATGAGCCCGGGCAGGTCGGCGACCACGAGCGTGTCGTCGCCCAGCTCGGCGATGCCGAGCATCGGCTGGAGCGTGGTGAAGGGGTAGTCCGCGACCTTGGGGCGCGCCGCGGAGATGCGCGCGAGGAAGGTGGACTTGCCGGCGTTGGGCAGGCCCACGAGGCCCGCGTCCGCGACGAGGCGCAGCTCGAGGCGCAGCCGGCGGGTCTCGCCGGGCCGGCCGGGCGTGGAGCGGCGCGGCGCCTGGTTGGTGGAGTGCGCGAAGCGCACGTTGCCGCGGCCGGCGGCGCCGCCCTGGACGATGACGCAGGTCATGCCGGGCCGGTCGAGGTCGCGCAGCACGTGGCCGCGCTCGGCGTCGCGCACCAGCGTGCCCACCGGCACCTCCAGCTGCAGCGACTCGCCGTCGTGCCCCGTGCAGTTGCGGCTGCCGCCGGGCCGCCCATCGCCCGCGCGGTAGCGACGCCGGTGCTGCAGGCGCGAGAGCGTGCTCAGGTGCGGGTTCGCGCGCAGCACCACGTCGCCGCCGCGCCCGCCGTCACCGCCGTCGGGCCCCCCGTGGGGGATGTACTTCTCGCGCCGGAACGAGACCGCCCCGTCGCCCCCGCGCCCGGAGGTCACGCTGATCTCGGTCTCGTCGATGAACATGGGACCGGCCCGCCTCAGGCCCGAGTGACGACGTCATCGGGCTCGTGCGGCGCGGCTCAGTTCTGCGTGGCCGGCAGCGGCTCCACGCTCACGCGCCCGCCCGTGCCGAACTTGACCACGCCATCGGCCAGCGCGAAGAGCGTGAAGTCGCTCCCGCGGCCCACGTTGCGGCCCTCGCGGTACACCGAGCCGACCTGGCGCACGATGATGGTGCCCGCCGAGACGACCTGGCCGCCGTAGCGCTTGATGCCGCGGTACTGCGGGTTGCTGTCGCGGCCGTTGCGCGAGCTGCCCTGACCCTTCTTGTGCGCCATGTCACGGACCCTTGATGGAGGCGATGGTCACGCGGGTCCACGTCTGCCGGTGACCGTTGCGACGCCGGTAATCCTTGCGCCGCTTGAACTTCTGGACCACCAGCTTGTCGCCCTTCTCGTGCCCGACGACGCTGGCCGTGACGGCCGCACCCTCGAGGGTGGGTGCGCCCACGGTCTCGCCCACGACAAGGACCTGGTCGAAGGTGACCTTCCCCCCGGGCTTGGCCTCGGCCATGTAGTCGACGAGCAGGGTCTCGCCGTCGTGCACCAGGTACTGGCGCCCGCGGTCCTGGATGATGGCGTGCACGGCAGACTCCGATCCCCGCGTCCGGCCGCACCCGCGGCTCGGAGCAAAGGGGCCACGTATCGTAGGGATGCCGGGCCTGGGGTCAAGGACCGCCCGGCCGGCTGCCGGCTAGGCGCGCCGGTGGTCGAAGTCGTCCGGCATGGTCACCATGGGGCGGATCTCCACGTCCTCGTAGGCCAGGCGATGGTCGCCGCGGATGAAGATCTGCTTGTGGCTCTCCCGCTCCAGCTCGCTCAGCGCCGGGCGCTGGGTGTTGAGCACGGCCTCGGCGACCTCCGGCCGCACGGTGACCACCAGCGTCGCCCCGGGCTTGGAGAGGTTGTCCCGGATCGCTCGGATGACCGACAGGCACGAGGTCTCGTCCGACGGGATGTAGCCCGTGCCCGTGCAGTACGGGCAGCGCTGGTGCACCGAGCGCTTGAGCGAGGGCCGCACCCGCTGGCGCGTGAGCTCGATGATCCCGAAGGGCGAGAAGCGCGCCACCTTGATGCGCGCCCGGTCGCGCCGCAGCGCGTCCTTGAAGATCTGCTCGAGCGCCTTGCGGTGCTTCTCGCTGCGCATGTCGATGAAGTCGACGACGACCACGCCGCCGAGGTCGCGCAGCCGGATCTGGCGCGCGACCTCGATCGCGGCCTCCGAGTTCACCGCGAAGGCGGTGGCGTCGATGCCCGTGCCTTCCTCGTTCTTGAAGCGGCCGCTGTTGACGTCGATGGCCACCAGCGCCTCGGTCTGCTCGATGATCACGTAGCCGCCCGAGCGCAGCTCGATGCGCGCCTCCAGCAGCTTGGCGATCTCGCCCTCGACGTTGAAGAAGGTGAAGAGCGGCCGCTCGCCGTCGTAGAAGCGCACCTTGTCCACGCACTGCGGCATGATGTCCGACATGAACTGGCGCGCCTTCTCGAGCGTGCCGCGGTCGTCGATGATGACCTCGCCCTGGCCGTCGTACAGGTCGCGCAGCGTGCGGATGACCAGGTCGTTCTCCTGGTACAGCAGCACCGGCGCGCTGTGCTCCCGGATGCGCACCTTCATCTGCTCCCACAGGCGCAGCAGGTAGTCGAGGTCACGCTGCAGGTCCTCGCGCGTGGCGCCGCTGCCGGCCGTGCGCACGATGAATCCGAGGCCCGGCGGCACCGCGAGGTCGCGCACGATGGACTTGAGCCGTTCGCGCTCGCCGTTGTCGGTGACCTTGCGTGACACGCCGCGCTTGCCGATCCCCGGCATGAGCACCACGTAGCGGCCCGGGATGGAGAGGAAGGTGGTGAGCGTCGGCCCCTTGGTGCCGATGCCGTCCTTGATGACCTGCACCACGATCTCCTGCCCCTTCTGCAGGATGTCCTGGATGGGCGGCATCTCACGCGGCTCGCGGCTCCCGCCGCTGCGACCGCCCCCCGCGTTGCGCCCGCCGCGCCGGCCGCGGCGACGTCCGCCGCGGCGCCGCTCGCGCCGGTCATGCAGCGCCGTGCCGCCGCCGTCCGCTGCCGGCTGGCCGTTGCCGGCCGGCGCCGCCGCCCCGTCGCGCGCCTCCTCGTCGGGGCCCTCGTCCTCTTCGTCCTCGTCGCCAGCCTCGTCCTCGGCGACGGGCGCGCCGCCGGCCGCGTCGCCGGCGCCGGGCGCGTCGTCCTCGTCCTCCCAGTCCACGCCCTTGGCGAAGGCCAGGCTCTCGGCCTTCTTGGAAGCCAGCGTGCCCTCGTCCGCGGGCTCGGGCACGGGACCGGCGGCGGCCTCGCCGCCCTCGCCGTCGTCCTCGTCGGCGGGCTCGAGGTCCTCGGCGGCCTCGCCGTAGCCGGGCGCCTCGGCGGCCAGCTCGTCGCCGCCCTCGTCGCTCTCCTCGGCGTCGTCGGACGCGCCTTCGGGGCCGCCTTCGTCGGCGACGCCACCATGCGGGATGTCCTCGACCGCCGGCGCGGCGACGGCGGAGGCCTCGGCCTCCATGTCGGGCGGCGGCCCGACCTCGACGACGTCGTCGTCGTGGGCCGACTCGCGCGCGGCCTGCACGCCGGCCAGCAGCGAGCGGGCCGACTCGGAGACCGCGGCCACGCACAGGTCAGAC
>DASUFI010000036.1:0-33456 GCA_036274635.1 Planctomycetota bacterium
TGCGCGAGAAGCCCGAGCCGCAGGTGGCGGTGTGGCCGTCCGGCGAGAGCGCGACGTCCTGCACGAAGCCGTCCGGGTCGCCGGCGAAGCCTTCGACCAGCGCGCCCGTCGTCGCGTCGAACAGCGACAGGTTGTTGCCGAAAGCCTCGGCGCCCACCAGCGCGCGCGTGCCGTCGGCCGACCAGGCCAAACCCGAGGCGTGGTTGCCGCCGGGCACCGACAGCGTGTGCAGCAGCGCGCCGGTGGTCGCGTCGACGATCCGCACGCTGTTGCCGGCCACCGCGAGCTGGCTGCCGTCGGGCGAGAGCGCGCCGCGGCCGATGGCCCCGATGCCGAGGTTCACCGAAGCCAGCTGCGCGCCGCTGTCCACCGACCAGTGCTTGAGCGTGCCATCACGGCCGGCGGAGACGACCTGCTGCTCGTCGGGCGTGAGCCCCACGAAGGTGGTGCCAAACGCATGACCCGGCAGCAGGTGGAGCTGCGCGCCCGTGACCGCATTCCAGATGCGGATCGAGGTGTCCAGCGTGTCCGGCGGAGGCGAGCCGCTGCCGCTCACGGCGAAGCTGCCGTCGGCGCTGAGGTCCACGGTATTCACCACGTCGTCGTGGCCCGTGAAGGTGACCAAGTCCGCCCCGGTGTCGGCGTTCCACACGCGCACGTCCATGTCGCCCGAGGCGCTGGCGAGGCGCGCCGTGTTCTCGGAGAGGTCGAGGTCGTGGATGTTGGCGCGGTGGTGCCCCACCGTGGCCAGCACGGCGCCCGTGCCGGAATCGATCACGAAGCCGCCCGCGCCGATGCCGCCCGCCGCGAGCCGCGTGCCATCAGGCGTGTAGCGCAGGCCGTTCACCGAGCCGAAGTCGGGCGCGCTGAACGTCTGGAGCGAGGCGCCGCTGGCCGCGTTCCACAGCCGGATGCTGTGGTCCCAGTCGCCGGACGCCAGCGTGGCGCCGTCGGGCGAGAAGGCGAGGTCGCGCACGATGTCGGTGTGGCCCGTGAGCGTGTGCTCGAGCGCGCCGGTGGACACGGTCCAGGTCTTGATGTTCGTGTCCCAGCTGCCGGTGGCGACGCGCGCGCCGTTCGGCGCCCACGACACCGCGTCCACGAAGAAGGTGTGCCCGGTCAGCGTGTGCTCGATCGTGCCGGACGCGATGTTCCAGATGCGGCCCATGTTGTCGCCGTAGCCGCTGAGCATGCGCGCGTTGTCGGGCGAGAAGGCGATGTCGAAGGCGCCGCCGAAGCCGCCGGCGTTGAGCGTCTTGACCAGCGCGCCGGTGCTCGAGTTCCAGATGCGGATCACGTTGGCCTGGTCGCCGGCCGCGACGAGCTGGCCATTGGGCGACCAATCGACCGAGAACACCTCGTTGTTGGCGGGCGTGAGCTGCTTCACGATGGCGCCGGTGGTCGCGTCGACGATGAGCACGGCCGACTGGCCGCTACCGAACACGACTTCGCCGCCGAGGATCACCTTGGTGCCGTCGGGCGAGAAGGCCACGTCCTGCACGCCGCCGATGGCCACCGCGAGCGTGCGCACGAACGAGCCGTCAGCACCGTTCCAGATCTTGACCGTGTTGTCGGTGAAGCTGGAGGTGACCAGCTGCGACCCGTCGGCCGACACGTCGATCGCGCTCATGTCGTATTGGCCGCCGCCCACCCACTGGAGCGGCGGCGCGCCGTCCTGGGAAAGCGCGGGGCGCGCGGCGAGCGCCAGGAAGCATGTCGACAGTACGAGCCGGATCGGGGGCGAATGCATGATGCGCATCCTGAAAGGGGAGTCTGGACGAGCCAGGGATCGGGGCCCGCATCCTGTCACGGCGTGCCGCGTGCGGAGGTGACGGCCGGCGCTGCGGAATGCCCGACGCACATTCGCCACCGATGACGCGCCTTGCCGACGGCACGTGCAGGCGCGAGGCAGCGACGATGGCCGCTCAGCCCGCGCGCTTCGGCTGCGACTTCTCCCGCGCCAGCGCGTCGGCCACCCACTTGGCCGCATCCTCCAGCGCCACCAGCTCCTTCTCCCCGCCGGCGCGCCGCTCGATCTCGACCTTGCCCTCGCTCAGCGAACGGCCGCACAGCACGCGGAACGGGAAGCCCAGCAGCTCGCTGTCCTTGAGCTTGGGGCCCGGGCGCGCGTCGCGGTCGTCGAGCAGCGTCTCCACGCCGAGGCGCTGCAGCTCCACGTAGAGCTTCTCGGCGGCCTGCACGACGCTGGCCTGGTCCATCTGCATGGGCACGATCACGCACTCCATGGGTGCGATGGCGGCCGGCCAGACGATGCCCTTGTCGTCGTGGTTCTGCTCGACGGCCGCGGCCGCGATGCGCGAGACGCCGATGCCGTAGCAGCCCATGACGAAGGGCCGGCGCTTGCCGTCCTTGTCCGCGTACAGCGCCTTCATGGACTCCGAGTACTTGGTGCCCAGCTTGAAGACGTGCCCGACCTCGATGCCGCGCAGGCCCTCCAGCTTGCCCGTCTTGCAGCGGGCGCAGGTGTCGCCCACGCGCGCCTCGCGCATCTCGGCGAACTTCGGCAGCGGCACGTCGCGCTCGAAGTTGACGTCCAGCAGGTGCCGGTCGGTCTGGTTGGCGCCGCACAGGAAGTTGGTCATGCCCTGCACCGAGGTGTCGGCCAGGATGCGCGTGTCCTTCAGGCCCACCGGCCCGGCGAAGCCCGGCTCGGCGCCGGTGGCCTTGCGCACCAGATCCTCCGAGGCGACGGCCAGCGCCAGCGCGCCGGCCGCGTTCTGCACCTTGACCGGGTTGCAGTCCACGTCGCCGCGGATCAGTACGGCCAGCGGCTGCACCTTGGACTTGTAGGTGGCCTCGAAGAGCACGGTCTTCACCATGCGCGTCGGCGAGAGGTCGAAGAACTTCGCCAGGGCGTCCACGGTCGTGACGCCGGGCGTGCTCTCGTTGCGCAGCGGGCGCGGCGGTCCGCCCGGCTCGCCGGGCGGCAGCACCGACTCGGCGCGCTCCACGTTGGCGCCGTAGCCGCAGTGCGGGCAGGTGAGCAGCGCGTCCTCGCCCGCGTCGGCCGTGACCATGAACTCCTCGGAGCGGCTGCCGCCGATGGCGCCGCTGTCGGCCTCCACGACCACGTAGCGCAGGCCGCAGCGGTCGAAGATGCGCACGTAGGCCTCGCGCATGGCCTTGTAGCTGGCGTCGAGGCCGGCGTCGTCCGCGTCAAAGGAGTAGGCGTCCTTCATGATGAACTCGCGGCCCCGCATGAGGCCGAAGCGCGGGCGGAACTCGTCGCGGTACTTGTTGCCGATCTGGTAGACGGTGACCGGCAGCTGCTTCCACGACTCGATCGCGCCGCGTACGAGGTCCGTGACGGCCTCCTCGGCCGTGGGCCCGAGGCACAGGCCCGCGTCCTTGCGGTCCTGCAGGTGGAACATGATGCCGGCCTTGATGTAGGCGTCCGCCCGCCCGGACTCCTGCCACAGCTCGAGCGGCTGGAGGATGGGCAGCAGCACCTCCTGGGCGCCGGCGCGGTCCATCTCCTCGCGCACGATGGCCGAGATCTTCTTGAGCGTGCGCCACATGAGCGGGCCGTAGCTGTAGATGCCCGCCCCCACCTTGCGGATGAATCCGCCGCGGGCCATGAGCTTGTGGCTGCGCAGCTCGGCGTCGGCGGGGTCGTCGAAGAGGGTGCGGTTCAGCAGGCGGGTGGCGCGCATGGCGTCCTCGCGGGGTGCGGCCGCCCGGCGGCCGGAAAAGCGCGCGATTGTAGCGGCGGGCCGTCCGCGGACGGCCCCGGCCGTCCGAGGCGCCCCGGCGACGGGAAAAATTGTCTTTCAGCCCCCCGTGTCGGGCTTCGGCCGGCTCCCGGTTTCCTCTCTACACCCCCGAGGCCTCAGTCCGACTTCTCCGGATTGCGGCCTGCCACGAGACCTGCCGGACCGTTCCGCCGACCACAGGGGGTCAAAGGATGAATCCGCTCGCTCCTCCCTCGCTCGCCGCCGCGCCGGCCTTCGGGCTGGCACCGGCTGCGGGCTTCGGGCGTCCGGATCATCGCAGGGTCGCCGGGCCGTCGGGGCGCGTGTCGGCGACGACGCGCACCTGGACGGCCTGTTGCCGGCTTGTCGGGACGGGCTTGCGGGTCACGTGGGCGGGAAAGGGCCGGAGCATGGTCTGCGTGCGGGGGCACGATCGGGGGATCGAAGCGACGATGTTCCGGATTCTTCGAAAAGGGGTGGCCGGCCTCACCAGCTGATCGAGGCGACGTGACCCGCCCGGGACCCTTCGGGGTTCCGGGCGGGCTCTTCTCCGGGCCGCTCAGCCTTCGCCGAACTCCACCCACACCGGCGCGTGGTCCGAGAGGCCCGCGCGCTTCTCGATCCAGGCGCGCCGCGCGCGGGCGGCCAGCGGGGCGTTGGCCAGCACGTAGTCGATGCGCCAGCCGACGTCCTTGGCCCGCGCCCGGCCGCGGTTGCTCCACCACGAGTAGAGGTTCGGCTCGCCGGGGTGCAGCGCGCGCAGCACGTCCGTCCAGCCCTGCTCGAGCAGCCGCGTGAACCACTCCCGCTCGGCCGGCAAAAAGCCGCTGTTCTTCGCGTTGCCTTGGGCGTTGCGGATGTCCAGCGGCGTGTGGGCCACGTTGAAATCGCCGCACAGCAGCATCTGCCGGCCGTCGCGCTCGGCCTCCGCCAGCAGCGTGCCGGTGAACTCCATCAGGTGCTCCAGCGCCTCGAACTTCAGGATCTGCCGGTCGGGCGAGTTGCTGCCCGAAGGCAGGTACAGGTTCACGACGGAGAGGCCGCCGAAGTCGCTGCGCAGCGCGCGCGCCTCCTCGTCGCTCCACGACAGGCCGGTGCCGTGCCAGTGGCGGTCGGGCGCCGGGCGGCTGTAGGTGGCCACGCCGCTGTAGCCCTTCTTCCCGGGCACCAGCCAGCGGCTGTTGTAGCCGGGCGGGCAGCGCAGCTCGGGCGGCACGTCGGCGGGCCAGGCGCGCACCTCCTGCAGGCAGACGACGTGCGGCGCCGACCTGCGCAGCCAGCGCAGCAGGCCGCGCTTGTGCGCGCTGCGCACGCCGCAGCAGTTGAGCGAGGCGATCGTGAAGGCGCGGCGCGACAGGTCGTCGTCGGGCGCCGCCGGCAACGGCGCGCGCGCGCGCAGCAGGAATTCGGCCCGCTCCTGGTCGCGGGCCTGCGGCGTCGGCGCGCGGCGCGGCTGGGGGCGAGCGGGCTTCGCGGAACGGGAAGGAGGCTTCGACGTGCGAGTCGGCATGCGCGCGGTTCTAGCAGGAACAGCCGGGTCGCGTCATGTCGACTCCGAGCGCGACGGGCCCTACGCCCGCGCCCCGCCTTGCAGCCACTTCTCCTCCGGCGGCCCGTTGCCCGCCGGCAGCGTCAGCACGCAGTCGAAGCCGGCCTTCTCCAGCTCGTCCAGCTGCTTGCCGGCTTTCTTGCGCCGTGCGAAGACCGCCACCGTGTTGCCCTCCACCGCGCCGCGCCGGGCCGCGGCCTCGGCCATGACACGCTGCAGCGAGTCGACGCAGGGCTCGTACAGCAGGGCGAAGCTGGTGCCCGCCTTGGGCGCCTTGCTGCCCCGCTCCGTGAGCAGGCCGATCACGCGCTCGAAGCCGATCGAGAAGCCGCAGGCCGGCACCTCGCGCCCGAGCATGCGGCCGATCATGCGGTCGTAGCGCCCCCCGCCGGCGATGGAGCCGGGCGCGCCCTCCATGGAGATCTCGAAGATGGGGCCGGTGTAGTAACCCATGCCGCGGACGAGGGTGGGATCGAAAACCAGACGAGCTCGATCTCCCAGAAGCGGTTCGACTGCAATGACCAACCGCGACAGAAGCTCCGTTCTTGCAGTCGGATCAAAGTCCGCCGCAACGTTTGCCGTGCCATCCGTCGCCTTCATCAGGGCTTGCGAGACCACCGCCTGCCAGTGCCCTATTGCCTCGCTTGCCGTCATGTTTCGAGTGATGTCGTGCGCGCCAAACACATCTTCGATCGCATCTTGTGCGCGCTCGCCGAGGCCAAGCACACGGAGCTCCTCGATGACTCCATCGCGGCCGATCTTGTCTAGCTTGTCCAACGTGACGAAAAATCTGTCCTGTTGAGCGAGTCCGACCCCAGCGACGCCCATGATGGACCTCAGAAGCACTCGGTCATTCACCCGCACCGTGAAGCCCGACAATCCCAGCGCCGCCAGCGCCTCGGTCGTCGCCAGGATGAGCTCGATCTCCGCGATCTCGCCCGCCTCGCCGATCACGTCGATGTCGCACTGCGTGAACTGCCGGAAGCGCCCCTTCTGCGGCCGCTCCGCGCGGAAGACGGAGCCGATCTGGATCGCCTTGAAGGGCTGCGGCAGCGCGGCCTGGTTCGCGGCGAAGTAGCGCGCGAGCGGCACCGTGAGGTCGAAGCGCAGGCCCTCCTCGCTCAGGTCCTCCTCGGAGCGCGCGGCGGCGAGGTCCAGCTTCTCGCCGCGCTTGAGCACCTTGAAGATGAGCTTCTCGTTTTCGCCGCCCTGCCCGCCGGTGAGCAGCGCGAGGTGCTCCAGCGCCGGCGTCTCGATGCGCGCGAAGCCGAAGCGGCGGTAGGTGTCGAGGATGCGGCCGACGGCCCAGTCGCGCAGCTCGCACTCGGGCGGCAGCAGGTCGCGCATGCCGCGCACGGGCGCGACGTGGGGCTGTTCGGGCATGGGGCGCGGGCTCCGGGCCGCGCGTGGGCGCGGCGCGGGCATCCTATCGCAGCCCCGGGGCGCGCTTCAGCACACCCCCCGGGCTCGCGCTTCGAGCGCGCCCCCGGGGCGGGGCTTCAGCGCACCGTGTCGAAGCAGGTGCCGGCGGGCAGCAGCGGGTCCACCATGCTGTGCACCTGCACCGCGGTGGTCTCCGTGCGCTTGCTGTACCGCAGGCCGCCCCAGCGGGCCGTGCTCTTGTGGCCGGCGCCGGTGGCCGGGTCGACCACGTAGACCGAGGGGATCATCACGCCGCGGAAGCCGGTGCGGTCCGCGCACAGCAGGCCGATGACGTCCTGCCAGGCCGCGATCGGGCCATGCACCAGCAGGTGCAGCACGATCGAGCGGCGGTAGCAGAGCGAGCCGAAGCGCGCGGCGACGTCGCGGCGCGCGGCATCGATGAGGGAGGTCACATCCGTGCCCGCCTGCACCTCGAGCACGCCGAAGACGTCGTGCGAGAAGCGCCCGCCGCTGCGCGCGAGCAGCAGCGAGAAGGGCGAGGCCGTCGTCTGCAGCGACCCGGGGTAGGTGTTCGGGTGCAGCTTCTCACGGACAGCCTGCACGAAGCTCGCTGCGTCCATCATCGGTCTCCGGCGCCGGCGCGCGCGGCGGCGCACCGACAGGTTGAAGCCCTGTTTCGGGCCTGTCTTCGAGGGACTTGAGCCGGCGTTGGCAGCCGCCCAGGCATGTCGGGTCGCGGGCGTCGCTGCGCCCTTCCGCGCGTCGCGGCGGCGGGTGAGAATGGCCCCGTGGGCCGCACGCTCCCGCCGCTCGTCGTGCTGCTGTTGGCGCCGCTGGCTGCCGCCGGCGACACGCCCGTGGCGCTTCCCGCCCCCGCCGCGGCCTTCGCCAGCATCACCGAGGCCGAGCTCTCGGCCGACCTGAAGCTCCTGGCGGACCCGGCGATGGAGGGCCGCGACACGCCGAGCGTGGGGCTGTCGCGCGCCGCCGACTACATCGAGAAGCGCTATCGCGATGCCGGCTTCACCGGCGCCGGCAAGGACGGCAGCTTCCGCATCCCCTTCACGATGAAGCTGCGCGTGGCCGACCCGGAGCTCTGCGCCCTCGAGCTGAAGGACGGCAAGCGCTTCACCTACGGCACCGACTTCGTGCCCATGCCGTACTCGAGCGGCTCGGGCAGCGGCGAGGTCGTGTTCGTGGGCTTCGGCATCGAGAGCACGCAGGAGCACTACGACGACGTGCGCGGCGACCTGCACCGGCGCGTGGCGCTCATCGTCGACGGCGAGCCGCGGCACAGAAAGCTGTTCGAGGGGCCCGACGTGAGCCCCGCGGCCGACATGTACATCAAGCTGGGCACGCTGGAGGAGCAGGGCGCCGCGGGCGTGCTCATCGTGCAGCGGCCGCCGCCCGGTGAAGCGTCGGCGCCACCGCTCTCCTACCGCTCCACCTGGGCGTCCTGGCCGCAGGCGCCGGCGCTGACCGATCCGCGCCATCCGACCATCCCGGTGCTGGAGATCACGCCCGCCGTCGCCGCCGAGCTGGTGGGCCAGGACGTGCTGGCCCTCGCCGCGAAGGCGGACACCTCGGGCAAGGAGCCCAAGCGCATCGAGACGGGCCAGGTGGTGAGCCTCTCCGCCGCCAGCCTCAGCGACCAGCAGGTGCCGGTGGACAACATCGTCGGCCTGCTGCGCGGCGCCGATCCGAAGCTGGCCGACGAGTACGTGGTCGTCGGCGCGCACTACGACCACATCGGCGTCGACTGGCGCGGCCGCATCGGGCCGGGCGCGGACGACAATGGGTCGGGCACCGTGGCCCTGCTCGAGGTCGCGCAGGCACTGGCGGCCGCCAAGCCGCGCCGCTCGATCCTGGTCTGCTCCTTCGCCGCCGAGGAGGACGGCGAGCTGGGCAGCCGCGCGATCTGCGCCACGCCGCCCGTCCCCCTCGCCTCCATGGTCGCCATGCTCAACATGGACCAGATCGGCCGCGGTCCCACGGACCTGGTCGCCGTGATGGGCTTGATGGAGAACCCCACGCTCGACAGCCTGCTCGACCGCGGGCTCAAGCTCGAGCCCACGAAGATCAAGACCGTCCTGCGCCGCAAGGGTCAGGATCTCTTCGAGCGCTCGGACCACTACAGCTTCCACCTCGTCGGCGTGCCGGCGCTGTTCTTCTTCGAGAACCTCCCGCTCGACGAGAACAAGGACTACCACACGTGGCGCGACACGGTGGACCTCGTGGACATGGACAAGTGCGCGCGCACGGCGCGGCTGGTGTTCAACTGCGCATGGCTGCTCGCGAACGAGGACGGCCGGCCGCCCTCGCCGAAGAAGCCGAGCCACTGAGGTCGGGGCGCCGCCGGCTCAGCGGCTCTCGGGCCAGATCGGCGCGCGCTGGGTCCCGAAGACGACGCGCTTGCAGGCTGGCGGCACGCGCAGGCGGTGGTCCAGCGTGCCGGTGCCGTCTCCGTGCGCCAGCGACTGCGCGGCCAGCACCACGAGCGTGTCGCCGTCGAGCAGGTCCTCGACGCGGTCGATGCTGCAGCCGCTGTTCGTGCTCTGGCCGGTGATGTGCAGCTCCGTCACCCCATCCACCTGCGACTGGGTGAGATCGAAGTCCTCGACGTCGTGCAGCTCGAGCGTCGGCGCGCAGTGCACGGGCGGCGCGTCGCTGGCCGCGGCCGGCACTGTCTGCCGCGCGGCCCAGCACAGCGCCTGCGCCACCAACTGCTGAAAGCGCGGGTCGTCGTGCGTCTCGCGGCCGTGGCCGAGGATCGTGTAGACGACCCGGCCCGCTCCGTACTCGCGCACCCACGTCACCGGCCGCAGCTCGCCGCCCTCGGGGCTGGTGCCGGTCATGATCACGGTCTTGTCGTCCCAAGCGCAGTTCTTCAGGTGATAGAACTCGTCCTTCAGGATCCACTCGGGCGGCAGGCCGGCGACGACGACGTGATCCGTGTCGCTCACCCCGACGACGATGTCGCCGAAGGGCGGGTGGCGCTCGAAGCGGCCGCGCAGCAGGTCGTCCCAGCCGGTCCAGCCGGGGTAGCTGTCCGCGGCGCAGTGCAGGCCCACGAGCCCGCCGCCGCCGCGCACGAAGGCCAGCAGCTTGTCCTTCACCGCGTCCGAGAGCGGCAGGTCGCCCTGCGTGTAGTCGAGGATCACGTCGCACTCCGCCGCCAGGTCCGCGTCCTGCAGCGCGCGCAGGCTGGTGGCCGAGGCGGGCGCCGTCGGGTCGATCGTCAGCTCGGTGAGCGTCATGGGCACGCGCGCGGCGATGGCGGGCAGCAGCCGGCTGAGGTTGCCGGCGAACTCGTGGTAGCCGCCGCCCGAGAGGACCAGCACGCGCAGCTGGCCGGCGCGGCGCGGCTCGACGGCGCGATCGAGCGGCGGCGGACCGTCGTCGGCGGGCGGGGCCTCGGCAACCGGCGCCACGGCCTGCGGCTGGGCAGCGGGCGCGACGGGAGCAGCGGATGCGAGCGGTGCGGGCGGCGGTGCGGGCGCTGCCAGCGCGGCGCGCAGCGGCGGCTTGTCCGCGGACTCGCCGCGGGACGAGCTCTCGCACGCCGGCAGCGCGGCCAGGAGCAGGGCGAGAGCCAGCGCGGTGCGCATGGCGGGCCAGCGTAGCAGACCAGCTTGCCGCGTCGCGTCGGCGCGGCCATGCTGCCGCCCCGTCCCCACCGGAGGCACCGCATGGCCCGCCGCTCCGCCGCCCGCCCCGCCCGCACCGGCCCCGTGAACGTCGCGCTCGTGGGCCAGCAGTTCATGGGGCGCGCGCACAGCAACGCCTGGGGCCAGGTGAACCGCTTCTTCGACCCGCCGCGGCGAGCAGTGCTGCACACCCTGGCGGGCAAGAACGCCGCGACGCTGCCGGCCTTCGCGGCGCGCTGGGGCTGGGGCAAGTGGACCGACCGCTGGGAGCAGATCGCCGCCGACCCGCAGGTGGAGCTGGTGGACCTCGGCACGCCCAACCACCTGCACCGCGAGCAGGCCGTGGCCATGCTGCGCGCCGGCAAGCACGTCGCCTGCGAGAAGCCGCTGGCCGGCACGCTCGCCGACGCGCGCGCCATGCGCGAGGCCGCCGCGGCGGCAAAAGGCCGGCACACCTTCGTGTGGTTCAACTATCGCCGCTGCCCGGCGGTGGCCCTCGCCTGGCAGCTCGTGCGCGAGGGGCGCCTCGGCCCCATCCGCCACGTCCGCGCTCGCTACCTGCAGAGCTGGGGCGGCCCCGACGTGCCGCTCACCTGGCGCTTCCAGAAGAAGCTCGCCGGCAGCGGCGCGCACGGTGACCTCAACGCGCACATCGTGGACATGGCGCGCTTCCTGCTGGGCGAGGAGGTCACCGAGGTGCACGGCGCCGTGGCGCGCACCTTCATCAAGGAGCGCGCGCTGGTGGGCGCGGCGGGCGGCGGCGCGTCGCTGGGCGCCGGCCGCGGCAAGGGCACGGGCAAGAGCGACGTGGATGACTGCGTGCTCTTCCTGGCCAGCTTCGCCGGCGGCGCGACGGCCAGCTTCGAGGCCACGCGCCTGGCGGAGGGCCACCTCAACGACAACGGGATCGAGCTGAACGGCGAGAACGCGAGCCTGCGCTTCGACTTCGAGGACATGAACGTCCTGCACCTGCACGAGGCCGGCCCCGACGGCCGGCGCACGGCGGGCTGGCGGCGCATCATGGTGACGGCGCCGGAGCATCCCTACGTCGGACACTACTGGCCCGAGGCGCACGTCATCGGGTACGAGCACGCCTTCATCAACATGGCGGCGGACATCCTCAACGTGCTGGCGGGCGGCAAGCCGGCGGTGCCGTTGCCGGACTTCGAGGATGCCTACCAGACACAGCGGGTGCTGGAGGCGGCGCTGGTGAGCGCGCGGGAGCGGCGGGCGGTGAGGATGAAGGAGGTTCGGTAGTGCGATGGCGGAAGGCCGCTGCGCCGGCGCCGACGACGTCCGCTTCGACCGTCGACGACCACCCTCAACCTCCGCAACCCGGCGCCGAGTCTGCCCTCCGCGTGAGCGCGATCCTTATACTCCCCCCACTTCGCGGAGACGACCGCCATGCCCCGCCCCGTCTGCCTCTTCACCGGCCAGTGGGCCGACCTGCCGCTCGAGCAGCTGTGCAAGAAGGCCAAGGCCTTCGGCTATGACGGCCTCGAACTCGCGTGCTGGGGCAACCACTTCGAGCCCCATGCCGCGCTGGACGAGAAGGACTACGTGCGCGCCAAGTGGCAGCTGCTCTCCGACCACGGCCTGGGCTCCTTCGCGATCAGCACGCACCTCGTCGGCCAGGCCGTGTGCGACGTCATCGACGAGCGCCACAAGGCCATCCTGCCGGAGGCGGTGTGGGGCGACGGCGATCCCGACGGTGTGCGCAAGCGCGCGGCGGACGAGATGGTGCTCACCGCCAAGGCCGCCCGCCGCTTCTTCGACGCCGCGCCCGTGCCGGTGAAGGAGCGCCTCAAGCTCACCGGCAGGACCGTGGTCAACGGCTTCACCGGCTCCCCCATCTGGCACCTCATGTACGGCTTCCCTCCGGCGCCGCCGGGCGCGATCGAGAAGGGCTACGCCGAGTTCGCGCGGCGCTGGACACCGATCCTCGACGCCTTCGGATCAGAGAAGGTGAGCTTCGCGCTCGAGGTGCACCCGACGGAGATCGCCTTCGACATCGCCAGCACGCGACGCACGCTGGCGGCCATCAAGGACCACCCGGCCTTCGGCTTCAACTTCGACCCGAGCCACCTCGGCTACCAGCGCGTGGACTACCTCGGCTTCCTGCGCGAGTTCGGGCGGCGCGTGCTCAACGTGCACATGAAGGACGTGTGGTGGAGCGACGTGCCCTGCCCCGTGGGCACTTTCGGCGGCCACACGGACTTCGGCAGCGAGGGCCGCAGCTGGGACTTCCGCAGCCTGGGGCGCGGGCGCGTGGACTTCGAGGGCATCGTGCGCGCCCTCAACCACGCCGGCTACCAGGGGCCGCTGACCGTCGAGTGGGAGGACCCGAACATGGACCGCGAGGCCGGCGCGGCCGAAAGCTGCGCCTTCGTGAACCGCCTCGACTTCAAGGGCAGCTCGCGCGCCTTCGACGCCGCCTTCGCCGAGAAGGGTTGATGGTCGAGTTCGAGTCGCCGGCCGCGACCGCGCCGGGCATCAAGGCCCGGCTCTCGGTGATGATGTTCCTGCAGTACGCGATCTGGGGCGCGTGGCTGCCGTTCCTGTTCTCGTTCCTGTCCGAGCACCGGCACATGAGCGGGGACCAGATCGGCTGGATGTTCGCGGCCGGCGCGGCGGGCGCGGTCCTCGCGCCCTTCTTCGCCGGCCAGATCGCGGATCGCTGGTTCGCGACCGAGAAGTACCTCGCGATCAGCCACCTGCTCGGGGCCGTGCTCATCTGGAACCTGGCCACGATCGAGACCTACGAGGGCTTCCTCGTCTTCAGCTTCCTCTACTCGCTCTGCTACGCGCCGACGATGCCGCTGACCAACTCGCTGGCCTTCCACCACCTGGCGGACCGTGACCGCGAGTTCGGGCGCGTGCGGCTGTGGGGCACCTTCGGTTGGATCGTCGTGGGGCTCGCGATGGGCCACTGGCTGGCCATCGCGCACTCGCCGCCGGAGCTGTCCGGCGACGCTCTGCACGCTGCGCAGGTGGCGGGCAAGATCGACGCCTTCAAGCTGTCCGCGATCCTCGGCGCCGTCATGGGCCTGTACTGCCTGACGCTGCCGCACACGCCGCCCGCCCAGAACGCGGTGCAGAAGAATGCCACCGCCGAGGCGCTGGGCGAGATCCGGCGCCAGCCGCTGCTGTCGCTGTTCCTGCTGGCGGTGCCGGTCTCGTGCATCCACCAGTTCTACTTCTTCCACACCGAGGGCTTCGTGCACGCGATGGAAGGGCGCCTGCACATGCCGAAGGTGTTCGAGGAGATCTTCGGCGTCGGCGGCGGCGGCTTCATGACCATCGGCCAGATGACCGAGGTCCTCGTGCTCGGCTTCATGCCCCTGCTGGCCGCCCGCTTCTCGCGCAAGAACCTGCTGGCCATCGGCCTGACCGCCTACGCCGCGCGCATGGCGCTCTTCGCCTACGGCCAGGACTCCACCGCGATGCTCCTCCTCGGCCTCGCGTTGCACGGACCCATCTTCGGCTGCTTCATCTTCCTCTCGTTCATGATCGTGGACGAGCAATGCACGCCGGACGTGCGCGCCTCGGCCCAGAGCCTCTACAACCTGGTCATCGTCGGCATCGGCGTGATCGTGGGCAGCCTGATCGCCGGCTGGGTCTCGGACTGGGCCGGCGGGGATTACACGAAGCTGTTCTCCGTCCCCATGTGGGCCTCGCTCGCCTGCCTGATGGTGCTGCTGCTGATCTACCCCGGCGGGCGGCCCGAGCCGCGCATGGCCGTCGCATGAGGGGCTCGGCCGCCGTCGCGCTGCTCGCGTTGCTGGCGCAGGCCGGCGCGCAGGATGAGACGCCGCCGCCGGACGCGCGGGTGATCCGCTGCGTGCTCGACCGCAACGTGCGCTCGCTGGTGGTCCCGCTGGGCGACGGGCTGTGGGCCGCGTGGGACACGCAGGCCTGCACGCTCGAGAAGGTCTGGCTGGGCGACATCTCGTGGGACGGTCCGGTGTACACGACGGTGCACGGGCCGCAGCCGACGAGCCGGGGCGCGGAGCTACCCGATCCGCTCGTCGGCGCCCGCTGGGTGGTCAGCGTCGATGCCGAGGTGCAGGACACGAGGGTGAGGTTCGAGGGCTACGACGTGCCCCGCAACGGACCGCCCGTCCTCCACTGGCGGCTCGACATTCCGAACGGGGGCCCAGTGCACGTGGCCGAGACCCTCGAGCGACTCGAGGGCGACCCGCCAAGTCGAATGCGCCTGCGACATACGTTCCGGGCTGGCGCACTGCCCGACGTCAGCCTGATCCAACTCGTCTCGACCGGCAGGCCGCAGGTCACGCTCCTCAACCATTACGAGTCGGACGCAGTGTGGTCCATCGGTCCGGGCTCTCAGACCGACCAGGTTCACGCGGATCTGAGAGTCTCGCCGTCGAGCCCGGCGCATGTCACCGTCTCGTACTCGTCCTTCAGATCTGCACCCAACCCGCCTGTGACCGTCGAGGCTCCCGTCGAACCGGAGGGTGCCGCCGTACCATCTGCTGCTGACCGCCGCGCCGCGCTTCTCGCTCCACCGCACGACCTCTCCGACACATCCTCCACACAGCCGGGCGTCGCGCTGCGCATCTACGACCTCGACAGCTACCTCTCGCGCCTCGCGCCACTCGAGCCCGGCCAGACGCCGAACGTCGACGTCGTGCTGCGCAACCTCGACCTCGACAGCGACCGCGGCGATTTCACCGCGCTCGGCGGCCCCGACGACGAGTTCCTCGCCGAGGCCACGACCCGGCTGCGCGTCGATTCGGCCGGCACCTACGACTTCCGCCTCACGAGCGACGACGGCTCGCGCCTCGCAATCGACGGCCGGGAGGTCATCGACCACGACGGCCTGCACCCGCCGGAGGGCCGCGAGGGCTCGGCGAAGCTCGCGGCGGGCGAGCACGACGTCGACGTGTGGATGTTCGAGGCCGGCGGCGGCAACGTGCTGCGCCTGGAGTGGAAGCCGCCAGGCGCGGCGGACTGGGCGGCGCTGCCGGAAGAGCGGCTGTCGGTGCCGGCCGGCGTGGTGCGAGTCACCGCACCCGGCCCCAAGCGCACGATCAAGCCGCTGCCGCGCACGCGGCCGGGCGACGGCGCGTGGCTGGCGGGCGTGCACCCGAGCTTCGAGCTGCACCAGGCGCGGCCCCCGGGATTCGAGCCCAAGGTCGGCGGCCTCGCGCTGCGGCAGGACGGGGCGCTGCTGGTCTCGACCTGGGACCGCGACGGCGCGGTCTACGCGCTGACCTGCACGCGCGGCGACGACCCGGCGCAGATCCAGGTGCAGCGCATCGCGTCGGGACTGGCCGAGCCGCTGGGCCTGTGCACCGTGGGCTGGCGCACCTTCGTGATGCAGAAGCAGGAGCTGACCGAGCTCATCGACCACGACGGCGACGGCGTCACCGACGAGTACCGCTGCCTCTGCAACGCCTGGCCGGTCTCGCCCAACTTCCACGAATTCGGCTTCGGCCTGGTCGAGCGCGACGGCTGGCTGTACGCCAACCTCGCCATCGCCATCGATCCGGGCGGGCGCAGCTCGATGCAGCAGGCCGAGGGGCGCGGCTCCGCGATCCGCGTGGACGCCGACGACGGCCACTGGGAGCGCGTGGCGCAAGGGCTGCGCGCGCCCAACGGCATCGGCTTCGGCGCGGACCTCGGCTGGACGCACGAGAGCCCGCCCGACACGCGCCCCATCTTCATCGCCGACAACCAGGGCGACTGGTTGCCCTCGAGCAAGATCCTCCTGCTGCAGCCGGGCGCCTTCTACGGCAACCGCTCCGTGCTGCGCGAGAAGGCCGACGGCCTGCACGACACGCCGCCGGTCGCGTGGCTGCCGCAGGACGAGATCGGCAACTCGCCCAGCCAGCCCGCGCCGCTGGAGGTCGGGCCCTGGTCCGGGCAGATGATCGTGGGCGACGTCACGCACGGCGGCCTGCAGCGCATCGCGGTGGACCGCGTCGGCGACGCTCTCAACGGCTGCGTGTTCGCCTTCAGCCAGGGGCTCGAGGCGGGCGTGAACCGGCTGTGCTGGGATCGGAGCCAGGCGGCGCCGGCGCATGGCCGCATGATCAAGCCGGACTTCGGGACATCGCTGCAGCCCATCGATCCCGAGACATGGCGCACGGCCATGTGGGGCAATGGCACCGGCGCCGACCTCTACGTCGGCGGCATCGGCAGCACCGGCAACTGGGGCCAGGAAGGCAAGCTGCGCTTCGGCCTCCAGCGCCTGCACTACACCGGCAAGCCCTGCTTCGAGCTGCTCGACATCCGCGCGCACCACGACGGCCTGCTCGTCGAGCTCACGGAGCACCTGCTGCCGGGCTTGGGCACCGACCCCGACGGCTGGCTGGTCGAAAGCTGGCGCTACGAGCCCACCGACGACTACGGCGGCCCGAAGATCGACCGTCGCGAGCACCGCGTGGCGGCGGTCGCGCCGCTCGACAACCGCACCGCGCTGTTCCTGCAGCTGCCGATGCCCGAACCCGGCCGCGTCGTGCACGTGCGCGCGCTCGACCCGCTGCGCTCGGCCGAGGGCCACGAGCTGTGGAGCCCGGAGGCCTGGCTGACGCTGAACGCCGTGCCTGACGATGCGGCGACGCCCGTTCCGCCCGCGTCGCCGGAACCGAACGTCCTCTCCGCTGCGCAGTCGGCCGACGGCTTCCAGCTGCTGTTCGACGGCACGACCACCGACGGCTGGCACACCCACGGCGCCCAGCCCGTCGCCGCCGGCAGCTTCCCCGCCCCCGCCGGCTGGACCGTGCAGGACGGCGCCCTGGTGCGCACCGGCGCCGGCGGCGACCTCGTCAGCAACGAGGCCTTCCGCGACTTCGAGCTGGAGCTCGACTGGCGCATCAGCGAGGGCGGCAACTCCGGCATCCTCTTCCTCGTGGACGAGACGCCGCGGGCCGACGGCTCGCAGCCCGCCGTCTGGGAGACCGGCATCGAGATGCAGGTGCTGGACGACGAGCGCCACGCCGACGGCCAGAACCCGCTCACCTCGGCGGGCGCCTGCTACGGCCTGTTCGCGCCGGAGCACGACGACACGCGGCCCGTGGGCCACTGGAACCACGTGCGGATCGCCAAGCAGGGCAGCCGAGTCGAGCAGTGGCTCAACGGGCGGCTGCAGTGCGCCTACGACATCGGCAGCGACGACTGGACGGCGCGGGTCGCGGCCAGCAAGTTCCGGGACATGCCCGGCTTCGCCAGGGCCAAGGCCGGGCGCATCGCGCTGCAGGATCACGGCGACGAGGTCGCCTTCCGGAACGTCCACATCCACGACCTGTCGTACTGAGTCGCGGGAGAGGTCGGCGGAGGGCCGCATCGCGGGCGCCCGGTTCGAGCGCGCCCCCGCGCCTGGCCCGGCGCGATTTGCCGCAGCCTCGGAGCGTCGTCAGCTCACACGGGCTTCTTGCTGTAGTACCAGTCCGTGACCTTGAGGCTCTTGTCGCCCACGCGCTTCTCGGCATCGGCCTGCGTGCGCGGCGGCGGCAGGATGCAGTCGTCGCCCGGCTTCCAGTTGGCGGGCGTGGCGACGCCCTTCTCGTCCGCGATCTGCAGGGCGTCCACCACGCGCAGGACCTCGTCCATGTTGCGGCCGCAGCTCATGGGGTAGTAGATGATCGCGCGCACGACGGACTTGGGGTCGATGAAGAACACGCAGCGCACCGTGGCGGTGGCCGAGGTGGGCTCGTGGAGCATGCCGTAGAGGCGCGCGACCTTCTGGTCCAGGTCCGCGATCACGGGGAAGGGCACCTTGACCTTGTGGCTCTTCTCGATGTCGCGCACCCAGGCGATGTGGCTGAAGATGCTGTCCACCGAGTTGCCGATGAGCTTGACGCCGCGCTTGGCGAACTGCTCGGCGCGCTCCGCGAAGCCCACGAACTCCGTGGTGCACACGGGCGTGAAGTCGGCCGGGTGGCTGAAGAGGATGACCCAGTTGCCGCCGGCCCACTCCGAGAACTTCATCGGGCCGTGGGTGGTCTCGGCGCTGAAGTCGGGCGCCTTGTCGCCGATGCGCAGGGGCGCGGTGTGCTGCATGGTCTCCGTCATGGTGCCTCCCGGGGCAGGTGTGCGGTCCCGCCGGGGCGCCCGGACGGGGCGGGCATCATACTCCAGGCCGTCCGAGGCCAGCCCGAACGCTCGCAGCCCGGCACGAAGCTCACGCGCTCCCGCTAGGCTGGTGCGCCATGGATCGGGCACGGCTGCGCTTCCCTCTCCTCGCGCTTGTCGCCCCGGCGCTGCTGGTGGCACTTTGGACGCCGCTCCGCGGAAGCGAGCGCCCGACAGGCGCGCCCGGCGTCGCGGTAGCAGCGCCGCAGCGCGTGTCGCCAGCCTTCGTCGTCACGTCGAGCCCGGCGCCCACCCCGCTCGAGGCCGCGGTGGAAGCGCTGCTGCCCGTCCCCATGGCCCCCGACTCCTCATTGCGCCTGCTCGTCCTGCGCGAGGGCGACGAGGCGCCGCTGGCCGGCGTCTCCACCTGCCTGACCACGGCCGATGGCGAGCAGCGCGCACGGACGGACGCCTCCGGCCTGGTGACGCTGGCCGTCCCGCCGGGGCCCATCGACGTGGAGGTCGCGGAAACCGCCAGCACGCGCATCGCGTACGCCCGGTTCGACGCCGCCGGCGACCAGCGCCTCGTGGTGCCCCATCGCGGCGGGCAGGTGACGGGACACGTCGTGGACCAGGACGGCGAGCCGGTGCAAGGCGCCGAAGTGCTGTTCTGGGGCGCACACGCCGGTGACGCGGTCGATTGGGACCACCCGGCGCACACCGCGCTCACCGACGCCGAGGGCGCCTTCGCCCTGCAGGACACGGCCGGCCGGTACGGAGATTCGATGGACTTCGCCATCGCAGCCCGGAGGTCCGATCGCGCCAGCCTGTTCGCCCTGGCGTCGTGGACCTCGGAGCATGTCGACGTGCACGGAGCGCGGCTGGTGCTGGGTGATGCACTGCCCATCAGTGGTCGCGTGCGCAGCGCCACTGGCGCCCCCGTCCGGGCGAGGGTGCTCGCGCAGGCGGACTGCGGAGCCTACCTCGCGTGGTGCGAGATCCATCCCGCGCCGCGGCCGGGCGGTGCCTGGCTGCAGCGCGACGCAGGCTGCGCGGTCGAGCCGCTGCGCCTGGTGCTGAACACCGACGACGACGGTCGCTTCCTGCTCCCCGGTCTGGCGGATCGCTGGACGTTCATCGTCTGGGCCGACGGCTTGCCCACCCTGCACGCCGAGCGTGACGCGGCCGCCGACGGCAGCCCGATCGAGATCGCGCTGCTCGCGCCGGTCGCGCTCTACGGCAGCCTCCGCGATGCCGCGGGCGCGCCGGTGCGCGGGGCACGGGTCACTTACCGGGCGGCTCACGGGCACGGCACCGTCGAGTCGGACGACTCCGGCGCCTGGCGCTTGCAGGGCGTGTCGCCCGCGCTCACCCGGCTGACCATCTCCTGCCCCGGCTACGCAACCCTGTGCGAGGACCTCGACCTCGCCCTGACGCCACGCGGCCCGCACGATGTCGTCCTCCAACCCAGCCTCGCGCTGACGGGCATGGTCCTCGATGAGCGGGGAAGTCTGCTGACGCGGGCTCTCGTCACGATGGCCTGGGACGGGCCCGCCGGGTCGTCGTCGAGCTCGACGGGCGAGATCCGGCGGAGGCGCTTGCTCGATGATGACCTGTGCTCCACGCAGGAGCGCGGAACGTTTCGTTTCGACAGCCTTGCTGCCGGTCGCTATCGAGTGCAGCTGATCGATCGGCAGACCGACAGCGTCCTCGGTGCCACGCTGGCCAACGCCGGCGAGAGCGGTGTGTGTCTGGTGCAGGGTCAGGGCCTGGACCTGATCACCCGCGTGCGCGGCCGCGTGATCGACGCTGCGGGCCAGTCGAGGCGCGACGTCGTGATCGACGTGCAAGCCTTCAGCGACGCGTCTGCGCAAGACCTCGTGCTGCAGAGCCACTGCAGCCCGGACGAGGCGGATTGCTTCGCGCTGCCGGACATGGCACCCGGCTGGTTGCGCGTCACCGTCTGGCCGCAGCCTGAGGAGGGCATGCCGGCGCCGGCCTGGACACGCTCGCGCGGCGAGCCGTTGCTCACGTGGGGTCCGCACCAGGTCGCAGGCGGCACGCAGCAGCTCGATCTGCGCCTCGACCGCTGAGCCTCAGGTGATGAGCTCGCGCGGCCCGGAGTCGGCCATGGCGGCGCGCTCGGCGCGGCGGCGGGCCAGGTCGGCCTCCTCGCGCGCGATGGCCTCGGCCAGCAGCTCCTCGGGCGACTTGACCAGGACCTCGTGGTGGAAGAGGTCCAGCGCCAGCATGACGGCCGACGCGCCGGCGCAGGCCAGCGGCGCGCCCACGGCACCGAGGCGCGGCACGAGCATGTAGGCCCCGGCGGCGGAGATGGTCGCCATGAGGAAGTGCTCGCCCCAGCCCACGGACTTCTGACCGTGCCGGGCGTGGCGCATGTAGCGCGCCGAGAGGGCCGCGAGGCCGATGAGCATGATCGTCACGGCGCGGCACATGTCGGCAGCCGGCAGGCCGAAGAGCGCCAGCTGTCCGCCGCTGTGCCCGGAGAGCGGCGAGCTGCCCGGGATGATCGTGGCCACCACCCCCGGCGCGCTGCCGGCGACGGGGAAGGCCGCCCGCAGCGCGTCGGCCACGCGGCCCGGCGCGTACATCTCGGCCAGCGCCCACGGTCCGAACAGGAACCACAGCCCGAGCAGCACGCCCGAGGCGATCGTGATCCGCAGGCCGCGGCCGTTGCCGTCGAGGCGGTCCAGCGCCGTGCCCACCAGCCCCGCCGCGGGCACCGCCGGCACGATCATCAGCACGGCCATGAGCCCGATCCAGGACGAGGGCGTGCCGCCGAAGGTCGTCTCGGCCGGCAGCGGCAGGACGTGGAGCCCGACGCAGGCGAGGATCGGCAGCAGCAGCGGCATGAGCGCGATGCCCACCGAGGCGGCGGAGACGTGGGGCAGGCTGTCGGCCGAGCGGTCGTCGATGGACACCAGCCAGTTGACCGCGCCCAGGATCAGCGACTGCAGCAGCCCGCCGGCGAGCAGCATGACGGCGAGGGCCTCCGCGTCGGAGTACTGCCCGGCGGCCAGGGTGTGCGTGAAGACCAGGCAGGCCGCGGCCCACGCCGGCAGGCCGGCGAGCAGCGTGAGCGTGCGCTCGCGGGTGGGCATCGGGCCGCCCACGTCGGTGCGCAGCAGCGGGCCGCACAGCACCAGGGCCTCGAGGCCGAAGACCACCAGGCTCTTCATCCACAGGCCGGCGTCGCCGACGAGGTCGCCCAGCGTGTGGAACTCGGGCATGGTCGCCAGCGTGTTGACCAGCCACGCGGCCGGCACCACGTACCAGGCGACCTTGCGCACCGCGTGGATCGTGACCATGGCCGTGATCAGGGCGGCCCAGCCGGCCACCTTCGGGCCGGCGACGACGCCCAGCACGAGGATCAGGGCCACGTACTGCCCGCCGAGTCCAGGACGCACCTGCAGCAGGCGCGGCCCGAGCGGGAAGCGCGGCACGCGCAGGCCGCCGCGCGGCACGGCGGCGCGCTCGCCCACGGCGATGAGCCAGGCCACGATGAAGATCACGAGCATGGGCGCCAGCGCGCGACCGCCCAGCTCCGCGGGGTCCGACGACAGCGTCAGCACGAAGCCCGAGAAGGCCAGGGCGACGGCGGCGATCCAGGTGCGCAGCGTGGTCGTCATGCGACTCCCGCGTCCGCGCGCGCCGGGGGCCGGGCGGCACGGACAACCCAGCGCTTATCGGCCGTCCCCTTTCCGGACTGGAGGCTGCGGTGCACCTCGGTCCGGCCCTCTAGATCAGGTCGAAGTCCCCCAGCGCGTACGACCAGCGGCTGCGCAGCAGCTCCGGCTGCAGGTTGGGCGCGAAGCAGCGCGCGATCAGCGGCAGCCCCAGCGGCACGTGGCGCCAGCCCCCCGCCTCCAGCGAGCGCGCCTCGGGCGTGTCCGGCGCCGCGAGCAGGGCGAGGTGGCTCCGGCCCTCGCGCTGCGCGAGGGCCGCCGTCTCGTCGAGGCAGGCGCGCAGCGCCTCCTCGTCGTCGCCGTCCCACAGCAGGTCGGCCACGGTGGCTCCGTTCTCCGACGGCGCGCGCGGCGCGCAGACCGCCAGCGCGGCGGGCGCGCCGCCGCGCCGCGCCAGCACGAACTGGAATGCGCCGCCCGGGCAGCGCTCGTAGCGCCAGACCATGTAGCGGCGGTCGCGCACCACCGAGAGCGGCTGCCGCGCGGCGACGCGCCCCCACAGCTCGTCGAGGTCGCGCGGCGCCTGCGCCCCGATCTGCACGTCGAGGCCGGGCACGCAGCGCGCCGAGGCCGCAGCGGGCCGCACGAGGAGCGAGGCGTCGCGCAGCGGCACGTAGGCCAGCAGGCGGCAGCCGACGCGAAAGGCCACGGGGCTGGGCAGGCCGTAGCCGAAGTGATCCGGACCGGGCCAGCCGAAGGACTCGACGTACAGCTCCCCGAGGCGCGCGAAGAGCCCGCGCCGCTTGAGGCCCGCGCGGTACTCGGGCGCGACCATGCTGTCCACGCCGTTGGACGCCACGAAGGCGGCCCCGTCCGCGACCGCGCGCCGCGGCACGCAGCCGAAATGGGCCACCACCTCGCCCCGCTCGTCGCGCGCGACCATGACGCGCGGCGCGCCGTCCGGCTCGAGGAACTGCCAGCGCCACTGCGCCACCGTCCGCGTGCGGCCGAACACGCGCCCGAACAGCCGGTCGATCGAGGCTTCGTCGCCCGGTCGCCAGGGACCGACGTCCAGCGTGCCGTCCATGTGGCTCACGGCCTGGCTCACGGCGGATCCAGCTCCACCATCAGCACCACGCGCGACTCGGCCGAGGCGTTCCAGGCGGCGTGCTCCGCGTCGGTCTCGAAGACCAGGCAGCGGCCCTCGGCCCACGCGACGGTGGTCTCGCCGACCTGGAAGGTGCAGCCCGCAGGCACGCGGATGCCGAGGTGGCAGCGCAGCAAGCGCGGCCCGCCATCGCGGTGCCGGTGGATCATGGCGCCCGGCCCGAGGCGCGAGAAGGCGGCGATGCGCAGGCCGGGGATCTCGCGCACGAGTCCCACGGTCACGGGGCAGCGGCGCACGACGTCGGGGGAGAGGCGCGCCGCCTCCTCGTGCTGGCCGGCGTGCACGCCGCAGATGGACCACTCGCCCGAATACGCGCCCGCGTCGTACCAGGGGAACCAGTCGGCGGGTCGCAGCGCGTCCACCTCGCGGCGCACCTCGCGCCACGCCTGTTCGAGCCGCGCCGCGAAGGGGTACTGGCTCGGATCGTGGAACATCGGTCGTCCCCAGGGGCCCCGGGGCATTCTATCCCCGACTGCCGACGCCGGAGCGTCGAGTGGGCGGGCTCAGGTGCGGCGCTTGAGCGCCTCGTTCTCGGCCTGCAGGCGCGCGACGACATCCTCCCAGCCCTCGCTGCGCAGCAGCTCCTTGAGCCCGGCCTCGCGCAGCAGGAAGGCGCGCTCGCGGCGGGCGAGCGAGTCGGCGGCGGCGCGCGCGACGGCCGGGTCGCTGGGCGCACGCGGACGGCCCTGCAGGCCGGCGTACAGGGCCAGCAGGCGCGAGAGGTGCGTGGCGGCGTCGAGGCGCGGCGGCGCGGGCGCGGTCGCCTGGCGTCGGCGCTCGGCGGGATCGGTGGCCAGCCGCTGCAGCGCGGCGGCCAGCGCGCGGGCATCGCCGCGCGGGAAGAGCGCCACGCGCGGCGTCGCGCGGTCGCGCAGGGCGCCGAGGTCCGTGGCCAGCACCGGGATGCCCAGCGCGCAGGCCTCATCCAGCGCGAAGGAGTAGCTCTCGGCGCACAGCGTGGGCACGACGGCCGCGTCCAGCAGCGCGGCCGCGAGGTCCACGGGTGCATAGCGGCCGTGCCAGACGACGCGTCGGTCGCCGGCGCGCGCGCGCAGTCGGGCCTCCTGCTCGGGCGTGGGCGCCGCGCCCCACACGTGCAGCTCCACCGTGCGCGGGTCGGGCAACGCGGCCTGCGCGTCCAGCAGCACCTCCACGCCCTTGAGCTCGTGCAGGTGGCCGAAGGTGCCCACGCGCAGCGGCTCCTGCGGCGTGGCGGGACGCTCGCCGAGCGGCCGCGTGGCCGGGGCGAGCTGCGTGGTGCTGGCGGGCGGCAGCGCCACGACCTCGCGCTGCAGGCCCAGCCAGTCGAGCAGCCGGCGCGCGTGACCCTCCGTGGGCGCAAGGCACACGTCGGCCGCGGCCACCTCGCCGCGCAGGTCGTCCGCGAAGACGCGTACCGAGGCGTCGATCTCCTCGTCACCCTGGAAGCGCCAGCGCGGCGCGCAGTGGCGGCAGGCGTCCGGCGATGGCGGCAGCTCGCAGAAGCTGAGGTCGGCCTTGACGCGGTGGTAGCGCGGGCAGCTGGCGAAGAGGTCGTGCAGCGAGAGCAGCACGGGCACGCCGCGCGCGCGGGCGACGCGCACCAGCGTGGTGGTCAGGCGCGCCCAGTGGTGCACGTGCAGCAGGTCGGGGCGGAAGTCGTCCAGCCAGGCGAGGAAGGCGCGCTCGACCAGCGGGTTCTCGAGCTTGTCCCAGCGCTCGAAGAACAGGTCGTGGCGGTGCACGCGCACGACGGGCACCGGGCCGGAGGCCTCGCGCGCCACCTGGAACTGCGGGCGCCACTCGATGCTGCCGGAGAAGACCTCCACGGCGTCGCCGCGCGCGGCAAGGTCGCGGGCGAGGTCGGCCACCAGGCGCTCGGTGCCGCCCACCAGCTCGGGCGGCTGGCCGTGCACCACGAGGCCGACGCGGCGGGGCATCAGCGCTTGCGCGGCGGTCGCGGCGGCCGCGGGCCGCCGTGGTGCCCGCCGCCGGTGGCCGCGCCCGCATTGAACTTGCCGGTGATCAGCTCGTCGTAGAGCTGCTCGATGCCGGCGGCGTCGTCCTCGATCTTGCGCGGCGGGTCCATCGAGACGCTCCACGCGCGCAGCGTGGTGGGATTGGCGAGGATGGCCTTGAGGTGCTCGGCCAGCGCGCCCGTGTCGCCCGCGGGGAAGAGGCGCCCGCTGCGCCCGTCGTCGATGAGCTCGGCCATGCCGCCCTGCCCGCTGGCGATCACCGGCACGCCCGCGGCGAAGGCCTCCTGGATGACCACGGGCGAGTTCTCCAGCCACAGCGAGGGCATGACCAGGCAGTCGATCTGCGCGAAGGCCTCGCCGATGCGCGCGCGGTCCACGGGCCCGCGGAACTCCACGTCGCAGCCGTCGGCCAGGTCGCGCAGCATGCGGCCGTACTCGGAGTGGTGCACGTCGCTGCCGAAGACCAGCAGGCGGCACTGCTCCTTCGGCACGCGGCGCAGCGCGTCCACCAGCACGTGCACGCCCTTGTGCGGCGCGATGGTGCCGATGAAGCCGAAGGTGATCTTGGCGTCGCCGCGCGTGGCGGGCGCCACGGTCTCGAAGGGCCGCGTGTCGATGCCGTAGCGCGAGACGCGCACCTTGGTGCGCGGGATGCCCCACTCGATGACGCGCTCGGCCACCGTGTTGCTGGGCGAGAGGAAGACGTCGACCTGCTCGATGAGGCTGCGCACCTTGCGCATGCGGTGGCGCAGCTCGTCCGCAAGGCCGCCGTCCGCGCCGGCCTTGGCCGAGCGCGTGCTCTCCTGCTTGCGGCGCTTGAGCAGGCGGCTGCGGTCCTGCGCCCAGTAGACCAGCGGCGCGAGGTCCACGCCGGTGAGCTCGCGCGTGGCCGTGAGCATGCGGATGATGGCCTTCTCCGGCTTGCCCTGGCTGAAGGTGAAGTCCTGCAGGCAGGCGTGGCAGTCGCGCAGGCTGGGCCCGGGGCACAGCGCGCCCGAGGGCAGCAGCAGCTGGCCGAAGCGCGGGCAGTAGAGCCAGAAGTCGTTGAGCGTCATGACCACGCGCGCCCCGCCGGCGCGCGACATCTGCGGCATGTTCATCGAGTGCAGCATGAGGTGCTGCACGTGCACCACGTCCGGCTTGACCTCGTCGAAGACGCGCTGGAAGGCGCCCTCCGCCTGGGCGTTGACGAAGGTCTCCTCGAAGCCGTCGAAGTCGAGGTTGTTGACCATGACGTGCACCGGCACGCCGTCGAGGTCGCGCCGGTAGGTTCCGTAGCTGCGGCGCGAGAGCTCCTTCTCGGTGCAGAAGACGTGCACCTCGTGCCCGCGCGCCTGCAGCGCGCGCGCCAGGTTGTGCGTGTAGACCTCGGTGCCGGCCGAGTGCTGCGGCAGGTACACGTGCACGGGCATGAGGATCTTCATCGCGGCCTCCGCGCGAAGCGGGCGGCCACGGCCGCGTCCACGTGCGCGCCGCGCAGGCCGTCGAGGACGCCGCGCAGCTTGGCCACCGCGCCGGCCCCGCCGCCGCGCAGCGCCGCGCGCAGCCAGGCCAGCGGCCACAGGCCCAGGTCGAACACGAAGAGCGCGGCCCAGCCCGCGGCCGTGCCGTGCTTGCGCAGGAAGCGCACGGAGTTGACGCCGGTCATGTACTTGCGCCCCGCGGTGTAGCCGCCGCCGGTGCTGGCCGACAGCGCGTGCCAGGCGCGCGCGCGCGGCACGGCCAGCGCGCGCAGCCCGGCCTGCCGCAGGCGCACGCCCCAGTCGGCGTCCTCCAGGTAGCAGAAGAACTCCTCGTCCAGCAGGCCCGCGCGCTCGATCGCGAGGCGCGAGATGAGCAGGCAGGCGCCCGGCACGTAGTCCACGTCGCGCGGCTCGCCGTCCGGCGCGCGGCCGCCGTGCTGCAGCAGCTGCGTCACGTTGAGCTGCGGCCCGATGCGCCCGCCGCAGGCCCACACGACCTCGGGCCGGTCGCGGTACATGAGGCACGGGCCGGCCGCGCCCACCGGCCGCTCCTCCTCCTCCTGCGCCGCGTGCACGCCGGCGAGGAGCTGGCCGAAGGTGTCGGGCGCGACGACCACGTCGCTGTTGAGCAGGCAGACCCAGTCGGCGCCCAGCTGGTCGAAGGCGTGGCGCAGCGCGCGGTTGTTGCCGCCGGCGTAGCCCAGGTTGGTGCCGAGGCGCAGCACGGCCAGGCCCGGGTCCTCGGCCAGCGCGCGCTCCACCGAGTCGTCGCTGCTGCCGTTGTCGGCCAGCAGCGCCACGGGCTGCGCGCCGCGGCAGGCGCGCAGGCTGCGGAGGCAGGCGAGCGTCTCGTCGCCGCCGTTCCAGTTGAGCACCACGGCCACGATGCGCACGCCGGCCTCGGGCGCGGACGTGTGGGCCGGGACGCTCGCGGCACGGTCCTCAGGCGCGGGGGGCACGACGGGAGGAGACTCCTGACGGATCCTCGGCGTCACGGGACCATCCAGCGCGTGGCTCGCCACAAGCCGCGCAGCGCGACATTGAAGGCTTTTTCCAGTCGCGCTTCCAGCGGCCCGCGCGCGATGACGGGGGAGATGGTCAAGTCGTCGGCGCACAGGAGCCGTCGGTCCGAGACCCGCCGCACGCCGGCCAGAGCGCGCCGGTGCCGCCATGCGCTCGGCAGCAGCGACAGCAGCTCCCAGCGCCCCCGCAGGTAGCTGCCCCACGCGCCGCGCCGCAGCGCGAAGGCGCCGTAGACGAGGCCGTAGAGCAGCCGGCCGGGGAGGCTGGCCAGCAGCGCCGGCCAAGAGTAGTTCTTCAGCACGAGGTAGGTGCGGTTGCGACCATGCAGGAAGGCCCGCCGCGCCGGGTACGACGGCGCGCCCGGCCGGAACGACAGCCCGACGGTGCCCTCGCGGTGCAGGACCACGGCCTCGGGCACCCGCCGCAGGCGCAAGCCTCGCACGCGCAGCCTGTAGGACAGATCGTGATCCTCGAACAGGATGAAGAAGGCCGGGTCGTAGCCGCCGACCTCCAGCACCAGCTGCCGGTCGGCCAGCAGGCACATGGAGATGACGGCGTCCACGTCCTCCGGCGCGGCGGGCGCGGCGTCCACGCGCGCCAGCAGGTGGTCGAGGCACATCATGCCGACGTAGTGCAGGCGCCCGCCGTCGTAGTGCACCACGCCGGGGTCGCTGGCCAGCACCGCGCGCGGCTGCACCAGCGCGACGCCCTCGCCGGCCGTCTCGGCCCACAGGCGCTCGAGCACGTCGGGGCGCAGGATGACGTCGCTGTCGAGCTGCAGCACCCAGCGCGTGGCGGCCTCGGACAGGCCGCGGTTGCGCGCCGGGCACGGCCCGTCGTTGCGCCCCATCTGCACCAGCCGCACCGCCGCGCCGCGCCGGCGGATGCGCTCCAACGAGTCGTCGGTGGAGGCGTTGTCCACCACGAGCACCTCGCGCACCTCGCCGCGCACGGCCAGCGCCGCGTCGAGGCAGTCGTCCAGGAAGGCCGCGCCGTTCCAGTTGGTGATGGCGATGGTCACGGGGCCGGCCGTCACGCGCTCACAGCCCCGGCAGCCGGAAGTCCGGCGAGCGCACGACCGAGCGCCGCGCGAGGCAGTAGGGCAGGTTGGCCAGCGCCGCGAGCGTCGCGCGCGTCACGATCCACCACGCGCCCGGCGTCTCGCGCAGGGCCTGCGAGAGGCCCATGGTGCCGGTGGCCTCCAGCTCGGTCTCGTGCCCGGCGCCGGTGGCATCCTTGCGCACCGCGCGCCCGCCCCCGCCGAGGCCCTTGCGCGCCATGGCCCAGAACGAGCGGCCCACGTCCGGCCAGGAGCAGTTCTTGAAGGCGTAGAGCCAGAAGTTGCGCACGTGGAAATAGAGCGAGCGCCGCCCGGCCTTCATGCCGAAGGGCGTCGCGTGGTGGATCACGGCCTCGGGGCACTGCAGGATGCGGCCGCCGCGCGCCAGCACGCGCGCCGCGAGGTCGCGCTCGTTGCCGTAGATGAAGAAGCGCTCGTCGTAGCCGCCCGTGTCGCGCAGCACCGCCGCGCGCGCCAGCGTGCCGCAGCCGCGGAAGGTGCTGGCGTAGTAGCGGCCGCGCTCGACCTCCTGGCGCTGGTAGGCCTCGGGCATGCCTGGCTCGATGACGCGGCTGGACACCATGGCCGTGCTCTCCGGCTCGCCCGCCAGCGCGGCCTCCAGCGTGGCCAGCCACTCGCGCGTGGCCTGCACGTCGTCGTCCATGATGGCCACGGCCTCGCCGGTCGCGCGCCGGAACCCGATGTTGAAGGTCTCGCACGCGCCCTTGCGGTCGTGCGGCATCTCCACCAGCACCACGTCGGGGTGCGCCGCCCGCAGCGCCGCGGCCGTGCCGTCGCCGCTGCAGTTGTCCACGACCACGATCTCGTCGGGCACGCGCGTGCCGGCCTTGAGCGCCGCGACGTTGGCCAGCACGGCCTGCTGCTTGTTCCACGTGGAGATGACGGCGGTGATCTTCATGGGCCCGGGGCCGAAGGATATCCCGCGGAAAGGCCGGTTCCCTCCCCGAGCCGTCTGGCCCTTCCGGACTGCTAATCCGCGGGCAGGCCGAGGGCCTTGCGCAGCGCGTCCACCCGGCGCAGGGCGTCGTCCACGGCCGCCGGCGCCAGCTCGAGGAAGGCCTCGGCGTGCGTCACGGCCGGCAGGTCCACGTTCACGGTGCGGGCCCGCGCGCGCGCGTCGCACTTCTCGACCAGGTCCACCAGGCCGCGCTGGCTGCCGAAGGTCTCCAGCGCCTTGCGCTTGAGCTGCTTCACGGGCGTGATGTCCAGCAGGAAGGTCGCCGGCGTCTCGGTGTTGACCTCGTAGAGCAGCAGGCGCGGCGGCGGGCCGCGGCGCAGCGCGACGGCCGTGGCGCGCAGCGTGGCGAGGTGGTCGGGGTGCAGCTCGAAGGGTGAGGGCGCGTACACCACCACCGGCCGCTCGCGGGCCACCAGCGCCTCGAGCCGCTCCGGCAGCCCGGCGTCCTGCGCCACCGCCCCGTCCCTCGCTCCCAGGCTGGTCACGTCCGTGCGCCCCAGCAGGTTGGCCGCCGCGCGCGACTCCTCCGTCCGCCGCTGCGGGTCGCCGCCGCCCTCGCCGGCGGTGACCAGCGCCACGTGCACGCGGTCGCCGCGCCGCACGTGCAGGGCGATGGCGCCGCCGCAGCCCAGGATCTCGTCGTCGGGATGCGGCGCGACCACCAGCACCGGGCCGACCGGGACGCGCGACAGGTCGTGCAGGGGCGGGAAGCGGTTCATGGCGTCCGTGCGCGATCGTACAGATCGGCCACGCGCGCCGCGTGCGCCGCGGGCGTGAGCAGGTCGTCGCGCGGCGCCGCCGACCAGGCCGCCAGCGGCGCGGGATCGCGCAGCAGCGCCGCCAGCAGGTGCGCCAGCGCCGACGGGTCGGCCGCGGGCAGCACCGCGCCCGCCGCGCCCACGCGCTCGGGCAGCGCGCCGCGGTCGCTCACCACCACCGGGAAGCCCAGCGCGCGCGCCTCGGCCACCACCAGCCCGAAGGTCTCCTCTGCGCGGCTGGGGAACACGGCCAGGTCGGCCTCGCCCCGCAGCGCCGGCAGGTCGGCGGCCTCGTAGCGGCCGCGAAAGACGACGTCGAGGCCCTCGGCCGCGTCCAGCAGCTCTTCGGCGTGGTCCGCGTCGACGGGCTCGCCCAGCACGATGAGCGCCAGCCGCGGATCGCGCGCGAGGCAAAGCGCGGCCAGCAGGTCCAGCACGCCCTTGGCCGGTGCGAGGTGGCCCCACGTGGCCACGACCAGCCGACCGTCCGCGCGGGGCCGCGGCGGCGCGGGTGGTGCCGCGGGCTCGGGCGCCGGGTGCGCCAGCGTGACCAGCTTGTCCGCCCCGAACAGCCCGCTGCGCGCCCAGCGCACGTGCACCGCCTCGGACGGCGCGATGGCCAGCCGCAGCGCCGCCGCCTCCGCCGCCGCCGTGGCCTTGCGCGCCGCCGTCTCCACCCGCAGCGCCGCCTCGCCCGCCGCGAAGTCGGGCAGCACGCAGGCCACGCAGCGCTCCGACGGCAGCGGGAAGGCGTGCTCGCAGCTCTCCCCATCCGGCCGCACGAGGAAGAAGCGCGCGCACACCAGCGTGAAGTCGTGCAGCGTGGCCACCACCGGCAGCCCGCCCGCCGCCAGCCGCGCGGCGAGATCGCCCGAGAGGTTCAGCGCGTGGTGCAGGTGCACGACGTCCGGCGCGAACTCGCGCACCACGCCCACCACCTGCTCCGCCACGCGCGGCTGGCGCCAGTCCATGGAGTAGTTCTCGCCGGGCCGGCGCAGCACGCGCGCCACGGCCGTGCCGCCCACCGTCTCGCGCCGCACCGCGCCGCGCGGGTCGCGGCGATCGCTGCCGGCCACGACCAGCACCGCGTCGCCGCGCGCGCGCTGCGCCGCCGCGAGCGTCTCGACGCAGGCCTCGGTGCCGCCCCGGAACTCGGGCGGATACTGGTGCACGAGGTGCGCGACCTTCATGCGCGGGGCCGGGGCCTGGGCATGGGGACTACCTTACGCGGCCGGAAGCGGGCGACGAAGCGCCGGCCCGCGACGCCCTCAGGTCCGCGCGTAGCGCCCCGTGAGCCGCGCCTCAGCGAGCACATGCCCCTTCGCCGCCGTCAGCAGCGCCTCCTTGCGCGCGCCCGGCGGCAGCTCGAGCGTGGCATCGAGCGCCAGCAGCCGGAACACATAGCGGTGCGTGCCCGAGGGCGGACAGGGCCCACGCCAGCCCGGGCTGCCCCACGAGTTGCTGCCGGCCACGCCGCTGTGCGCGCCTTCGGCCAGCGAGGTGCCCTGCAGGTTCCACACCACCCAGTGGTCCCACGTGCCGGCCGGCGCGTCCGGGTCGTCCACGACGAGCGCGTAGCTGACCGTGCCGCTCGGCGCGCCGCTCCAAGCCAGTGGCGGCGAGAGGTCCTCGCCGTCGCAGGTGTGCCTTGCCGGCAGGAGCCCGCCCTCGCGGAAGGCACTCGACTCGAGCTTCAGGGAACCGGCCGGTGCCATGGGAGCCTCCTCGCTCTGCGGCTCGCCGTTGCAGCCCACGCCGAGCACGGCGACGACGACCAAGGACGCCACGCGCATGCCCCACGAGTAGCGCCGCGCGGGCCTCCCGCGCAAGTCGGCGCGCCCAGGCCTCAGCCGCCGCGCCTCATGATCTCCGCCGCCTCGGCCGAGGTGCGCACCGGCACGATCTCGAACTGGCCCAGGTCCTTCCAGTCGTCGGTCCACGCGCGGAACAGCGCCGGATCCTCGGCGCGCATGAGCTGCCAGCACGTGCGGACGTCGTGGTCCACCCAGCTGGCGACGTCCTCGAGGCCCTCGGGCGCCATCCGCCCCCGCTCGCGGAAGCGGCGGTAGATCGCGGGCGCCGCGCCCGGCGGCCAGCGCTCGATGACCATGTAGAGCATGCGGCCTCCTCAGCCCTTGATGCACACCAGCGGCGCCAGCCGCGCCACGCGCCGCGCGAGGCCCGCGCGCTCGGCGGCCAGCACCACCTCGCCCACGTCCTTGTAGGCGCCGGGCGCCTCCTCGGCCACTCCGCGCAGCGAGGGGCTGCGCACGAGGATGCCGCGCGCCTCCAGCTCGGCCACCACCCTGCGCCCGTCCCACTGGCGCGTGGCCTGGCTGCGGCTCATGCGCCTGCCCGCGCCGTGGCAGGCCGACCCGAACGAGCGCTCGCCGGCCTCGCGCGCGCCGGCAAGCACCCAGCTCGCGGTGCCCATGCTGCCGCCGATGATCACCGGCTGCCCCGTGCGCGCGATGTCCGCCGGCAGCTCCGCGTGCCCCGGCCCGAAGGCGCGCGTCGCGCCCTTCCTGTGCACGAAGAGCCGGCGGCGCCGACCGTCCACGACGTGCTCCTCCTCCTTGCAGGTGTTGTGCGAGACGTCGTAGAGCAGCGGCAGCGACTGGCCCGGGAACAGCTGACCGAAGACCTCGCGCGTGAGGTGCGTGAGCACCTGGCGGTTGGCCATGGCGGCGTTCATCGCGGCGCGCATCGCGCCCAGGTACTGCCGGCCCGTCGCGCTGGCCAGCGGCGCGCAGGCCAGCTCGCGGTCGGGCAGCTGCAGGGCGTGCCCCGGCGCCTCGGCCGCCATGCGCGCCAGGAACTCCGTCCCGATCTGGTGCCCCAGCCCGCGCGAGCCGCAGTGGATGGACACGACCACGCCGCCCGCCCGCAGCCCGAAGGCCGCGGCCGTGTCCGCGTCCAGCACCTCCTCCACCGCCTGCACCTCGAGGTAGTGGTTGCCCGAGCCCAGCGTGCCCACCTGGTTCTCCTGCCGCGCGCGGGCCCGCGCCGAGACGTGCTGCGGCTGCGCGCCGCGCATCACGCCGCGCTCCTCGATGCGCTGCAGGTCC
>DASUFI010000037.1:0-22577 GCA_036274635.1 Planctomycetota bacterium
CGTGCTGCTGCGCTCGCGCGCCCGCGCGGCCGCGGCCCCCGTGGCCGTGCTCAACATCGGCGGCATCGCCAACATCACCGTGGTGCCGCCCGACGGCGACCCGATCGCCTTCGACACGGGCCCCGGCAACATGCTTCTCGACGGCGCCGTCGCGCTCGCCACGCGCGGCGCGCTGGCCTTCGACGCGGGCGGGGCTCTGGCGCTCGCCGGCCACGTCGACGCGACCTGGCTCACGGAGCTGCTCGACCAGGACGACTTCCTGCGCCTCGCGCCGCCGCGCAGCACCGGCCGCGAGCGCTACGGCGAGGCGTGGCTGCAGCGCCACGCCGCGCCGCTCCGCCGCATGCGGCCCGCGGACCTCGCCGCCACGCTCGCGGCCTACACGGTGGAGTCCATCGCGCGCGCGCTGGAGGACTTCGTCGCGCTCCAGCCGCGCGAGCTCATCGTCTCGGGCGGCGGCGCGCACAACCTCGCGCTGCTGCGCGGCCTCGCGCGGCGCCTGCCCGACATCATCGTGCACGACAGCCAGGTGGCCCTCGGCCTGCCGCCGCTCGTGCGGGAGGCGCTGGCCTTCGCGCTCATCGGCGACGCGACGCTGCGCGGGGAGCCGAGCAACGTGCCGTCGGTCACGGGGGCGCGGCGGGCGGTGGTGCTGGGGAAGGTGTGCGTGGCGGGGGCGGGGGAGGCGGAGAGGGAGAGCGAAGCGGGCTGACGCGACACGCGGCCTCAGCGACGGGCGGCCAGGCCCTCGAACCAGGTCCGCAGCTCGTCCGGCACCGGCGGAGACGAGCCCTCCTTCAGCGTCAACGGGAAGTGACCCTCCGACCAGATCATCCTGGGTCCCGAGGGGCCAGGGCCGTGGGCGCCGACGACCTCGCCCTCGAGACGGAAGTTGACGCGCAGGAGCTGCTTGTCGCGCAACTCGCTGTCATCCAGATGCACCCAGCCGCCGGAGAGAGCCGCCCACGCGTGGAGTGGAGGCACGTCGACGCTCCACGACAGGTGCGCCGAGAGCAGGCGGACCGCGCCCGCCGAGGCGTCGAGCTGCAGCAGCGTCGTCGTGGACTCGAACGCGGGGCCGTCACCGGAGATCTCGACGAGCCACGATCCGTCCGCGAGCTGTGAGGCAGCGGCAGTCAGAGGCACCCTGGACATGGCCTGGAAACCGGACCCGTCCCGGTAGTCCACCTGGGTGACGCCCAGCGGCTGCCGCAGCACGGTCAGTCCGGAGGCCGGCTGCTTGCGGAGCGCGACCTGGCCGTGGTCGCCCCTGTTGCCGGGCAGTCCGGTCTCGACGGCGCACCACGGCGTCTGCTGCGCTCCGTTGACCTCCTCCGGCGCCTGTGAATCGCAGGCCACGGCAAGTGAGGCCAGCGCGACGAGACCCGTCGCCGCGCGTCTCGACGAAGTCATGCGACGGAGCCAAAGCATGGGCCAGTCACCCATGCGTCGTTCGGCGCAACGAGCGGCCAGAACCTTCCTACGTCCGCCTCACGGCTGCACGCCCCGCAAGCCCTTGCTCGCTTCCCAGCCCTGCGGCATCAGAGCGTTTGGCCACCACGCCTGCGCCACGAAGCTGAAGCCCGTTGGCAGGCCGGAGGGCCAGTAAGCGGCCACGAGCTGGTCCTGCGGGAAGCTCGGGAACAGCGGCCCGAACACCGCGTCCACCGCCGGCACGAGCACGCCGCCCTTGAACGGCAGGTCCAGCTCGGTCGTGGACACGACCAACCACACGCCCGCCGGCTGCAGTGGCCAGACCTTGAGCTGCATCGGCTCGCCGGCGATCAGCGGGCCCATGCCACCGAGCAACGAGGGAAGGCTGCCGCCGGGCGCGATGCCGCCCTCGAGGATCGTCCACGGCGCGTAGGTGAAGGCGCCCATGTCCGAGGTCGACGTGTCCGGGTCGATGAGGGCGGGGTTGCCGGTGTTGATGCAGGGCGATCCGGGTGCGAGGGACCAGTCGCCGGCGGCGGCGTCCGTGAACAGCGGGTCGGCGTCGATGTTCCCCGTGCCGGGCAGCCAGGCGCCGGGCAGGTCGGACCACGTGACGCTCACGTCGCCGTCAGAGAGGTCCGTGATGGGCGTCGGCGAAAGCAGGATGCAGTTGCTCACGTCGAGCGAGCCCTGCAGCACCTTGACCGTGCCGCCGAGCAGCGTCACGTTGCGCAGCGTGCTCGTGGCCGTGCCGCCGCTGGTGAGCGCCGCGAGCTGCAGCTTGTCGCCCACGAAGGTGCAGCGCTCCACGCGCAGGTCGGCCGGCCACGCCGGCCCCGGCCCGCTGACCGAGAGTCGAGCGCCGCCGAGGCCGTTGCCGAGGAAGGTGCAGAAGTCCATCTGCGGGTTGTGGATGACGGCGCCCAGCGCCAGCGCGCCCCAGCCGCCGTTGTCCTCGAAGGTGCAGCCCGTCGCCGCGTCGAAGTCTTCCAGCCCGTGCGAGCCGTTGCCGCTGAACGTGCAGCTGTAGGCATCGATGGGGCCGCGGGCGCCGACGCCGCTGTTGTCGCGCACGACGCACTGATCGAGGACGAGCGTGCCGTCGCCGTCCGCGACGGCGCCGTCGACCGCGCCGGTCATGGTGAAGCGAATGACGTGCGCGATCGAGTCGTCGCCCGGCGCGCCGGCGTGCACACCGACTGCCGCTCCCTGAGCATCGAGGATCGTGACCGCCGAGCCTTCCACGGCGCGGATCTCGACGCCGAGGCCCTGGATGTCGAGCGGGCCGGTCCACGTGCCCGGCGAGACGAGGATGACGTCGAAGTCCGCCGAGGCCGCGAGCGCGTCCTGGATGGTGGCGAACTCCGCCGGCACGAAGTGGACCTCGGCGCGCGCGCCCGACGCGAGGACGGAGCCGGCGAGCAGGGCGCCAACGACGATAGATGGCTGCATGGCGTGTCCCCCGATGACCGGCCTCCCCGACCGGCGACTCCAGTCTACCTGCGTCAGGCCGGTGGGGAGCTTCTCCCGTGGCGGGATCAGTGCGCCAGCGACTGCTGCAGGTACACCGCTTCGTTGCCCGCCGCGTGGATCTCCAGCTCGCCGTCGACCGCGAAATCGAGCGGCAGCGAGCCCTCGACCGCTGCGCCTGTCGAGAAGAGCTGCGTCGCGTCGCCGCCGTCGGCGTCCACGAGCAGCGCGCCGGGCGCGACGACAGCGCCGTCGATCGCGACGTCGTAGGCGCCGGCCGGCAGGTCGTGCACCTCGAGCTTCAGCTGCTCGACGCCTTTCTTCACGCGCCAATCGAGGCGGCCGGTGGCGTCGAGGTCGGTGCCGGGGTTGAGGAGGTCGAGGCGCAGGTGGTGGGGCTTGCGCAGGTCCTTGTGGTAGGTGCGCAGCGCGGCGGGGACGGATTGGGGAAAGATGAGGGCGAGAAACTCGTCGTCGTCATTGCGTACCACGACGCGCTGACCGCGCGGATCCAGGTCGGCACTCACGGCGAAGGTGGCTTGCCAGGTCTCGGGGGCGCCGAGCGTTGCCTCGACGCTGCCGATAGACGCATTCCCGACGAAGATCTCGAAGGGGCCCACGGGCCACAACTCCTTCGATTCCTTCAACGTGACGGTCACGCTGCTGTCACCGAGCTTGTCGCGTGTCCAGACGAACGTGCCATCCTTCGGTCCACCGACCCAGGTGTTGAAGGCCGCGACGAAGTCGATGCTCAGTCCGTCGGCGGCGCCGTCGCCGACGTCATGGAACTTCTGGCGCTTCGGCGGTCGAGAGAGTTCCTGGCCGAGATCGTTGGGCATCTGCGCCTCGAGCACGATCTCGCCGCTGGCGTTGCGCACCCGGATGTCCTGCCCCGGCGAATAGAACGTGGCTTGTCCCAGGCCGGGCTTCAGGGGGAGAACCAGCCGCATCTTGGCAGTGCCTCCCGGGCCGGCACCGAGGTAAATCTCCGGCTGCCCGGCAACCTCGACGAAATACGGACCGGGATCGAGACGCTCCATGCGCAGATCCTCCGTCGCGTAGCCCCATCCACTCGTGCAAATCAGCCGGCCGCGCGCGTCCAGGTCGCTGCCGACGGCGATCAGGCGCGCGCCATTCAGCATCGTCTCGAGGTTGTCGTCGATGGCCACCATGAATGTGTGCATCGGCTCCATGTGGCCCGAGAAGAGCAGCGCCTCGCCTTGGAACACCTCGATCGTGTCCGCGTGCTGGGACCAGTCGAGGAAGGCGCCGAGGTCCGGCTCTCCGGGCGTGAGCTTGCCCTGGCCATCGGACCCGACGGTGAAGGAGCCCAGCGGCGTCGTGTCATCGAAGCCGTCGCGCACGACCTCGTACTCGCCGGGCGGCAGGACGAAAGCGCGGACGACGAGGCTCAGCGTCTTGTCCTCGTGGACGTCGATGCGGACGAAGGCCGCGCTGCCCGGCGGCGCCGCAGCCTGCGCCGCCAGCTCGGAGATGACGAAGGTATCCGGATAGAGCGGTGACCCGTACGGATCGCCCGGCCCGCCAGGCGCCGGGTCCTCGAGGCCGCCGCCCGCCGACAGGAGCAGAGCGAGCGCCAGCCAGAGCATGAGTCGACCCATGGTGCGATTCCGTGCCTCCCCGGCGAATGCGGTGCCCGCCGTCCGTTCGCAATGCACTAGTCTCTCAGGCTCGGTCGCAATCGACAAGGCGGCCGCAGACTGCTCAGTGCGCCAGCGACTGTTGCAGGTAGACCGCGCCGCTGCTCGCGGCGCGGATCTCGAGGGCGCCGTCGACGGCGAAGTTCAGCGGCAGCGAGCCATCATCGAGAGTGGAGAACTGCACCGTAGCGGATCCGCCGGCCTCCTCGACCACCAACGCAGCGGTGGCCACCACCTTCCCGTCGATGGCGATGTCGTACGGTCCAGCCGGCATGTCGGAGGCGATGAGTCGGAGCCGCTCGATGTCGCCTGCAGTGCGGCGCCAGTCGAGCACGCCGGTGGCGTCGAGATCGGTCCCGGGATTCAGGAGGGACAGGTGCATGTGCTTGGGTTTGCGGAGCTCGCGACGATACGAGCGCACGCCCGCGGGCACGGACACCGGGAAGATGAGCGCGAGCCCAGCCTGGTCGTCGTGACGCAGCTCCACGCGACGACCGCGCAGGTCCACTTCGGGGCCAACCGACACGGTCTTCTTGAGTCCACCGTCGACCCAGTCCGAGGTCGTGCCGAACTCGCCGACGAGATCGTCCTGAACGTAGATGCCGTACGGGTCCAGCACTGAAAAGTCCTGATCGGGGATCCGCACCGTGAGCGTGGCGGCACCTGGCGCGTCGCGCTGCCATTGGAGCCAGCCCTTCTGGAGTCCACCGTCGCCCACGTAGTCGTTGCGCACGAAGTCGACGCGCAAGCCGTCGGCCGCCCCCACTCCCGTGGACGTGAAGGACTGCTTCTGCGCGGACTGCGACCACGCCTCGAAGGGGTCCCAGGGCATCTGGGCCTCGAGCACGAGCGCGCCCTCGTGATCGAGCACGCGCACCAGCTGGCCCAGGGGATAGACGGTGACCGTTCCGGCGCCTGCCTTCTCGGGGATGTGCTGGCGAAGGGATCCCTTGCCGTTCGCTACGACGTCGACGAGCAGGTCGGGGTGGCCGCCGATCTCGATGACGTAGGGTCCGGGGGCGAGCCTCTCCAGACGCACGCGCACGTCCTGCCAGCCCATGCCGCTGTGGTAGTTGAGCAAGCCGCGTGCATCGAGGTCTGCGCCGACGGCGATGAACCTCGCGCCGTTGGCGCAGGAGACGGCATCGTCCAGGAGGACGCCGCCGCCTGGCGAATCGAGGACGTCGCTGAAGAGCACGGTCGCGCCCTGGCGCACGTCGACCTTCTCCTTGTCAAGGAACCAATTGAAGAAGCCGCCGAACTGGGGCGGCTCGAGGGAGAGCTCGCCGAGGCCGTCAGCGCCAACTTCGACCGTCCCGGCAGGCGAGCCGGGCGGGAAGCCAACCCACACGTCGTACGGTCCGGCCGGCAGGCCGAGAAGTCGCACGACGACCGTTTCGGCTCCATCCTTGGCGATATCGAGCCGCACGAAGGCATGACCGTCCGGCGGCGCAGCGACCTGGGCCGTCAGCGAGGAAAGGATGAAGCTGCCCGGAACCGGGGCAGGGTCGGTCCAGTCGCCTCCCTGCGCGTGGCTGGCGAGGCACGCCATCAAGGGCAGCAACGGGAGGAGCCTGCGGCTGATCATCGCGAGACCCTTTCATCTGCATGCCGACGAGCGGGGCTCTCGCCGACCCGACAGCCCCCGTTTCCAGCAACAGCATCGCAGGCCTCTCCGAAACCGGCAAGTCCACCTCTGCCGCCTTGCACCCGCCGCCTTGCCCACGTCGCCTCGCCCCCGCATGATCCCCGCCCATGGACAAGGCACGCATCGGCATCATCGGCGGCAGTGGCCTCTACGCGATGGAAGGCGTCACCGACGTGAAGCCGCATCGGGCGGAGACGCCCTTCGGAGTGCCCAGCGACGAGATCACGCTGGCCACGCTGGGCGGCGTGCGGGTCGCGTTCCTGCCGCGACACGGACGCGGGCACCGGCTGCTGCCCACCGAGGTGCCCAGCCGCGCGAACATCGCCGCGCTCAAGCAGCTGGGCGTCGAGAAGATCCTGTCGTTCAGCGCGGTGGGCAGCCTGCACGAGCCCTACGCGCCGCGCGACTTCGTGGTGCCGGACCAGCTCGTGGACCGCACGCGGCACCGGCCGGACACCTTCTTCGGCGAGGGCATCGTGGGGCACGTGTCCTTCGCGCAGCCCTTCGCGGACGGGCTGGGCGACGTGCTCTTCAAGCACCTGCAGCAGATGCAGAGCGTCCAGAGCCACCACGGCGGCACCGTCGTGTGCATGGAGGGGCCGCTCTTCAGCACGCGCGCCGAGTCGGAGCTGTACCGCAGCTGGGGCTGCCACATCATCAACATGTCGGCGCTGCCGGAGGCCAAGCTGGCGCGCGAGGCGGGCATCGAGTACGCGCTGGTGTGCATGGTCACCGACTACGACTGCTGGCACCCGCACGCGGCGGACGTGGACATCCAGATGGTCATCGCGAACCTGAACGCCAACGCGCGCAGCGCGCAGGAGCTCATCCGGCGCGCGCTGCCGGACGTGGCGGCGGCGCCGCGCGACCAGGCCATCGCGGACGCGAGCAAGTTCGCGGTCATCACGGCGCCCGACAAGCGGCCGGCGGCCACGGTGGCGAAGCTGCGCGGCATCATCGACGGGGTGTGAGCGTGCGCGTCGCGGCCGCCGTGCTGGGCGTTGCGCTGAGTGGATGCGCGGTGTCCGATCCCGACAAAGAGCCGCTGCCCGCCGGCGCGCAGTGCCGCAGCCTGCTCGGGCAGCCGCTCTATCCGCCGCCCGTCGCCGAGGACCAGCGCGCCAAGCTCGAGCAGCAGCTGGTCGACGCGCGCGCCGCGTGGCAGGCCGCGCCCGACGACGCCGACGCGCTCATCTGGTACGGCCGGCGGCTCGGCTACCTGGGGCAGTTCCGCGAGGCGGTGGAGGTCTTCAGCGAGGGCATCCGGCGCCACCCGGAGGACGCGCGCATGTGGCGCTTCCGCGGCCACCGCGGGATCACGCTGCGGCAGTTCGACAAGGCGGTCGCGGACCTCGAGCGTGCCACGCAGCTCATCGAGGGGCAGCCCGACCAGATCGAGCCCGCGGGCACGCCCAACGCGCGCGGCATCGACCTGGACACGCTGCACGAGAACGTCTGGTACCACCTCGCGCTGGCGCGCTTCCTGCGCGGCGAATACGAGGAGGCCCTCTCGGACTGGGAGACGTGCCTGACGACCGTGCGCAATGACGACGGCCGCTCCATGTGCGCGTACTGGATCGCGTCGGCGGCCGGGCGAGCGGCGGCCGCGGAGCAGGCGCAGGGCGACGCGACGCAGGCGGCGGCCTTGCGTGCGCGCGGCGCAGCGGCGCTGGCCGGCATCCGGCCCGAGATGGACATCGTCGAGTACACCAGCTACCACCAGCTCGCGCTGGCGTGGAAGGGCGAGCTCGAGCCCGATGCGCTGCTCGCCTCCGCGCGCCAGCACGTCGACGGCGACATCGACCTGGCCACCGTCGGCTTCGGCGTGGCCAACTGGCACCTGTGCCGGGGCGAGACGGAGCTGGCGCAGGCCATCTTCGCCGAGGTCGAGCGCGGCCCGAGCTGGCACGCCTTCGGCCACGTCGCGGCCGAGGTGGAGCTAGCGCGCGCGGCCGGGCGCCGAGGCTCAGCGCGCCGGCAGCCCGAACGCCTTCCGCAGCGCATCCTCGTCGTAGCCGATGCCGCGCCAGAGCACGCGCCCATCGGGCCCGATGACATAGTTCGTCGGGTAGGCCGAGACGCCAAAGGCCCGCGAGACGCTGTCGCCCTCCTGCATGACGGGCAGGTGCGTGAAGCGGCCCGACTGCCACCACTCGGCGATGACCTGCCGGCTGTCGCCGATGTTCACGGAGAGGAAGGCGACGTCCTTGCGCTGGCTGCTGACCTCTGACCAGAGGTCGCTGAGATGCGGCATCTCAGCCTGGCAGGCGCCTCAGTGCCGGAACCAGAAGTTGAGCAGGACGGTCTTGCCGCGCAGGGAGCTCAGCGGGTAGCCGGCGCCGTCGAGGCGCTGCAGCGCGACGTCGGGCGCTGCGCTGCCGACGTCGAGCAGCGCGTCCTCGCGCGAGCCGGGCGCGCAGGCCAGGCCGGCAACAGTGAGCACGGCGAGCAGGAGCAGGGTGCGCATGCGGGGGCCTCCGAGCGACACCACCATATCGGCTGGCCGGCCGCCGCGACACGAGCGGCTGTTCCGCGGCCGCGCGGAGCGAAGCTCCGGACAGCTACCATGCGCGGCGCGGGGATCGGGCGCCCCGGCCCCGGGAGGTCCGCATGCAGGTCAAGGTCCGCATCTTCAGCAGCAACGCGCGCAGCATGGGCGACATCTGCTCGGAGGCCGCCGAGTTCGCGAGCGGCCTCGGGCCGACGCAGCTCATCAACATCAGCCACACCAAGGAGGACGCGGCCATCTGGGTGGCGGTGTGGTACTGGGACCCGCCCACGCGCGGTGAGTGACTCCTTCTGCACGACGCGCTGGAGCGTGGTGGCCGCGGCCGGCCGGCCGGCGGCCTCGCCGCGGCAGGCCGAGGACGCGCGCGCCGCGCTGGCCGATCTGTGCGCGGCCTACTGGCCGCCGCTCTACGCCTTCGCGCGCCGCGCCGGCGCCGGCCCGCACGACGCGGCCGACCTCGTGCAGGGCTTCTTCGCGCGCCTGCTCGAGAAGGGCGACCTCTCGTCCGCCGACCCGGCGCGCGGCCGCTTCCGCGCCTGGCTGGTGGTGGCCTTCCGCAACTTCTCCGCCAATGCGCGCGACCGCGAACGGGCGAAGAAGCGCGGCGGCGGGCGCGTGCCGCTGCGCATCGACGCCGACGCCGCCGAGACGCTGTACGCCCCGGAGCCCGCCGACCCGCGCACGCCCGACCGCGAGTTCGAGCGGCGCTGGGCCCTGACCGTGCTGGCCCGCGCGCTCGAGCACCTGGCCGCCGAGCAGGGGCGCGCCGGCAAGCAGGCGGAGTTCGAGGCGCTGCGGCCCTGGCTGGTGGGCGGAGGCGCGGAGGGCGGCTACGCGCGCCTGGCCGACGCGCTCGGCCGCAACGAGGGCGCCCTCAAGGTGGCCGTGCACCGCCTGCGCCGCCGCTACGGCGAGCTGCTGCGCGAGGAGGTGGCCGGCACCCTGGACGACCCGGGACAGGTGGAAGCCGAGCTGGCCGCGCTGATGGAGGCCCTGGGCCCGTAACCTTCCCGGCGGGCCGCTTCAGGAGGAGGTGTCCCGAGGAGCCGAGCCCCGCCATGACCGAGACCCGACTGTGCCCCACCTGCGGTGCGCCGCTGCCGGCCGGCAGCGACGACTGCCCGCGCTGCCTGCTGCGCCTCGGGCTGCAGCTGCCCACGCGCGACCCGTCGGGCCCGCCGAGCGAGGCCGCGCCGGGCGCCGGTGCCGCGCCGCCGCGCCCCGTCGCGCTGCCCATCGAGGAGGTCGCGCGCCGCTTCCCGCAGCTCGAGATCCTCGGGCTCGTCGGCCAGGGCGGCATGGGCGTGGTGTACCGCGCGCGCCAGCCGCGCCTCGACCGCGTCGTGGCGCTCAAGATCCTGCCGCCCGAGCTGACGGCCGACGGCAACTTCGCCGAGCGCTTCCTGCGCGAGGCGCGCGCGATGGCGCGCCTGTCGCACCCGCACATCGTGGCCGTGCACGACTTCGGCGAGTCCGAGGGCCTGTGCTGGCTGATCATGGAGTACGTGGACGGCGTGAACCTGCGCGAGGCGCTGCGCGCCGGCACGCTATCGCCCGAGAAGGCGCTGGCCCTCGTGCCGCAGATGTGCGAGGCGCTGCAGTACGCGCACGACGAGGGCGTGGTGCACCGCGACATCAAGCCCGAGAACGTGCTGCTCGACCGGCAGGGCCGCGTGCGCATCGCCGACTTCGGCCTGGCCAAGCTGGCCGGCCGCGGCGACGTCACGCTGACCAGCGAGCGCCAGGTCTTCGGGACGCCCCACTACATGGCGCCCGAGCAGATGGAGGCCGCGCGCGACGTGGACCACCGCGCGGACATCTTCTCGCTGGGCGTGGTCTTCTACGAGATGCTCACGGGCAGGCTGCCGCTGGGGCGCTTCGAGCCGCCCAGCCGGCGCGTGCACGTGGACGTGCGCGTGGACGAGATCGTGCTGCACGCGCTGGAGCACGAGCCCGAGCGCCGCTACCAGCACGCGGTGGACGTGAAGACCGACGTGGAGAGCGTGGCGCACGGCGGCGAGCCGCGGGCGGCGCGTGCGGACGGCGGCGGGGCGGGCGCTGGAGGCGGCACAGGCGGCGGCCCGCCCGGCGTCGGCGCGGCGCAGCCGGCAGCCGCCGGCCCCGCGCAGCATGGCCGGGCCACCGCCGCGGGTGCCGCGGTGCGGCTGCTCATCGGCTTCGCGCTGGCCGACCTCGCCACGGTCATGGCCTTCTCGCAGCACAACATGGAGGATCCCGCGGCCGTCCTCGCCGTCTTCGGTGCGTGGCTGCTGTGGACCGGCACGGGCCGGCTGTTCGAGGCCGAAGGCGCCGACGCGCTGGGCGACCCGCAGGCGCTGGGCGCCGAGCTGCTGGCGTGGATGGCCGCGGGCGTGGGCGCGCTGGGCGTGGCAGGCGGGTTGCTCGCCCAGTTCTCGTCGCCGCCCGCCGAGCTGGCCGCCCAGGCGGGCGCGCTGCTGGGCATCGAGGCCGTCGCCGTGTGGCTGCTGCGTCGCTGGGCGCGCAAGCATCCCGCGCGGGGTCGCGCGCTCGCCGCGCCCTTCGAGCGCCGCGCGCAGCTCCGCCGCGACGAGCTGGCCGCGCGCGAGGCGCGGCACGCGCGGCGCGGCAAGGGCGAGCCGCGCATCCTGGCGGGCTTCGTCTTCGGCCGTCATCCGAGGCCGGTGGGCGCGGGGCCCGAGACGTCCGGGGCGGAGTCGGCCGCCGGCGTGTCCGCGCCGGCCAGCGACCCGCTCGTCAAGACCGTGCGGCCGGCGCCCTCCTTGGGACGCCGCCTGGGGATCACGGGGATCGGCGTCGCGATGGTCATCTGGCCCGCGGCGGCGTGGATCTTCGCCGGCATGCTGGCCTCCTCGGGCTGGGACGGCGTGGCGGCGGGCGCGGCGCTCATGGCGGTGACGGCCTGGTGGTTCGTGCAGATCCTGGTGCACTCGTCGCCCACGCTGCGCGATGCGCTGCGCGACGAGCCGGTGCTGCTGCGCGTGCTGCGGCAGATGGTGGCCTGGCCGCTGGTCGTGGCGGGCGTGCTGCTGCTGGGCGCGACGGTCGTCGAGCGCTGGGAGCGTGGCACGCAGCACTACGTCTCCCCGTCGCGCTCGCCGGCGGCGCTCTTCGACGGCGACCGGAACGAGGTGGCCGACGCCCTCGCCCGGCTGCCCAGCGGCATGCTGGAGGGCTTCGATCGCGACGCCCAGAGCAACTACTACTCGACCGGTCCGATGCCACCCATGCCCGAGGAGTCGGGCGCCATGGGCGTGATGTGCCTGCTGGGCTTCGCGCTGGCCAGCACGCTGCGCTTCCCGGGCCTGGCGGGCTGGGACACGTGCTGGCGGCCGGTGGTGCTGGCGCCGCTGCTGCTGCTGGTCGGGCTGCGGCTGGCGGGTGCGTGGAACGGCCTGGAGCACGAGGGCGAGGAGTTCCCCGCGCGCGTGCCGGTGGCGGGCGAGCAGAGCTTCGACATGAGCGCCGAGCGCGCGCGCAGCGCGCTGCGCACGGTGCTCGCGACCACGGGCCTGCACGAGCACGCCGAACAGACGGCGCGCCTCATGACGCCGGGCGGCGGCGCGCTCGGCACGGAATACATGGTGGCCCTCGAGTCCGAGGATGCCTGGGACCGGTGGGACCTCGTCGATGGCGCACCGCGCCGTCGTCAACCGCACGTCGTGCTCCGCGTCGTCGGCCGCGGTGATCAGTGCGTCGTGCTGTGGAATTGTGGAGAGGTCAGTCCGCTGGACAGCGAGCCGCTGCTCTGGCGCACCTGGATGGAGCGCATCCTGGGCGAGGCCGGCGGGTTCTAGGGGCCACTTCCGCCGGCGGCCAATACCGGCGACGACCATCCGGTGGGACCGTGGTGGGTCCGGTCGTCGCCCGGTGTTCGGCCGCCGGCGGTCGTTTTCGCGGTGGGGATGACCGAGGGGGCGCTGAAGAAGCCCCCCTCGACGGTCGAAACATGGCGACCGTCACCTGGGGCATCCTCCGTGGTCTTCGCCTGGAATGCCGCGAACGCGGCGCACCTCTACCGTCGCGCGGGCTTCGGCGCGACGGCGCAGCAGATCGCCGTGGCGCTCGATCAAGGCTTCGAGAAGACGCTCGCCGCCCTGCTCAAGCCCGACAAGCCCATGCCCAAGCCGGGCAAGAAGACGCTCAACGACCTGTGGCGACTGCAGACGTGGTGGCTCTCGCGCATGGTCAAGAGCCAGCACCCGCTGCACGACCGCATGACGCTCTTCTGGCACAACCACTTCGCGACGGCCAACAGCAAGGTGCAGAACCTGCCGTGGATGCACCGGCACGTGGCGATGCTGCACGACAACGCGCTGGGCGACTTCCGCGCGCTCGTGGACGGCGTGAGCCGCGACCCGGCGATGCTGGTCTGGCTGGACAACTGGCAGAACGTCGCCGGCAGCATCAACGAGAACTACGGCCGCGAGCTCATGGAGCTGTTCACGACGGGCGTCTTCGACAAGAACGAGACGCCCAACTACACCGAGGACGACGTGGTCGCGGTGGCGCGCGCCTTCACCGGGTGGACGCTGGGCGGCGACGGGTTCAGCTTCGCGCCGTGGCTGCACGACCAGGGCGACAAGACCTTCAAGGGCGTCACGGCCAACTTCGACGGCGGCGACATCATCGACCAGCTGGTCGACGACCCCGCCACCGCGCAGCGGCTGGCGAAGAAGATGTGGTCGTACTTCGCCTGGCCCATCGAGCTGAATGACCCGCTGGCCGACGAGCTGGCCGCGGTCTACGTCTCGTCGGGGCGCAGCATCGCGGCCATGGTCGAGGCCATCTTCCGCCACAACGCCTTTTACTCCGACCAGGCCAAGCGGGCGGTGGTGAAGGGGCCCGTGGACTGGTTCGTGTCCAGCCTGCGCCTCATCGGCGCCAAGCCGAAGAAGTCGCACCCCTACGAGATCGGCGGCGCGATCCAGGCCATGGGGCAGTCGCTGTACAACCCGCCGTCGGTCTTCGGCTGGGACGAGGGGCTGGCCTGGGTGTCCACCTCGGGCCTGCTCGAGCGCGGCGCGTCGGCCGAGTGGATGGCGGACGCGCGCAACAAGTACGCGCCGGTCTCCTTCAACCCCGTCAAGCTCATGGGCAAGAAGAAGGACTGGGCCGGCCTGGACGCGGCCGCCGTGGTGGCGCTGGTGCTCGGGCGGCTGGACCTGGCCGACGCGGACGCCGGCACCGCCGCCACGCTGCAGGAGTACGCCGCCGCGGGCGAGGACGGCAACCCGCAGCCGGTGACGGTGGACGAGGACTACATCGACGTGAAGGTGCGCGGGCTCATCGCGCTGATCCTGTCCGGCCCCGAATACCAGCTGGCCTGAGGCGAACCATGACCTTCTCGCGACGCGACTTCTTCAAGTTCATGGCCCTGCCCGCCGCGGCGGCGCTGCTCTCGCGGCCCATGCTGCGCGCGATGTTCGCGCCGGCCGACGGCAGCGTGCGCAACCTCGTGCTCATCGACCTGCAGGGCGGCTGCGACGGGCTCAACATGGTGGTGCCCTACGGCCTCGACGGCGGCACCTACTACTCCGAGTTCCGCGGCTCGCTGGCCATTCCCCAGGGCCAGCTGCTGCCGGTGGGCACCGGCATCGGCCTGAACCCGAAGATGACCGCGCTCAAGGCGCACTTCGACGCCGGACGCCTGGCCATCGTGCAGGGCGTCAGCTACCCCGACCCCAACTTCAGCCACGACGTGGCCTCCACCATCTGGCAGTCCGGCGACGTGTCGGGCTTCGCCGCGCAGGGCTGGCTGGCCAAGCACATCCAGTCGCAGGGCGGCCCGGCGCCGGTGGGCGTCTCGGTGGACGGCAACCTCACCCTGCTGCTCAGCGGCAGCGGCGGCTTCGTGCCGGCCCTCACGGACAAGGGTCAGTTCACCTTCCCGTCCGATCCCTACCACTCCGGGGACGCGGCCAACCGCCGCGCCGCCTACCAGGCCGTCGCGGCCGGGCTGCTCGGCAGCCCGAAGGCCCCGCTGGCCAACATGTCCGCGACCACGGGCGGCCTGCTCGACCTCATCGACGACTTCGCCGCCATGCCGGACTTCACCCACGTGGGCGTCTACCCGGAGAACAACTACCTCGGGGACCTGCTCAAGCTGGTGGCCGAGCTGCTGCACGGCAACCTCGGCCTGCAGTACTTCCACGTGCCCTACGGCGGCTGGGACACCCATGCCGACCAGGAGCAGGACGGCTACCACAGCGACCACCTCGGCGGCGTGTCCGACTGCATGCACGCCTTCTGGCAGGACCTCGGCGCCATGGGCCTGGCCGACGACACGCTGGTGGTGGTCTTCAGCGAGTTCGGGCGCACCTGCCACCAGAACGGCAGCAAGGGCACCGACCACGGCACCGTGAATCCCGTGCTCATCCTGGGCAACGGCGTGAACGGCGGCCTGATCACCCCGCACCCGAGCATGGACCCGGACAATCTGACCGAGGACAACGAGCTGCCCATGGTGGCGGACTTCCGCGACGTCTTCGGCACGCTCGTGAGCGACTGGCTGGGCGGCAGCACCGCCGCGTGCTTCCCCGGCTACTCCTTCTCGGACCTCGCCTTCGTGGCCTGAGACCACCCGCGCCGGGCGCGACCCATGGTCCACCGCCCCGGCCGCGCTGAGGCCCGGTCGAGCGGCGCCCAAGAAATTGCTGCGCGCGCAGGGTTCCGGCTTGCACGATGTGACCGCGGCGAGAACGATTCCGGGCTCGCCGGCGCGGACGGAACGCCGCACAGGCGGACGTCGCGAAGGAGCGCCCGTGGCCGAGCCCCGCCCCGATCTCGTCGAGCCGAGCGAGGGGCTCACCGCGGCCGAGCTGGCCGAGGCCTGGCCTCTGCTGGACCTCGAGGAGCGCGTGCGCGGCCTGCGCGTCCTGCCGCACGCCGAGGCCTCCGAGTTCTTCCTCGGGCTGAAGTCGCATGACCAGGCCCAGGTGCTGTCCGCCCTGCACCCGCACGAGCAGCGCCTGTGGCTGCGCCAGCTCCCGCCCGACGACCTGGCCGACCTGCTGCAGCAGGTGGAGCCCGAGGTGCGCACCGCCTGCTTCGGGCTGCTCGACGACGCGACCAAGAAGGAAGTCTCCGCGCTGCTGGCCTTCGCCGAGGACGCCGCGGGCGGCCTCATGAACACGCGCTTCGCGCGCGCGAGGCCGGACATGACGGCTGACGAGGCCATCCGCTACCTGCGCCGCCAGGCGCGCGACCGCCAGGGCATCGAGACCATCTACTACGTCTACGTGCTCGACGCCGAGCAGCACCTGCTCGGCGTGGTCTCCTTCCGCGAGCTCTTCGCCGCGCCGCCCGACCGCCCCGTGCGCGAGATCATGCACGCCGAGGTCGTGTCCGTGCCCGAGACCATGGACCAGGAGGCGGTCGCGCGCGTCATGGCCGAGGCCGACGTGCTGGCCGTGCCCGTGCTCGACGAGCTGCGGCGCATGAAGGGCATCATCACCCACGACGACATCCAGGACGTCGTGCAGGAAGAGGCCACCGAGGACATCCAGAAGATCGGCGGCACCGCGGCCCTCGACACCCCATACCTGCAGACCAGCTTCGGCCAGATGATCCGCAAGCGCGCGGGCTGGCTCTCGGTGCTGTTCGTCGGCGAGACGCTCACCGCCTCGGCCATGGGCTACTTCCAGACGGAGATCGGCAAGGCGGTGGTGCTCTCGCTCTTCATCCCGCTCATCATCAGCAGCGGCGGCAACTCGGGCAGCCAGGCCTCCACGCTCGTGATCCGCGCCATGGCCCTGGGCGAGGTGAAGCTGCGCGACTGGTGGATGATCGCGCGCCGCGAGCTGGCCGCCGGCGCGACGCTGGGCGCCATCCTCGCGGCCATCGGCACGCTGCGCATCCTCGCCTGGCAGGCCATGTTCGGGACGTACAAGGAGCACTACGTGCTGGTGGCCATCACGGTCGCGCTGAGCCTCATCGGCGTCGCGACCTGGGGCACGCTCGCCGGCTCGATGCTTCCCTTCATCCTGCGGCGCTTCAAGCTCGACCCGGCCAGCGCCTCGGCGCCCTTCGTGGCCACGCTCGTGGACGTGTCGGGGCTGGTGATCTACTTCACGATCGCGTCGGTGGTCATGGCGGGGACGCTGCTGTAGGAGCCGGGGCTCGATGCCGTCCTGACGGCTCGCGCAACGTCGGCCGTCCGTGAGGCGCCGCCAAGTTTGACACCGTCCTGATACGGCCCGGTCGAGACTGCGGCCATGGACGATCTCTTCTACGTCGCCGTCGGCCTGGTGCTGCCGGGGGAGCAGGGCGGGCCTGTCACGTTTCGCTCCGCGGCGGGATCCTGTAGGCGACCGCCATGGATTCCCGCGACGACACCCTCCTCCCGGACGAGCTGCTCGCCCAGCTGGGCTGGGTGCGCGCGCTGGCGCGCAGCCTGTCGCCGACCCCGACGTGACCGATGACGTGCTGCAGCAGGACCTCGGATTGAGCGCGCGACAAGCGTCGTAACGGGCGCGCAGTCGGTCCGACTGGGAGGCAGGAGCCCGCAGGGCTCACTTGCCTCTATGTCGAATCGGACATATGATCGAGTCCGTTGCGGACAGGCCCTTGCGATGGCTGCATGGCGAGATCCGAACGCCGCCGTTCCTGCTCACATCACGTCTTGAGGCTGGTCGCCTCCTGCGTCGAGTGCAGCAGGGCGAGCGGATTTCACTGCCTCACAGCCGCCCCATGCCATCCATCGGGCCGCGCTGCCATGAGCTGCGCGTGGCGGATGCGAGCCATGCGTGGCGCATCGTGTATCGCATCGATGACGACGCCATCCTGATTCTCGACGTGTTCTCGAAGACCACGCAGCAGACTCCGACGAAGCTATTCGACGCCTGTCGGGCGCGGTGCCGGCGATACGACGCTGCGGCAGCGGAGTGATGGAATGAACGACGCGAAACGACGCCGTCTGGAGAAGGCCGGCTGGCGGACTGGGACGGTCCAGGAATTCCTCGGGCTGACCGACGAAGAGGCGGCCTTCATCGAGGTGAAGCTGCTGCTCACCCGGCGGCTCAAGTCGAGGCGTCGCGAGCTCCGCCTCACGCAGCACGCCGTGGCCAAGCGCATCGGCTCGAGCCAGTCTCGCGTGGCCAAAATGGAGGCGGGCGATTCCTCCGTGTCCCTCGATCTGCTGGTTCTCGCCCTGTTCGCGCTGGGCGATACGCCACGCACGTTGGGACGGCTTATCGCCCGCGCGGCGTGAAGGCCACCGGCGCGCACGCTCCTCTCACCCGCCCGTGATCCGCCTCACGAACAGCCCCATCTGTCCGCCCAGCCCCGTGTTCCCGCCCTGCCGGTGCGTCGCGTCCGGCGGCGTGAAGGGCACCGCAACCGTCACCACCTTCAGCCCGTGCTTCCGCTGCAGCTTGCCCACGCGCATCATGACCTCGGCCTTGAGGCCGTGGTCGGCGCTCCTCAGCTTCTTCGGGTCGATGAGCTCCAGCGCGCGGCGCGAGAAGCCGCGGTAGCCGGACTCGAAGTCCTGCACCGGCGCGCCGACCAGCGTGCGCGCGAAGCCCCAGCTCTTGCGCGGCGCCGAGGCGTCGCCGCCGGGCTGGGCGGAGCGCTCGCACACGACCACGTCTGCGCCCGCCTCCAGCTTCGCGAGCAGCGCGGGCAGGTGCGCGGGATCGTCGGTGCGGTTGCCGGCCATCTCGATGATGTAGGCGTAGGGAGGCTGGTGCTCGAGCGCCCACTTCCAGGCCTCGCGCAGCGCGAAGCCGCGACCCTTGTCGCGGCCGGGGCGCCGCATGAGGTGGAAGCGCTTGCTGTCGGCGGCGTACTGCGTGCCATAGGTGCGCCAGGTGCCGTCGAGGCTGTCGTCGTCGGCCAGCAGGACGTGCAGGTTCTCGTCCTGCAGATCCACGATGCCCTTCATGAACCCATGCAGGTTCTCGCGCTCGTTGAGCGTGGGGATCGTGACCAGGGCCAGCTTGTGCGTCATGGCGCTCAGAGGGCCAGGGTGCGTCCGCGGCCGGCTTTGTCGGCGCGTGCGAGCAGCGCGGCGGCCAGCGCGGCGTCGAGGGCGGGCGCGCCGAAGCACACGGCCGCGACGACCGGGTTGCCGGTGCGCGGCGGCAGTCGCCCGGCGGCCAGCGAGGAGAGGTCGCCCTCCGGCTCCGGCACGCCGGCGAGGCGGCCAGCCGCGGCCATCGCGCGCCAGCCGCCCATGTCGTCCGCGAGGCGCCGGTCGGCGCGCTGGAGCATCGCGTCGGTGAAGGCCGAGGCGCCGTGCAGCATGACCACCAGCGTGCCGCGCTGCAGCCAGTCGAACTCCACCACGGGCGCCTTGGGCGGCGGCTGCGGGCAGCCGACGAGGATCTGCGCGCCCTCGCAGGCCTCGCGCGGCTCGGGCGGGATGATCGAGGCCACGTTGAAGGTGGTCATGATCTCGTCCGCGAAGGCCGCCTGGCGCGCGACGTCGGGGTCGTAGCACAGCACGCGCTCGAGGTCCGGCAAGACGGTGCGCACGACCTCGAAGACGGCGCGGCCGGTGGCGTTGCAGCCCAGCAGGGTGAGCACCTCGGTGCGCGGGTCGGCGAGGCTGCGCGCGGTGAGGCCGGTGATGGCCGCGCCGCGGCGCGCCTCGAAGGCGGCGCGGTCGACCAGCAGGCGCGGCGTGCCGTCCTGCAGCAGGGCCGAGCTGCCGGCGGGCGCCTTGCCGGCGATGGCCGGGAGCCGGGCGGCGTCGGCGGACCACTCGATGCCGCCCACGCCGTCGCCGGCAGCCAGCAGCACCGCCTTCAGCAGGTCGGGCAGCTCGGCGGGCGGAGAGAGGGCGGCGAGATCCGTCGCGTCGAGGAAGCGGACGTTCGGCATCGGTCGGGTGGTGCGGGTTCCGGTGGCGGCGCCGCGCGTCAGTAGGCGGAGCGCCGGGCCTGGGCGCGGATCTCTTCGGCGCCGTGCAGCGGTCCCTGCCCGACGCCGGGGCAGAATGATGCCACATCACGCTGCCACGTGTCCTCGTCCGCCAGCAGCTCGGGCCAGAAGGGGAAGGTGCGGCACTGCGCGGGGCGCTGCTCGTAGACCGAGCACTTGCCGTCCTTCAGGAAGATGCAGGCGTCGTCCCGGCTCTTGAAGGACAGTCCGCCGGTGACGGGCTCGCAGTAGCGGGCCTCGAAGGCCGCGCGCGACAGGCCGAGCCGGCGGGCCAGCGCCTCGCGCTCCTCGCGGCTGGAGTAGACGTAGCTGAACTCGCCGTGGTTCACGCAGCACTTGCCGCAGGCCGTGCAGCCGAAGCGCAGGCCCTGGGCGTACCAGGGCTCGGGCCTGGGCTTGCGCGGCTGCGGCACGCGCTCGGGCTGCGCGCCCTCCGCGCCCTTGCGTCCGAACCAGCTCATGCCGGCTCGTTCCACGACACCGAGAGCGGCCGCGTGAACTGCCGGTAGCCGTCGGGGCTGCCGAGGAAGCCGAAGCCGCTCTGCTTGACGCCGCACCACGGCGGGTCGCCCGCGCCGCCGAGGCCGCGGTTCACGCCCACCTGCCCGGCCTGCAGGCGCGACGCAAGGTCGACGCCGCGCGCGGGGTCGCCGCACCAGACCGAGGCGCCGAGGCCGTAGATGCTGTCGTTGGCCAGGCGCACGGCCTCCTCGGCGTCCTGCACGACGCGCACCGCGGCCACGGGCCCGAAGGTCTCGCGGCGCGACAGCTCCATGTCGTCGGTGACGCCGGCCAGCACCGTGGGCTCCATGAAGCAGCCCGGCCCGGGCCGCGCGTGGCCGCCCAGCAGGATGCGCGCGCCCTTCTGCCTGGCGTCCTGCACCTGCGCCAGCACCTTGCGGCGCTGCTCCTCGCTGGCCAGGGGGCCCATGAAGACGTCCTGCTCGGGCGGGCCCACCCGCAGGGCGGCGGCCTTCTCGACCACCAGCTGCAGGAAGCGCTCGGCCGCGGGCGCCTCGACGTAGATGCGCTCGACGGCGCAGCACACCTGACCGCTGTTGCGCATGGACTCGCGCACGGCGTAGTCGGCGGCGGCGGGCAGGTCCGCGTCGGCGCACACGAGCATGGGGTCCTTGCCGCCCAGCTCGAGCACCAGGCGCTTCAGGGCCGGCGCGCAGGCGGCCATGATGTGGCGGCCCGCCTCGACGCTGCCCACGAAGCCCACCATGGCTATGTCCGCCGCCACCAGCGCCTTGCCCGTGGCCTCGTCACCCTGCACGATGGACAGCACGTCCGCGGGCAGCTCGGCGAGGAACGGCTCGGCGAAGGCCTGGCCCGTGAGCGGCACGAGCTCGGAGGGCTTGAAGACCACCGTGTTGCCCGCCAGCAGCGCCGGCACGATGACCTCGCGCGCCATGCCGACCGGGAAGTTCCAGGGGGTGATGGCCGCCACCACGCCCACGGGCTCGCGCGTGAGGCGCGTGACCGTGCCCTTCTCGCGTGCCGTGACCGGCGCGAGGGCCGTGGAGCAGGCGGCGAGCGTGCCGCGCATCGAGTCGGCCGTGCGCCCGGCCTCGCCTCGCGCGGACGCAAGCGGCTTGCCCATCTCCGAGCTGATCAGCCGGGCCACCCGCTCCACGAAGGCCGGCTCCTCCCAGCGCTTCGCCACACGCTCGAGCACCGCCGCGCGGCCCGCGAGGCCCGCCGCGGCCCAGCCCGAAAGCGCCCGTCTCGCGGCACTTACGGCGGCGCGCACCTGGGGCTCCTCGGCGCACGGCAGCTCGGCCAGCAGCTCGCCCGTGGTCGGGTTGGTGACGCGCAGCACACGTCGGACGGCGGTGGCACTGCCAGGCATCGAAGACCTCCGGGGATTCTCCCCGCACGTTGCAATCGCCTGTATTCTACGGACCAAGTTGCCTGCGAGGCGATGCCGCCTCGACTCCTCGCCGAGTCCGAAGAATCCTTGGCAGTGCAACCGCTCTCATCGAGGTACTGGGTGGTGCGCGATGAAAGCGGTGCACGGGGGCGATTCGACGGCCTCGTCTAGCGCGTCGACGTCGGTCTCCCCCGCGGGCAACTTTCGTTTCGGGGCCGCCGGTTGAGCGGATCGGCGCGCGCCACGGCGCTGCTCGCGGTCGCGCTGGGGCTGCTGCTGGCCGGCACGCTGTTCCGCGAGGCGCTCTTCGACGGCCAGGTGCTCAGCCCCGCGGACTGCCTGCTGCGCCTGCCGCCCTGGGCCGCCGAGGCGCCGCGCGGCTTCCTGCCCGGCAACCCGGTGCTCTCGGACCAGGCCACGCAGTTCCAGCCGTGGGCGCTGCTGGAGCAGCGCCAGCTCGACGCGGGCATTCCACCCCTGTGGAACCCCTACGCCGCGTGCGGCCAGCCGCTCTTCGCGAACATGCAGAGCGCTTTCCTCTCGCCCTACGCGATCTGGCGCTGGCTGCTGCCCCTGGGCGCGGCGCTGGTGGCCATCGCGATCAGCAAGCTGCTGGTGGCGGGCGTCGGCACCGCGCTGCTCGCGCGGCGGCTCGGCTGCTCGCCGGTGGCCGCCTGCGTGGCGGGCCTGGCCTTCGCGCTGGGCGGCTTTCAGATGCTCTGGCTGGGCCATCCGCACAGCGCGACCGCCTCGCTCTTGCCGGTGCTGCTGCTGCTGGTCGAGCACTGGCTCGAGCGCGGCGGCCGCGGTTGGCTGCCCGTGGGCTGGGCCCTCGCCGTCGCGGCGCTCGTCCTGTCGGGGCACGTCGAGACGGCGCTGCACGTGGCGCTCATCGTCGCGTTGTGGTCCGTGCTGCGCGGCGCCGGGCGGCCGTGGCGCGCGCGGCTCGCGCAGCTGGCGGCGCTGCTCGGCTGGGCCGTGGTCGGCGCGCTCGTGGCGGGCGTGCAGTGGGTGCCCTTCGTCGAGTACCTGCTGCAGTCGTCGGCCTACGCGCAGCGCAGCGGCCTGCAGGAGCAGTGGCGCGTGCTGCCG
>DASUFI010000038.1:0-5618 GCA_036274635.1 Planctomycetota bacterium
GACCGCGCCGTGAAGGGCGGACCAGGAGGGAACTCTAGGGAAAAGGGGAAGAAGGGGAGAAGAGTTTTGCGCCTGATGAGGGCAACCTCCTGGCCCGCAACGACGGCTAGAATAGCGGTGGTCCCAGAGCGAGGCAAATGACCATTCTGCCAGTGACCACGCCGTCTCGCGACGAGACCACATGACGACGCGCCCTCAGCCTCGCCCGCCACGGCCGTGAGCGGCGATCGCAGCGCGCTGCGCGACCGCGCCGAGTGGCTCGCGTTCATCGTGGTCTTCGCGCCGACGCGCGTCCTTCCGGCCGGCTTCCTGCGGGCCGGAGCGCGGCTTCTGGCGCGGATGCTGCACGCGTGCGCCTGGAAGCGGCGCACTCACGCGCGCGAGCTGGTGGCCGCGCGGCTGGGGCTGCCCGAGGGTTCCGCCGAGGTGAACCGCATCGTCCTCGGCTCGTTTCAAACGCTGGTGCGCAACGCCCTCGAGCCGGCGCTGCTGGAGCGGCGGCGGCGCGCGCGCGGCAACCTCCGCGACATGTTCGACGTGGAGGGCCTCGAGCACCTGGAGGCGGCGCGGGCCACCGGGCGCGGCCTGCTCCTGTGCACGGCCCACATCGGGACGTGGGAGGCCATCGGATTCGTCCTGCAGGAGCTGGGCTTGTCCAGCTGGGCCATCGGGCGCGTGCTGGACAATCCGCTGCTGGAGCGGGAGCTCGAGGCCCGGCGGCGGGCCACCGGCCGCGGCGTCATCCCCAAGGACGGTGGCGTCCTGAAGCTGGTGCGCGCGCTCAAGGCGAACGAGCCCGTGATCGTGCTGCTGGACCAGAACGCCGGGCGCAAGGGCGTGCTGCTCGACTTCCTCGGCGCGCCCTCCAGCCATCACACGGTGGCGGGCGTCATGTCCCGGCGCTGCGGCGCGCCGGCCCTGCCCGTCTACGTGCTGAGCGCGGGGCGGGCAGGGCGGCTGCGGCTGGTCTTCGAGCCGGCGGTGCAGGCCGATCCGGGCCTGGACGACGAGGCGGCCGCGCTGCAGATCACGCGGCGGCTCTCGGACTCGCTGGAGCGCCAGGTGCGCGCCCGTCCCGAGCAATGGCTGTGGCTGCACGACCGCTGGCGCCATGCCCGGCGCGTGCTGCGGCTGGAGCGCCAGGCGGCGCAGGCCGGCGAGCCTGCGGGAGCTGGCGCTAACCGGATGGCCACGGTGCAGGGTACAAACGGGCCCTGAGGGCCACGGCGCCCCAACCCGGGATCCATGGATTTCCAGCCCCTCGACCTGTCGCGCCTGAAGACCACGTCGGTCGCGGACAAGGGTCACCTCGTCCACACCGGGCAGTTCGCGCGCGCCCTCGTCCCGGGCGGCGGCGCGGACGTGCTCGACACGCTGCCGGACGTGCTGGGCGCGCGCACGCTGCGGCGCCTGGCCGAGCGCATCGTGGCCGCGCGCCAGCAGCAGCGCGTGGTGCTGCTGGGCTTCGGCGGGCACGTCATCAAGACCGGCCTGGCCCCGCTGCTGGTGGACCTCATGGAGCGCGGCTTCGTGACGGCCGTGTGCACCAACGGCAGCGGCGCGCTGCACGACTTCGAGATCGCGGCCGTGGGCCACAGCAGCGAGGACGTGGGGCCGGGCCTCTCGGACGGCAGCTGGGGCATGGTGCACGAGACCGCCGCGGCGCTGAACGGCGCGGCCGAGCGGGCGGCGCGCGAGGGCTGCGGCCTCGGCGCGGCGCTGGGACGCACGATCGACGAGAAGCGCCTCCCCAACGCGCCGCTCTCGGTGCTGGGCGCGGCCGCGCGGCTGGGGCTGCCGGCGACGGTGCACGTGGCGCTGGGCACGGACACCGTGCACATGCACGCCAACGCCGACGGCGCCGCCATCGGCAAGGCCAGCATGACCGACTTCCGCCTGCTGGCCGCCGTGGTGGCGCGCCTCTCGGGCGGCGTCTATCTCAACGTGGGCTCGGCGGTCGTGCTGCCCGAGGTCTTCGTCAAGGCGCTCAACGTGGCGCGCAACCTCGGACACCGGGTCGACGGCTTCGCCACCGCCAACATGGACTTCCTGCGCCACTACCGGCCGCGCGTCAACGTGCTCGAGCGGCCCGGCGGCGAGGCGCTCGAGCTCACCGGCCACCACGAGATCAACGTGCCGCTGCTGCGCTGGGAGATCCTGCGCCAGGCGGGCGGGGACGCTCGATGAGCTCGCTCTCGGGCTGGCTGCACCCGTCGCGCCCGCCGCGCGTGCTGCTGGTGGGCGACATGATGCTGGACCGCTACCAGCACGGGCAGTGCGAGCGCATCTCGCCCGAGGCGCCCGTGGTGGTGCTGGCGGCGGCGCGCGAGGAGCTGCTGCTGGGCGGCTGCGGCAACGTGGCCACCAACCTCGCGGCGCTGGGCGCGCACGTCACCTGCGTCGCGGTCGTGGGGCGCGACGAGAGCGCGGCCCGCGTGCGCGAGCTGCTCGGGCGCGCCGGCCTGCCCGCCGACGGGCTGGTGGAGGACGCGGCCCGCCCGACCAGCCGCAAGACGCGCGTGGTCTCGGGCAGCCAGCAGCTGCTGCGCATCGACGAGGAGCAGGTGGGCGAGCTGGCGGGCGCGGTGGAGCGCGCGGTGCTGGCGCGCATCGACGCAGCCCTGCCCCAGGCGGACATCGTGGTCGTCTCCGACTACGGCAAGGGCGTGCTGACTCCGGCCGTGCTCGAGCGCCTGTGCCGCGGCCGCGCCGCGGTGCGCACGCTGGTGGACCCCAAGGGCCGCGACTACGCCAAGTACAAGGGCGCGCACGTCATCACGCCCAACAAGCTGGAGGCCGAGACGGCCACGGGCATCGCGCTGGACGGGCCGGACGCCATCCGCCGCGCCGCGCTGGAGCTGTGCCGCATCGCCGACCTGCACGCGGCCGTCATCACGCTGGGCTCGCGCGGCATGTACTGCTGCCTCGCCGACGGCTCGGCCGAGTGGTCCGTGCCGGCCGTGGCGCGCGCGGTCTTCGACGTCACCGGCGCGGGCGACACGGTGCTGGCCGTCATGGCCTTCGCGCTGGCCGCCGGCTCCGGGCTGGACGAGGCCATGCGCCTCGCCACGGTGGCCGCCGGCATCGTCGTGGAGCGCTTCGGCGTGGCGGTGGTGACGCCGGCCGAGATCGAGCGCGCGCTCACCGAGGCCTCGGGCGCCAGCATGGGCAAGGTGGTCGAGCGCGCCGAGCTGCTCGAGCGCGTGGCCCTCGAGCGCCGCGCGGGGCGGCGCATCGTCTTCACCAACGGCGTCTTCGACGTGCTGCACGTCGGGCACCTCGAGTACCTGCAGGAGGCCCGCGCGCAGGGCGACCTGCTCGTGGTGGGCGTCAACGCCGACGACTCCGTGCGCCGCCTCGGCAAGGGTCCCGGCCGCCCGGTCAACCGCGGCGAGGACCGCGCCGCCCTGCTCGCCGGCCTCGAGTGCGTGTCGCTGGTGACCCTCTTCGCCGAGGACACGCCGCTCGAGCTGATCCGCGCCGTCTCGCCCGACGTGCTGGTCAAGGGCTCGGACTGGAAGGACAAGGGCGTGGTGGGGGCTGACTGGGTCGAGGCGCACGGCGGCCGCGTCGTGCTGGCCCCCCTGCGCGAGGGCTACTCGAGCACGGCCACGCTGCAGAAGTTGGGAGGCCCATGAAGCCCTCCTTCGGGCCTGGAAGCGCGTCGTTCGCGCCGGCTCTTCGTTGCGGCCCCTCCGCCGGATCTCCCGATCCGGCTGCGGGCCCGCGCCTCGATCCGACGCGAAATCCATCGCTTCCAGCCCCGAAGCACGGCTTCAAGCGCCTCCCGGGCAGCGAGAAGCCGCGCTGAGCGCCGTGCCGTCCGCGCCCCCGCAGCGCATCCTCGTGCGGCTGCCGAACCCCATCGGGGACACGGTCATGTCCGTGCCCGCCTGGCGCGCGCTGCGTGCGCACTGGCCGGCCGCGCGCATCGTGGCCGTGGGGCCGCCCAGCGCCGCCGCCCTGCTCGAGGGCCTGCCCTGCTTCGACGAGCTGCGCGCGCTGCCGGCGCGCCGCGGCCCCGGGGGCACCGCCGCGCTGCGCGCCGAGGCCCGCCGGCTGCGCGACGAGCACTTCGATCTGGCGCTGCTGGGCGCCAACTCCTTCAGCTCGGCCTGGATGGTGTGGCGCACCGGCGCGGCGCGGCGCGTGGGCTACGGCGGCGGCGGCCGCGAGCTCCTGCTCACGGACGTGGTGCCCTCCGCACCGGAGGCGCCCTTCCACCGCCGCCCGACGCCCATGGTGGAGTTCTACTTCCGGCTGGTGGAGCGCGTGGGCGTGCCGCGCGGCGACCACCGCACGGGGCTGGTCGTCACGCCGCAGGACGAGGCGAAGGCCGCGGCCTGGCTCGCGCGTCACGACCTCGCGAACGGCATCCCGCTCTACGGCATCCACGGCGGCGCGTCCTTCGGGCCGAGCAAGCTGTGGTACGCCGACCGCTGGGCCGCGGTGGCCGACGAGCTGCACCGCCGTCACGGTGGGCGCACGATCCTCTTCTGCGGCCCGGGCGAGGAGGCCGACGTGCGCGCCATCGCGGCGGCGGCGAAGAGTCCCGTGGCCAGCGCCGCCGACGACCCGATCGACCTGCGCACGCTCAAGGCCGTGATGAAGCGCCTCGCGCTCATGGTCGCCACCGACGCCGGACCGCGGCACGTGGCCGTGGCCTTCGACGTGCCCTGCGTGGCGCTGCTCGGGCCCACCGACCCGCGCTTCAGCAACACCAACCTGCAGCGCAGCCGGCTCGTGCGCGTGGACCTGCCCTGCAGCCCGTGCCACGAGAAGAGCTGCCCGCTGTCGGGCGAGGCCTTCCACCGCTGCATGCGCGACATCACGCCGGCCATGGTGCTGGCCGAGTGCGAGCGGCTGCTCGCGGGCTGATCAGCGGCGCGCGGGCTGCGCGGCAGATCGCGCGGCCGGCAGCTTGCCGCGCACGCGCTCGTAGCCGGCCCACGGGTCGCGGCGCGCCACGCGCCGCAGCACCTGCGCGAAGCCGAAGCCGTTGGGCTTGAGTCCGGCCTTCAGCTCCTCCCACGCCAGCGGCACGGCCACCGGCGCGCCGGGCCGCGCGCGCGGCGAGTAGGGCGCGATGGCGGTGGCGCCGCGCGCGTTGCGCACCCAGTCCACGAAGATGCGCCCCTGGCGCGCGGCCTTGGAGGCCTTGGCGATGAAGCGCCGCGGCTCGTCGCGCTCGAGGCTGCGCGCCATGGCCTCCGCGAAGGCGGACACCTCGGCGATGTCGCGCCGGCGCTCGAGCGGCACCACGACGTGCAGGCCCTTGCCGCCGGTGGTCATGACGAAGGAGCGCAGCTTCACCGCCTGCAGGCGCCGCCGCAGCTCGCGCGCGGCCTCCATGACCCGCGCGAAGGGCACGTCCGGCGCCGGGTCGAGGTCGAGCACCATGCGATCGGGCTTGCGCGGCTCGTCGGCCCGCACGCCGGCGACGTGCAGCTCGAGCGCGCCCATCTGCGCCATGGCCAGCAGGCCGGCCACGTCGCCCACGCTCATGTAGGGCGCGAGGGCTCCCGACGACTCGGGCATCTGCACCACGTCCACCGCGTCGGGCTTGCCGTCCGTGGCGTGCTTCTGGAAGAAGCAGCCGCCGCCGACGCCGTTGGGGC
>DASUFI010000039.1:0-10930 GCA_036274635.1 Planctomycetota bacterium
GCCCTTGATCGTATAGGTGACCATGGCACGGGTGTTCCGAATGGAGACAGAATGGAACCATTCGGAAGCCTACTGGAAGGTGATGATGCGGGCAAGCCCCGTGAGGAGCCGTCCGCACGCCCGTCCCTCACGCCGCGCCGCGCTCCACCGGCTCCTCGCGCCGCGCGGCGACGCGCCCGCGCGCCGCGCTGCGCCGCGACCGGGACATCACCACGCGCTTGCCGCGCACCGACACCGCGATCGTGTCCCCGCGCTTGAACTTCCCGTGGATCAGGTGCTCGGTCAGCGGGTTCTCCACCTCGTCGCGGATGTGCCGCCGCAGCTCGCGCGCGCCGTAGGCGGCCGACCAGCCCATCTGGGCCAGGTGCCGCTCGAGCGCGGCGGTGAAGCGCAGCGCCACGCCCGTGCGCTCGAGGTAGCCGGCCATCTCGCGCAGCTGCAGGCGCGCGATGGCGCCGCAGTCCTCGAGGGTGAGCGGGTGGAACTGCACCACGCCGTCGATGCGGTTCACGAACTCCGGCTTGAAGGACTTGCGGACGGCGCCGGTCATGGCGTCGTCCACGAGGGGATCGGGCAGGATGTCGCGGTCGGCCAGGTCGAAGCCCACGCGGCCCTGCAGGCGGCGCACGTCGTCGACGCCGATGTTGCTGGTCATGAGCACGATGCAGCGCTGGAAGGAGACGTGCTCGCCCTTGCTGTCGGTGAGGTTGCCCTCGTCCATGAGCTGGAGCAGCAGATTGTGCACCTTCTCATGGGCCTTCTCGATCTCGTCGAAGAGCACCACGCAGGCCTTCTTCTGCTTGACGGCCTCGGTGAGCTGGCCGCCCTCGTTGTGGCCGATGTAGCCGGGGGGCGCGCCGATGAGCTTGGCGTACTCGTGGGGCAGGGCGTACTCGGAGCAGTCGATGCGCACGAGGGGCGCGAGGCCGCCGTAGAGGTGGCGGGTGAGCGCCTTGGCCATCTCGGTCTTGCCCGTGCCGGTGGGGCCCACGAGCAGGAAGACGCCGATGGGCTTGCGCGGGTCCTTGAGGCCCACGGCCGCCTTCTTCACCGCCTGGCTGATGGTGCGCACGGCCTCGGGCTGGCCGATGATCGCGGAGCCGAGGGCGTCCTCGATGTTGGAGACGCGGCGCTGCAGGGCGCGACGCTCCTCCTCGAGGCGCTGCTCGTCCTGCTCCTCGGCGGGCGCGGGGGCCGGCGCGGCGGCGCCGCCGCTGCCCTGGGCGGGTAGCGTGACCGAGTGGATCTCGAGGTGCGGGTTGACCTCGATGCAGATCTGGTAGAGCAGCTCGACCAGCGCCTCGGGCTGGTAGACCCGGTTGTGCTTCTCGAAGAGCGGCTTGACCGTGCGGTCGAAGTCGACGACGCACAGGTTCACCACCAGCTGGTGGTAGGAGGCGCGGTGGCGCACGTCCGTGCCCTTCAGCAGGCGCGGGGCCTCCTCCTCGGAGGTCGTGCGCACGCGGATGAACTCGTCCAGGATCTCGCAGTACTTCAGGACGACGTTCTCGTCGGTGGCGGGCACGCCTCGTCTCCGGTGGTTGGCTCGCGTCCGGGCGTTCTTCGGCCACCGCGCGCATCGGCCTTGAAGCCAAGCCGCGCGCGACGTGGCGGCGCCCCCCGCGCGCGCCGTAGACTCCGGGCATGAAGCCCGATCCGTCCACGGAGGCCCGCCTGCTGGGCAAGCTCGCGCTGCGCGGCGTGCTGCCGCAGGCCGCCGTGGCGGCGCTGTTCGAGGAGGCGCGCGCCCTGCGCGCCGCGGGCGGGGAGCCCAGCCTGGCGGCCCTGGCCGTCAAGCGCGGACTCATCGACAAGGATCGGATGCTTCGCTACTTCCACACGGACGGCGACGACGTGCCCGACCTGCCCGGCTACGCCTACGTGAGCAAGCTGGGCGAGGGCGGCACGGCCGACGTGTACCGCGTGCGCCGCGCCGAGGGCGGCACCGAGGCGGTCAAGATCCTCAAGGAAGCGGTGGCCGGCGACCCCGCCACCGTGAAGGCCTTCGTCGGCGAGGCCGACCTGCTCAAGCGCCTCGACCACTTGAATGTGGTCAAGGGCTACCGCGTGGGGCGGCTGGGCGGCCGCTACCTCTTCTTCATGGAGGACGTGGACGGCCCGACGCTGCTGGACAGGATCCGCCGGGGGGAGGGCTTCGACGAGGACGGAGCGCTCTTCGTCATCCTGCAGGTGGCGCGCGCGCTCGAGTACCTGCGCGCGCAGGACATCGTGCACCGCGACATCAAGCCGGGGAACATCCTCATCGGCGCGGGCAACACCGTGAAGGTCATCGACCTGGGCTTCGCGGCCGCGGGCGCGCAGGCGGCCGGTGGCGCCTCCGGCTCGGGCACCACGCTGGGCACCGCGGCCTACCTTTCTCCCGAGCAGGCCATGGGTCGCGGCGACCTCGACGTGCGCAGCGACATCTACAGCCTCGGCGCCACGCTCTACCAGATCGTGCTGGGCGAGCTGCCCTTTTCCGGCGACGATCAGGAGCTGGTGCAGAAGGCCGTGCTCGAGGGCCTCTCCGCGGAGGCCACCAAGGGCGGCCGCATCTCCGCGCACATGCACTACTTCATCGAGAAGATGATGGCCAAGGACCGCGACATCCGCTACCAGGACCCGCAGGAGCTCATGGCGGACATCGAGGAGCAGATCAGCGGCAAGAAGACGCTCGCCGGCGAGGAAGACACCTCCGCGTCCGCCGCCGAGCACGAGCGCAAGCTGCGGCGCATCGAGCGCATGCGCGCCCGCCGCAAGCGCAGGTAGCCGTGGCCGCCCGCCTCCCGCCGCAGGTCGCCGTGGAGCTGGCCGCCCTCTACGCGCGCGTCGACGCCGAGATCGCCGCCGCCAACCCGCGCTGCGAGCTCTCCGGCCGCTGCTGCGACTTCCCGCGCAGCGGCCAGCGTCTCTACGCCACGGGGCCCGAGACGGCCTACGCCCTCGCGGCCGCCGGCGGTCAGGCGCCGCCCGCGCCCTCAGGTCTGTGCCCGTGGTGGGTCGATGGACGCTGCAGCAACCGCGCCGGCCGCCCGCTGGGCTGTCGCACCTACTTCTGCGACCCGGGCTGGGCGGACGCGATGCCGCAGGTCTACGAGCGCTACCACGCCGAGCTGCGCGCGCTGCACGAGCGCCACGGCCTCGACTACCGCTACGAGCCCTTCGTGGACGCCTTGCGCGAGACCGCGTCATGAGGCGCGCCGCGGCCCTCGTCGCGCTGGCGCTGCTGCTGCCCGCGGCCGCCGACGACGTCAACGACCTCAACGACCGCGCGCGCGCCGCGCTGGACGCCGGCCACCCCGACCAGGCCGTGCCTCTGCTGCAGAAGGCGCTGGCGTTGAGCCCCGACGAGCCCGTGCTCGAGAAGAACCTGGCCTGGGCCTTCTATCAGCGCGGCCAGCAGGCGGCGAGCGCCTGGCGCAGCAACGACGCGCTCGCCGATTGGAAGCAGGCTTGGGCGCTGAACCCCGACGAGCCCGGCTATGCCGACCACGCCGGCCAGCTCCTGCTGCGCCAGTACCGTCTCGAAGAGGCCGAGACGCTCATGCGCGACGCCACGACGCGCCACGCGGACCACGCCGACGCCTGGCTGCTGCTGGGCCAGACGCTCTCGCTGCAGGGCCAGCTCGAGGACGCCATCGACGCCTACCAGAAGGCGATCGAGCACGGCACGGGCCAGGTGGTGAACATCGCGGCCGACGCCGCCGCGCGCACCACCCGCGAGCAGCAGATCGAGAAGGATTACCGCCTCGACAAGACGCCGTACTTCGACATCCTCGGGCCCATCGATACGCGCGGCCCGCAGTTCGGGACGCGCCTCGCGGCCACGCTCGAGCGCGCGCGGGCGCAGGTGTGCTCGGACCTGTCCGTGTACCCGCAGCACCGCGCCACCGTGGTGCTCTACCCGCCCGACGCCTTCCGTGCCGCCACCGGCACGCACGAGTGGGTGGGGGGCCTGTTCGACCGCAAGATCCGCCTGCCCATCGCCGACGTCGAGCGCGACGCGGACAAGATCGAGTCCGCCTTCCGGCACGAGTACACCCACCTCATCGTGTCCGAGGTCTCGCCCGGCTGCCCCACCTTCGTGAACGAGGGCCTGGCGCAGGTCATGGAGTACGGCCGCGGCACCGGGCTCAAGCGCCTGACGGACTGGCTCGACCAGCAGCCGGGCGGGCGCACCGGCCTGCCGAAGATCTCCGCCCTGCCGGCCACCTTCCTCGACATCTCCGACCCCGACGCCGTGACGCGGGCCTACCTCGTGAGCCACGCCTTCGTGGACCAGCTCGTCGCGAACCACGGGACAGGACCGGTGCTGGCCTTCGTGCGGGCGCTGGATTCCCAGCCGCTGGACGAGGCCTTCCAGGCCACCTTCCGCCGGCCGCTGGCGGACCAGGAGGAGATGTTCCAGCAGGCCGTGCGCAGCGCGCGCTGACTTTCTCCAGCGCGGGGTGGAAACGGTCGTTTTCGTTTCCCAAGCTGGCCTTCGCACCCCACGGAATGGCGGCCATGGGCAAGAAGCATCCTCTCGACATCTTCCGTACCAGCGGCACGGGCTTCGATTCGGCGTCGCGCGAGCGGCGCACGGTGATGGGGCGCGTGGTCACCAGCGCACCGCGGGCGACCGCGCCGCAGGCAGCGGCCCCGGCCGCGTCCGCGGAGAACCTGCCACCGGCCGTGGCGGCGCTCCGTGCGCGGGTTCAGGGCGCTACGCTCGGCGCCGGCGTGGTCAATGCGCCGGCCGCGGCCCCCGCGCGCGAGCGTGTGGCCGATCCCTGGGCGACGCCGCGCCCGCTGCGCCCGCCGGTGCTCGCGCCCACGCGTTCGGCCGCGCCCGTTCCGCCCGCCGTCGCCGCGCCGCGCGCGCCGACGCCCGCGGCCACGGCCGCGCCGCGCACCCGGCGCGAGGCGCCGGCCGAGTCGGCGCCGCGCGGCCCGCTGATGCCAGCTTCCGTGAACCGTGTGCTGCTCGTCTGCGCCTTCGTCATGGTGGGTGGCCTCGCGCTGTGGACGCTGGCGGCGTCCGTCGGGGGCCCGGCGCTCAAGAGCGCGTCGCCGACCGCGGCCGCGCAGGTGTTCCGCATCCAGGCCGTGGCCTACGCCGGCACGCCCGCGGGCCAGGCCTCGGCCTTCAGCGCCCGCGACCTGCTGCGCCGGGACTTCCAGGACGTCGACGTCGTGGCCTGGCCCACCGCCGAGCCCAACGTCTTCAGCCGCTTCGACCTGGTCGTCGGCAAGGCCGACTCGGAAAAGGCGCTCTCGGACGTGCTGGCGCGGCTGCGCGGCATCAAGAGCTTCGGGGGGCAGAAGCAGCCCTTCAAGGACGCCAGCATCGTGGGCCTGGCGGGGAACTAGCAGCCCGTCGAAGAAGTCATTCGGCGCGGAAGGCGCGTCCTTCGCGCCGGCTCTTCGTTGCCGGCCCTGCGGCGCATCTCCAATGCGCCTCGGTCTCCCAGCGACGGGCGCTCCATTCGGGAGCGCCCTCGACGGGTTTGCGTCGGGCTGCGCCCGCCGCAATTCCCTGCGCTGGGTCCCGCCTCGATCCGCCACGAATTCCGCACCTCCCGCACTCGAAGCACTTCTTCGACGGGCTGCCCGCTCGGCGGCTTGACGGGCGGCCTCGAATCGCGAGGATAGTGGCCCCCTTTCGTCCGCATCCGGAGCCCGCGCGATGTCCATCCACCGCAGCCTCAAGGTCAAGGCCGGCATGCTGCGTGCGCGCAACGTGTGGACCCGCTTCGAGCGCATGGAGGCGCTGAAGAAGGTCGGCAAGCTCAAGTCCGGCGACTCGGTGATCGGCCTGCCCAAGGTGCGCACCACCTTCAAGCAGAAGAAGGCCAAGTAGCGCGCGCCGCCCGCCCGGCGGCGCCGACCGGGGATGTCATGACCGTTGCCCCGGGAAGCCGCCCCTCCGTCGCCGCGCCGCGCGCCGCGCTGGCCGAGGTCTTCCGCAGCTGGCAGGGCGAGGGCCTGCTGCTCGGGCGCCGGATGGTCTTCGTGCGCCTGGCCGGCTGCCGCGTGGGCTGCCGCTACTGCGACACGGCCTGGGCCTTCGAGACGCCCGCCTCCGTGGCCGTGCCCGGGCGGCCAGGCGAGCGGCTGCCCAACCCCGTGGCCATCGCCGACATCGTGGCGCTGGTGGACGCGGCCGACCCGCCGGGCGCGCCGGGCGGGCCCGCGCCCGTCTCCATCACCGGCGGCGAGCCGTGCGAGCAGGCCGACGTGGTGGAGGCGCTGCTGGCCGCGCTGGCGCCGCGCGAGGTCATGCTCGAGACGGCCGCGCTGCACGCGCCCGAGCTGGCCCGCCTCGCGCCGCGCTGCCGCTGGATCGCGGCCGACCTCAAGCTGCCCTCCGCCACCGGCCTGCCCGACGTGCTCGAGCGTCACGCGCGCGTGCTGGAGAGCGGCGCGCTCCAGCGCAGCGAGACCTTCTTCAAGCTCGTGGTGGACGGCGACGTCACGCCCGACGAGCTGGCGCGCGCCGCCGCGCAGCTGGCGCGCTGGCTGCCGACGGCGCCGGTCTTCCTGCAGCCCGTCACGCCGCTGGGGGGCAGTCCGCCCCTGCCGCGCGAGCGCCTCGACGCGCTGGCCGACGTGCTCGCCCGCGCCGGCCTGTCCGTGCGCGTCGTGCCCCAGGTGCACAAGGTGCTGGGGGTGCGCTGATGGAGCTGCCGCGCGTGGTCATCGTCGGCCGGCCGAACGTCGGCAAGAGCACGCTCTTCAATGCGCTGGCGGGGCGGCGCGTGGCCATCGAGGACCCCATGGCCGGCGTCACGCGCGACCGCGTGAGCTTCGTGCTGGGCGTGGGCGACCGCAGCGTGGAGCTGGTGGACACCGGCGGCATCGGCCTCGTGGACGAGACGCTGCTGGCCGAGGAGATCGACGCGCAGATCGCCGTGGCGCTGCAGATCGCGGACGTGGTGCTCTTCGTGGTGGACGCCAAGCTGGGCGTCACGCCGCAGGACAGGCAGGTGGCCAGCCGGCTGCGCCCGCTGGGCGTGCCGGTGATCCTCGTGGCCAACAAGGTGGAGGGGCCGAAGGACCAGGCCGGCGTGGGCGAGTCGCACGCGCTGGGCTTCGGCGAGCCGTCGATCGTGTCCGCGCGCGAGAAGCTGGGCATCGCGGATCTCACGGACCGCCTCCTCGAGCACGTGGGCGACGCGGCCCTCGCCCCCATGGTGCCGTCGGACGTGATCCGCCTGGCGATCGTGGGCCGCATGAACGTCGGCAAGTCCACGCTCGTGAACTCCCTGGTGGGCAGCGAGCGCATGATCGTGAGCGAGGTGCCGGGCACCACGCGCGACGCGGTGGACGTGCCCTTCCAGGCCGGCGGCCGGCGCTTCACGGCCATCGACACGGCCGGCATCCGCAAGGAGAAGACCATCTCCGACTCGGTCGAGTTCTACAGCCAGTCGCGCAGCCTGCGCGCGATCCGCCGTGCCGACGTGGTGCTGCACCTGGTGGACGCGACGCAGGACGTCTCGCGCATCGACCGCCAGATCGCGGGCGAGGTGCAGACGCTCGCGCTGCCGTGCGTGCTGGTCGTGACCAAGTGGGACCTCGCGCGCGAGCGCGCCGGCACCGGCGCCTACGAGGAGTACCTGCGCCAGCAGCTGCCGGGCCTGGCGTGGGCGCCCATCGCCTTCATCGCCGCGCCGCTGGGCCTCAACCTGCAGCCGCTGCTGGAGCTGGCCGCCCAGCTGCACGACCAGGCCGGCGTGCGCATCGGCACCGGCGAGCTGAACCGCGTGCTGCAGCGCGCCTGGGACAAGCGCCGGCCCAAGCCGCGAGCGGGGCGCGTCGGGCGCATCCTGTTCGGCAGCCAGGTGGCCACGCACCCGCCCACCATCGTCCTGGTCGTCAACGATCCCGGGCTGTTCGAGGACAACTGGCGCCGCTACCTGCTGCACGAGCTGCAGGAGCAGCTGCCCTACGCCGAGATCCCCGTGCGCCTGCACTTCCAGGGGCGCGCCGCCGGCGGTGAAGGCCCGGGGCCCGGGTGAGTAGGATGCCGCCGATGCGCTTCCTCCCGTGGCTCACCCTCCTGCTCCTCACGGGCTGCGCCTCCGTGAACGAACGCTGGGCCGAGGCGCGCTTCGAGGGCATCAGCTACCCGTCGCTCTACGGCGTCGTCCTGTCCACCTTCGACGCGGAGGGCTACGCGGTGCGCGACCGCGACCCCTCGGCCGCGACGCTGGAGAGCGACTGGGTCTACGGCACCAGCATGCGCGTGGTGCGCGGCCCGTCGCGGCGCAAGGCCCACGCCGAGCTCAAGTCGGTGGGCGAGGGGCTGTGGCTGGTGCGCGTGCGCGTCGAGGAGGAGGTCGTGCGCAAGGGTGGCATGCTGGCCACCAACGTGCGCGAGTCCGAGAACTGGGAGTCCTTCGAGGACAACTTCGACGACGCCGAGTACCTCATGGCCAAGATCGCCGCTCTGCTCGAAGCGCACCGCGCGCGCGTCAACACGCCGTGAAGCCCCGGCCGTCGCCGCGCCGCGGGGAGCTGCTGGCCGGTCTGCGCCTGCTGCTCGTGCTGCTGGCCCTGGTGGCCTTCGCGCTGTGGTGGCGCCGCGACAAGGCGCCCGACTTCGTGCTGGACCAGCGCCTGCGCCTCATGCCCACGCGCGCCGTCCAGGGGGCCTCCGCCGCCAACCTGGGAGGCGAGGCGCGCGACGCCCTGCTGCTGCCCTGCGGCCAGACGCTGCGCTTCGAGTTCACCGTGCCCGGCGACGAGCCCGTGCTGCGCTTCGTCGACGGCCACGTCACCGCGCACCCCGAGGTGTCCGTGCGCCTCGTCGAGGGCGGTGCCGCGCGCGAGCTGGAGCACCACGAGACCACCGAGCAGGCCTGGACCGTGCGCCGCGTGCCGCTGCCGGCGGACGCCGGCGAGCGCGTGACCGTCGAGCTGGCCGCGCTGGACGGCCGCGGCAAGGTGGGCCTCGGCACCGTTCTGCTCACGGACGTCGTGCTGGAGTCCGCGGGCCGCGGCGTCGACGAGACCGAGACGCTCATCGGCACGCGCTCCGTGGACCAGGACCTGCTGGCCAGCTCCACCGAGCCGCGCGTCTTCGCGCCGCCCACCCGCGAGAGCCAGCGCATCGGCGTCGAGGGCCCCTCGGCCGTGGTGCTGGACGACGCGCCCTTCTGGAGCACGACGGCGCCGCTGCCGGCCGACGCGCGCCTCGACCTGGTGCTGCACGTCGGCCGGAAGTTCGACGAGGGCCCGGCGGGGCGCGCCGTCGTCGACGTCCTCCTGGGCGACGACGTGCTCGGCACCGTCGTCGCCGAGCTCGCGGCGCCCGATCCGGGCATGCCCGCGCAGGACTGCCGCGAGCTGGCGGGCAGCCTCGACCTGTCCGCCTTCGCGGGGCGCACCCTCGAGCTCGGCCTGCGCCGGCGCGACGCGCCCAACCTGTGGGTCGGCGTGCGCGAGCTCTCGGTGTCCGTGCCGCGCCACGTGCCGCGCCGGCCGTACAAGGCGGGCCGCGGCCGCAACGTGCTGCTGGTCGTGGTGGACTCGCTGCGCGCCGACCGCCTCGGCTGCGCCGGCTGGCCGTCCGCGTCCACGCCGGTGCTCGACCGCATCGCCGCACGCGGCGGCCGCTGGACCCGCGTGCTCGCGCCCAGCAGCTGGGCGCTGCCCAACGTGGCCAGCCTGCTCACGGGCGTGTCCCCGCTCTCGCACGGCCTCGGCGTCTGGCCGCACGTGCAGCTTTCCGCGCGCCTGCCCACGCTGGCGCAGACCGCGGCCTGGAGCGGCTACACCACCGCGCTCTTCACCAGCGACCCGCTCAGCGGCCCGCAGCACGGGCTCGACCACGGCTTCGAGCGCTGCGACGTCGCGCGCGTCTCCGCCGACGAGCTGGTGGACCGCGCCATCGACTGGCTGCAGGACGCCAGCCAGTTCGAGTGGTTCCTCATGCTGCACCTGGCCGACCCGTCCTTCCCGCACGAGCCGGCGCCGCGCGACGTGGCCGCGCTCAAGGGCCCGCCACCGCCCGCGCTGCTGGAGCGCCTGCGGAAGCTGGACAGCCGTCCCGGCGCGGCCGAGGCCGTCGCGGACGAGATCGGCACGCTCTACGACGCCGAGCTGACCGGCGTGGACCGCGCGCTCGGCCGGGTCACCGACTGGCTCGCCGCGCGCGACCTGCTGCGCGACACGCTCGTGGTGGTGGTCGGCAGCTCGGGCGAGGAGTTCTTCGACCACGGCGGCCGCCTGCACGGGCAGACGCTGTGGGACGAGGTCGTGAACGTGCCGCTCATCATGTCCGGCCCGGGGCTGCACGGGCCGGACGGCGGGCCCTTCGTCGAGGACGAGCCCATCTCGCTGCTGGACGTGACGCGCCTGCTCGGCGAGTACGGCAACCTCTCGGCCAACGCCGGGCGGCAGGGCCGGCTGCCGCCGCCCTTCGGCCCGCGCCTGCCCGAGCCGGTCTTCCACTCGCTGCTGCGGCCGGTCCCGGGCGCGACGGCCAACGACCTCGACGCCAGCCGCTCGCGCGCCTGGCTGCGCCTCGCGGACCACGTGGCCGGCACCGAGGCGCTCTACGATCTGGTGGCCGATCCGGGCGCGCTGCACGACGTGCTGCAGGACAAGACGCTCGACGACGACGCGCGCGCCGCGCTGCGCACGCAGGCCAAGGCGCTCGCGGCCTCCTTCGCCGAGTGGGTGCGCGCCTCGCTGCTCGTGTCGGCCTGCCAGCCGGAGGCGGTCGAGGTCGCGCGGCCGTGAGCGCCGCGCCGGTGCTGGCCTTCGACGTCGGCGGCACGCACCTGCGCAGCGTGCTCGTGGACGCGGACGGGCGCATCGAGAGCCGCCGCGTCCGGCCCACGCCGCACGGCTCGTGCGAGGCGCTCGTGGCCGCGCTGGCCGACGAGGGCCGCGCGCAGGTCGCGGCCGCGCGCGCGGGCGGCGCGGCGCCGCGCATCGCGGG
>DASUFI010000040.1:0-3198 GCA_036274635.1 Planctomycetota bacterium
TATCTCGCGCTGCTGCTCGTGGCCATCTGGCGCGCCGCACGGGCCGCGAGCACGGCGCCCGTGGCGCCCGCCGACGGAGACCATCCGCTGGTGCGCAACCCCTTCGCGCTGCTGCCGGCGCTCAAGTGGGGCGCCCTGCTCTCCGCGGTCTTCGTGCTGACCTACGTGCTGCAGCGCTGGTTCGGCGCCGCGGGCCTGCTGGTCACGGCCGGGGTCGCCGGCCTCACGGACGTGGACGCGGTCACCCTCGCGAGCAGCGAGCAGGCGCACGCCGGCTCGCTGGCCGTGGGCACCGCCGCGCTGGCGGTCATGCTGGCCCTGCTCTCCAACACGGTCGTCAAGATCGTCCTCTCACGCACCGGCGGCGGGCCGGCCTATGCGCGCACGGTGGGCCTGCCCCTGGCGGGCGCGGCGGGGGCCGCCGTGCTGGTCGCGCTGTTCGCCTGAGCGGCCGGTCCTCCGTCACCCCCGCGCCACCGCTCCGGCGGGCCGCATCGCTACGATGCCGCGGTCGCCGCGCCGTCGGGAGGTGCGGCCCGGAGGAGACCCATGAAGCTCGCCCGCATGCTCGTGCCCGCCGCCCTGCTGCTGCCCGCCTGCGTGTTCGTGGTCGGCGGCGACGCCGACGATGGCTGGGAGATGCACGGCCTCGGCTACCTCCACGACGTCGACTGGGGCGACGGCTCCACCTGCACCGTCGACGGCCAGTCCGTGCGCGTCTCGGACGACGGCGTCGTGGAGGTGGACGGCGTCGAGCTGCACCACCAGCGCTGGGTGGACGTGACGGCCGCGCTCGGCGACGGCCAGCTCTTCCACGCCTCGACCGCCAGCGGGCCCATCGAGCTGCACGGCGTCGACGGCCCCGGCCAGCTCTCGGTGCTGCTGCACAGCGAGATCGAGGGCGACGGCAGCGTGGTGCTGGAGGACGGCAAGCTCGAGGCCCGCGACGGCCAGGGCAAGGTCTTCCTGGACGCCGTCCGCGGCAGCCTGCCGCGCACGCTCGAGCTGTCGCTCTCCAGCGGCATCGGCCAGATCGAGCTGCGCGACTTCGGCGGCGGCCCGCACATCCAGGTGGAGAACGGTACGGGCGAGGTGCTGGTGGCGGACTGCTCCGCGCCCGCGGTGGAGCTGAAGTCGGGCACCGGCGACGTGCGCGTGGAGCGCGGCCAGGTCGACCGCTTCCAGGCGAGCATCGGCACCAGCGACCTCACCTGCCAGGGCGGCCACTTCGGCGATGCGGACGTCCAGTCCGGCACGGGCGACGTCTCGTTCCTGCGCTGCGAGATCGGCCACCTGCAGGCCTCGGCCGGCACGGGCGACGTCATCCTCGACGGCGGCAGCGTGGATCGCCTGAATCACGAGCTCGGCACCGGCGGGCTGCAGCTGCGCGGGGGCGTGCGAATCGGCAGCTGAGCGGGTCCCGTCCCCGACTCGGCCACGGCGGCGGCGGACGCTGAGTGTCTGCCGCCTCCGCGCGGTAAGCTCGCGGGTGTGAGTCCGCTCAAGAGGACCGAGGCCAGCGGACGTCCGGGCGCGCTGGTCCTGCTGCTGCTCCTCGCGGCGGGCACCTGGCAGGCGGGGCGCGCCGTCGTGCTGCTGCTGCGCGACCGATTGCCGCTGGGCCTGCTGTGGGGCGACCGCTTCGGCCTGCTCGTCGTGGTGCTGGCGGGCTGCACGGCGCTGGCGGCCGTGGCCCTCGTCCGCCAGGCCCGCGCCGTGGCGGCGGGTGGGCCAGTGGCGGGCTGGTGGGGCGTGCGCGCGGCGCTCGACCTCGCGCTGCTGGTCGCCGCCGCCGAGCTGGCGTGGCTGCAGCCCTACCGCTCCCTCGTGATCGAGCTGCTCGGCGGCGTGCTGGGCGGGCTGCTCGGGGCGCTGCTGCTCGCGGGCCCCTGGCTCGCCGCGCGCGTGCCGCGCCGCGTGCGCACCGTGCTGGACATCACGCTCCTCAACGCCTGCGTGCTGGGCGTCGGCGGCGAGCTGGGCCTGCGCGCGTGGGCCGCGCGCTCGAGCTCACCGCTCTTCGCGCCCGCCGACGAGGGCGCCGCGGCCATGATCGCGCGCTGGCGCATCCGCCCGGGCGACGGCGGCCCCGGCTACCTGGCCAACTCGCACGGCTTCATGGACGAGGAGATGACGCCGGGCACGCCCGCGGCGCCGGTCGTCGCCACCATCGGCGACAGCTTCTCGGCCAGCATCGTGCCGCACATGTACCACTTCACCACCGTGGCCGAGCGCGCGCTGGGCCTCAAGGTGCACAACGTGGGCGTGGCCGCCATCGGGCCGCGCGAGTACGAGCGCCTGCTGCGCACCGAGGTGCTCGAGCTGAAGCCCGCGGTCGTGGTCGTGGACATCTTCGTGGGCAACGACCTCACCGCGCCGCTGAACGATCCCGAGCAGGGCCGCGACCTGCTGCGCGACTGGCTCGACCGCGACCGCCTGCTGCTGCTGCGCGTGCCGCGCCTGCTCTTCGCCAACGACCCGGGCGCGCACGGCGCCAGGGACGGCGGCGGCTCGGCCGCCTCGATGCCCACGGCCGAGGACCTCGCGCGCCTCTTCCCCTGGCTGGACGATCCAGGCAAGGAAGTCGCGGGCATGACCGTGCCGCAGTACCAGCACCTCGAGAGCCATCGCGCGCTGGGCGTGTGCGGCCCGGCGCCACCGCCCTGGCAGGCCCTGTTCGAGACGCTGCGCCGCATGCACGCCCTGTGCACCGAGCGCGGCATCGCCTTCGCCGTCATGATCATCCCGGACGAGTTCCAGGTCGAGGATGTCGTCTGGGACCAGGTGCTCGCCGACCTGCCGGGCGAGCAGCTCGACCGCGACCTGCCGCAGCGCGTGCTCAACACCTTCTGCCGCGAAGAGACCATCCCCTGCCTCGACCTGCTGCCCCGCTTCCGCGCCGTCCCGAAGATCGGCGACGGCACCAAGCACCTCTACAGCCTGCGCGACTCGCATTGGAATCGGCGCGGGAATGCGGAGGCAGGGGCGGCACTCGCGGAGTTCCTCCAGCCGTTACTGGGGGAATCGACTCAGCGGTGAGGTCTTGCGTGAGGCCTGCCTCCGCCCGCGCCGATCGGCGCGGCGCGAGCCGCGCCGCGTCGAGCGGCGAAGCGGAGGCAGGGGCGGCACTCGCGGAGTTCCTCCAGCCGTTACTGGGGGAATCGACTCAGCGGTGAGGTCTTGCGTGAGGCCTGCCTC
>DASUFI010000041.1:0-12660 GCA_036274635.1 Planctomycetota bacterium
CGCGCTCGCAGATGGCCAGCAGCGTGGGCGGCGCGTCGGGCGCGCGCTCGCGCACCGGCGGCAGGCGCTCGTTGCGCACGCGCAGCAGCACGGCCAGCGGCAGAGGGTGCTCGCCCGCCGGCACCCAGGGCAGATCGCCCGTGAGCAGGTGATAGAGGATGGCGCCCAGCGACCAGATGTCGCTGTGCTCGTCGACGCGGTCGATCTCGCCCCGCGCCTGCTCGGGCGACATGTACACCGGCGTGCCCAGGATCTTGCCGTCCTGGGTGAAGAGCCACGTGTCGGGCAGGGCCTCCTCGCGCGACGGCTCGGCCACCAGCGCGTGCAGGTCGGCGGCCGAGAGCAGCGCCAGCTCGTCGGGCGGGCCCGCCTCGGCCAGGCCCTCGGCGCTGGGCAGCACGCGCGCGAGGCCCCAGTCCATGAGGTAGGTCTCGCCGAAGCGCCCCACCATGATGTTGGCCGGCTTGATGTCGCGGTGGAGCACGCCTTTGCTGTGCGCGTAGGCCACGGCCTCGGCCACGCGCGAGAGCACGCCCACGGCGCGGTTCACGGTCCACTCCGCGTCGTCCCGCGCGACGCGCTCGAGCACCTCGCGGAAGGTGATGCCGTCCACCAGCTTCATGGTGAAGAACAGGCGCCCCTGCTCGTCGAGGCCGAGGTCGTGCACGGGCACGATGCCGGGGTGGTCGAGGCGCCCGGTGACGTAGGCCTCGGCCAGGAAGCGCGCGCGCGCCACGTCGGGGCCGTCCGCGCCCGTGCCGGTGAGCAGCTTCATGGCCACGTCGCGGCGCAGCGTGCGGTCGCGCGCCTTGAGGATGGTGCCCATGCCGCCGCGGTCCACCTGCCGCCCCGCCACGTAGCGGCTGGCCGGCGCCTGCCCGCCCGCCAGGTCCTTGAGCAGGGCGTCCATGGGCCCCGCGTCCGAGGGCCCGCCCGGCGCGGGCGCCTCGAGCGCGCGCAGGAACTGGCCCGGGTCCGGCACGCCCAGCAGGCTCTCGAGGCCATCCATGCGGCTGTGCAGATCCTGCAGGTCGGCGGCCAGCGCGGGATGCGCCGCCATCAAGCCTTCCAGCGGCTCCGCACCGCCCTTGACCTGGCGAATGCACCAGTCCACCAGGAGCCGTTCCGCCTCACGGCGACGACCCTCCCGGTCTCCCGACTCCGCCGGCATGTCCGCTGGACCGTCCAAGGCACTCACAGCCCCCTGCCGCGCCCCCGGTCCTGCCCACCTTAACCCCGCTCCGAGGGCTCTGCCCGTACCGGCACGTCATGTTTTTTTCACGAACCTTGTCCGGTCGGGCCCTCGCCGCGCGCTGTGGGAATGGCATGGCCACATCGGGCGGGAATTCGACCACGGTGCCCCCGGTCCATCCGGGCTCCAAGCGCACCCCGGCCTCGCGGGCCGAGGCCGACGCGCGCCGCTCGGCGCTCGTCCTGACCGGGCTGTTCGTGATGGCGGCCACGCTCTTCCTGCTCCTGCCCGACGTGGTGGAGGCGCGCAGCGGCGCGGCACCGTCGCTGGGCCTGATCCTGCTGCGCGACGGGCTGTTCGTGGCGGTGGTGGCGGTGCTCTCCTTCGTGCTGGTCCGGCGGCTGCTGCTCCCGGTGCTCCCGGGCGCCGCGCCCCACGCCGCGGAGCCGCCCCCGCCGCCCCCCACCGCCAACGCCGCGCAGCTCGAGTCCCTCGGGCGCATCACCGCCGGTCTGGCGCACGACGTGAACAACGTCCTCGCCTCGGTCTCGGCCTACGCCGAGCTGGCGCTGCGGCACACGCCCGAGGACGACGCGGCGCACGTCGACCTGCTGGCCATCCGCCGCGCCACCGAGCGCGGCGCAGGCCTCACGCGCAAGGTGCTCGAGCTGGGCCGCAGCTCCGCGCCGCGCCCCGAGGTGCTGGACCTCAATGCTGTGCTCGTCGACCTCGGGCGCATGCTGCCGCGCCTCATGGGCGAGGCGGTCGAGGTCTCGGTCGCGCCCGCGCCGCGGCCCGCGCTGCTGCGCGCCGACCTGACGCGCCTCGAGCAGATCGTGCTCAACCTCGCCCTCAACGCCCGTGACGCCCTGCCCCGCGGCGGCCACCTCTCGCTGCGCGCCGACGTGGCCGACAGCGTCGACGGCCGCGAGCTGGTGCTGCTCGAGGTCTCGGACGACGGCGCGGGCATGGACGAGGCCACGCTGGCGCGCATCTTCGAGCCCTTCTTCACCACGCGTGGCGAAGGGACGGGCTTGGGCCTGGCGCTGGTGGCCGGCCACCTGTCCGAGCTCGGCGGCTCGATCGAGTGCCACAGCATGCCCGGCCGCGGCACGACCTTCCGCATCCTGCTGCCGCGCATCGCCGACGACCCGCAGCCAGCCCTCGAGACGCCGGCCACGGCACGCGGCGGCGCGGAGACGCTGCTGCTGGTCGAGGACGACGACGACCTGCGCAGCGTGCTCGAGCGCGTCCTGGCCGGGGCCGGCTACCGCGTGCTCGCGGCGGCCGGGGCCAACGCGGCGCTGGCGGCCGCGCGGCGCCCGGGGGCCTCGCCGCGGCTGCTCGTCGCCGACGTGGTCCTCCCGGGGCGCAGCGGTGTCGAGCTGGCGGGCCGCCTCTCGCCGCTGCCGGCGCTGTTCATCTCGGGCCACGGCCCGGAGACGCTCCAGCAGCACGGCGCGCCCGCGGACGTGCTGGCCAAGCCCTTCTCTCACGAGGCGCTGCTCGCCCGCGTGCGCGCCCTGCTCGACACCGCGCCCGCCGCCTCGCGCCCCGCCGACGACCGCGCCCTGCGCGCCACGGTGCTCGTCGTGGACGACGACGCCGCGCTGTGCGACGTGCTCGTGCGCATGCTCCACGACGCCGGCCACGAGACCCGCATCGCGCTGCACGGCGACCAGGCCCTGGCTACGCTGCAGCACACCGCCATCGACGTGGTCGTGTGCGACATGCTCATGCCCGAGAAGGAAGGCCTCGAGACCATCGCCGAGATGCGTCGCCGCAGGCCCACCCTGCCCATCGTGGCCATGTCGGGCGCGCTGCGCGGCGAGACCTACACCGCCATGGCCATCAAGCTGGGCGCCATCGCGGAGCTGCGCAAGCCCTTCAGCTCCGCCGAGCTGCGGGACGTCATCGAGCGCGCCCTGGGTGCGCGCGTCCCGCCGCTGGCAACGCCGACACCGCAGGAGCCCGAGCGCGTCTGAGCCGGCTGCGCACCGGGGCCACATCGCATGACACGTCGGTCGCCGGGTCGTGCCGGCCTTGCGATCGATCGGGCGGGGCGCCTGGCGGGAGGCCGGGCGTCCCGCCCACCTCTTTGAAGCGCCGTCTGAAAAGCGCGAAGCCGTCCGGAGCGCGGCTCAGTGCTGGTCGGGCGCCGGGACAGCCGGAGCGGGCGTGGCCGCGGCGAGGGAGGCCAGGGGGTGGGTCCCGGCGGGGCCGACGTAGATGAAGGGGGCCCAGAAGAAGGGGTGGCCGGCGAGGCTGGGGTACGGAGCGGGCGGGGGCTGCGCGAGCGGTTTCCCCCGGCCGGTGCCGCGGAAGGCATCCGGCGCGGAGCGGCCGTGGCGCAGTTCGAGCCGCGCCTCGCGCAGGGCCTGGCTGGCGGTGAGCCCCCGCGTGGCGAGACCACCGTAGAGATTCTGCATGAGGCGCTGCGTCTCGCGGTCGTCCACCTGCCAGAGGCTGCTGATCACCGAGCGCGCGCCGGCGTAGAGGAAGGCCCGCGCCAGCGACTGCGTGCCTTCGCCGCGCCGTTCGCCGCCGCGCGACGTCTCGCAGGCGGACAGCACCGCGAGGTCGGCGTCAAGGTGCAGGCCCAGCACGTCGGGCACCGACACGAAGCCGTCGTCGCCGCCGCGCGGTGCGAGCGCGAGGCCGGTGCGGCGCGGATCGTTCGCGTCGGTCCAGCCGTGCGCGGCGCAGTGGATCAGCGCGAACTGGCGGGCGTCGTCGCGCAGCGCGTCGGGAGCAGCCTGCCCGCCGAGGCACAGCCTGAACTGCGAGGTGTCGAGGACCAGGTCGTCGGTCTTCGGGGTCGCGATGCCCGTCGCGTCTCCGCCCGGCCCGAGGGCGGCCAGCGCGCGCACGACGCCCAGCGCCTCGTCGCGCGTGCCCGGCAGCCGCTGCAGCCCCAGGGCCCGCGCGTCGCGCGGCCCGCGCGGCGTGCCCCCTGCGCCGGGCAGCGGATAGGCCGGGTCGCCCAGCACCAGCGCGCGTCCCGGCGCGTTGCGCGGGCCCGCCTGCGCCAGCAGCTCCAGCACCGGCGTGCTCGGCGCATACAGCACCTCGCGCTGGTCCAGCACGAAGGTCAGGTCCTCGAAGCTGCGCGGCTTGGCGGCAGCCTTGACGACCAGCGCCTCGAAGGGCAGCTGCGCCAGCGCCGCGTCGGGGACGATGTAGAGGCGAGCATCCGGAGCGACGTCCGCGAGCGGCCCGGCGAGGAGCGCGTCGTTCAGTGCGCGCCCTTCCGACGCCACCTGCTGCACGCCTGCGCGCGCGGACGGCTCGCCCAGCCCGCGCACGTAGGCCGCGACGCGCGCGGCCAGCGCGTCCCGCGGACCGAGGTCGTGCAGGGTGGCCGCGCCATCGTGCACCGTCCAGGCGTACAGACGCTCGCTGCCGTCGACGAACTCGACGAGCACGTCGCCCTTGGCCAGGACAGCCTGCGCGCGCTGGCTGACCCCGGTGCCCGGATCCGTCGGCTGCAGCCGGCCGTCGGCGTGCGCCAGCAGCTCGCCCAGCGCGTCGGCCGGCGCGTCCCGGCGCAGGAGCAGTCCCTCCAGCAGCGCACGACCCTTCCAGCGGCCCGCGACGCGCAGGCCCTCGTCGGCGGCGAGGCGGCGCTCGTCGTCGGTCCGGGCCCGCTTCCAGTGCAAGGCCGACAGGTCCTGCGCGAGCTCGCCGCAGGCGGCCACGGCCGACGCGCGTCGCAGTCCGGAGAGCTGCTCGGGATCGAGGCCGAAATCCGGCCGGTCGTAGATGGTCTCGGCCTCGGCGAGCGCGGAGGCGGCCGTGCCGTCGTCGCCCTGCGCCAGAGCGGCCCGCGCCTGCGTGGCCAGCGGGCCGAGCAGGGGCCACGGCGATTGCAGCTGGCGCAGCTCGCCGAGCGCTTCGGTCGCGAGACGCAGGGCCTCGGCGGTCGACCCGAGGCGCAGTCGGAGATAGGCCAGCTCGCCCAGCGCGTCGCCCAGCGCCCCGGGAGCGCCCGCGTCGCGTGCGAGCTTCTCCTGTTCGGTGGCGCATGCCAGGGCCTCGGTCAGCGCGCCGACCTGCTCGTCATGGATCGCCAGCGCCTTGAGCGCCGTGAGGCACGCCCCGACGTCGTTCCCTTCGCGCGCGCCGTCGAGAGCCTGCTCGCACATCGTCAGGCGTGCGGATGGATCGCCGCTCTCGCCCAGCACGAAGGCCAGGTTCACGAGTGCCTGTGTGCGCCCCGCCGTCGCGCCCGTGGCCGGATAGAGCGCGAGCGCGTCGCGCAGCGCGGCCTCCGCCTCGTCAAGCTGGCCGATCTCGCAGAGCACCATGCCGGTTCCCGTGAGGGCGAGGGCCTGCAGCGACCGGTCGCCGAGCTGCTCCCCCAGTGAGCGCACCTCCTCGTAGTGCTGCAGGGAGGCGACGTGGTCGGAGAGCGCGCGCTCGACGCCCGCCAGCTCGCCGAGCGTCCTGGCGCGGCTGTCGAGCGAGGCATTCAGGGCCAGCGCTTCACGCAGGGAACCCTCCGCGGAGACGCACTCGCCGCGCGCCGCGAGGAAGGAGCCCTGGGTCTCGAGCGCTCTCGCCAGCAGCTCGGCCTGGCCCGTCCGGCGCGCGAGCGTCACCGCGTCGACGTGACGTTGGCGCGCCTCGTCCGGCGGGGAGATGCGGTCGGCGAGGCACGCGAGCTGCGTGGTGAGGGCCACCTCGTTGGGCACGTCGCCGGAGGAATGCGCGAGCTCGAGCGCGCGCTCCAGGCAGGCCTGAGCCTCGTCGAGGCGCCCGAGACGCATGAGCACCTGTCCGAGATTGGAGCTCGCGAACATCTCCAGCTGCGGCTGGTGCTGGGCGACGGCCTCGGATGCCGCGGCGTCCAGCAGCCCGTCGGCCGTGGCGGCATCGCCGATGTGGCCCTCGATGGCGGCCAGGAGGCAGCGCACCTGCAACCCCTGCAGGGCGTTGCCGTTGGCCGCGGCCAGCTCGCCGGCGCGGATGAGTGGCTCCTTCGCGCGCGCGTACAGGGTGGCCTGGTAGAGGAAGTTGCCGGCCTCGAGGAAGCGCAGGCCGTTGTCTGGCGAGCCGTCGCCTGGTGGGAGAACCGCGTCCGCGCAGCGGAGCAGGGACTCGGCGAGCGCCGCGAACAGGTCCAAGCCCTGCGGCCGGGGCACGTCGCCGGCCGAGACGGCGATGCTCAATGCGCCGTCGCTCGCATGGAAGGCGGCCAACAGCCGCAGCGGCTGGCCGGCGTGGCCCTGCACGACCAGCCGGGCGTTGGTTTCGAACAGGCCGTTGTCGTCCTCAGCCAGCGTGCCGCCGTCTGCGTCGAGCAGGCGCACGAGCACGTCGCCGACGCAGGCCTCGACCGTCACCGTCAACGGGCCGTCGGCGTCGGGCACGCAGCTGAAGATGCGCGCCGCGCCCAGCCCCTCGGGATGCGGATCGGAGGGACCGAGCGTCACGCTCCGCCGCTCACCGTACCCGAGGGGCTCGTCCTCCACCGCGCGCGCGCCGGCCGCGAGCAGCAGTCCTGCGAGCAGGACGCGCCCGAGCCGACCCGCTTGCGCAGCAGCGCTCACGGATACACTTGGTTGAGGATCTTCACCACGATCGTGCCTGCAGCCGCCGTGTAGGTCTGGGTGTAGTCCACGTGAGACCTGTCCTCGAAGGTCACGATCAGCTTGAGCGTGTTCGTGCCGCTGATGGCCGTCGCAGGGATCGCGGACTGCAAGGGCTGGTTGGGCGTGGTGGAGCTGTACACCAGGACGTCGTTCCACCAGACGTCGACCTTCTTGGCCTCGGCGTCGACCGGACCCACGCTGATGGTGGCCCCTCCGCCTCCCACGCCGAACGTCACCTGCGACTGGATGCCAGGCATGCTCTCCACCCCGATCACGACGCCTGTCCTGTTCGCCGAGCCGGTCCTCGTATCCGGTGCCATCGCTTGTCCCCCGATGAAAGTGGCTTGACTGAACCGGCGGTCCCACGGGCCGCCAGCTGATGGACATCAGCGGACTTTCGACCCCGACCGTAGCGACGGTCTTCCCGGTGCCGCCCCGCAATGTCCCTCGGCCAGCAGGACGGTATTCCTGGTCGCCAAAGACGGCAAGGGGCGCCGCCCAGGGCCGTTTTCGATCGCCTTGGCAGTCCCGCTTAGGATGGCCCCGTGATGTGGCCATCCGCCGCGGCGGGGATGGAGAGGAACTCATGATTCAGCCTGGAGTGCCGCCCGCCACCCCGGCCACGGACCCCGCCCACGACCTGGCGGAGGAGGTCCTGGCGCGCTTCGCCGAGGGTGAGGCGGTCGACCTGGCCGCGGTCGCGTCGCGCCTGCCGGACGACACGTTGCGCCGCCGCTTCCTGCAGCTCGTGGAGGATGCGCAGCGCGTGCAGGACCTGCTGCCGCGCGTGCTGCGCCCGGGCGCCGTGCTGGCGGAGCGCTACCGGCTCGTGCGCGAGATCGGGTCGGGCGGCATGGGCCGCGTCTTCGAGGCGCTGGACGTGAAGCTCGGACGCCGCGTGGCGGTCAAGGTGCTGACGGCGGTGGGCGCCCAGGCCTTCGATCCCGAGCGCCAGTTCCTGAACGAGGCCGTGCTGCTCGCGGGCCTGCAGCACCCGAACATCGTCGCCGTGCACGAGCTGGGCACCCACGCGGACCAGCCCTTCTTCGTGATGGACCTGGTCGAGGGCACGCCGCTGAGCGACGTGCTCGACTTCGTGCGCGCCGAGCTGCGCGAGCGCGGCGAGGCGCGGCCCCGCGCGGGCGCGCTGCTGGCGGCGGCCATCGGCCGGCCGCTGCCCGCCGGCCGCCGTCCGCAGCCCGCGGGCGACGACTGGTTCCGGGTCGCGGCGCGCGTCGCCCTCGAGCTGGCGCGCACGCTGGAGGCCGCGCACGAGCGCGGCATCGTGCACCGCGACCTGAAGCCGCAGAACGTCCTGCTGCGCGGCGACGCGACGCCGGTGGTGCTGGACTTCGGCCTCGCGGGAACCCGCGATCGCGCCGGCCAGGGCGTGACGCGCGGGCTCTTCGGCACGGTGGCCTACCTCGCGCCCGAGCAGGTCAACTCCGGACGCGTCGGCGCGGATCCGCGCACCGACGTCTACCAGCTCGGCCTGCTGCTCTACGAGCTGCTCGTGCTGCAGCGCGCCTTCCCCGGCGACGAGCTGTCCGCGCAGCTCGGGCGCGTCGGGCGCGGCGAGTTCCTGCGGCCGCGCGCCATCGACCGCGGCGTGCCCGCGGAGCTGGAGGCCGTGTGCCTGAAGGCCATGGAGCTGGACCCGGCGCGGCGCTACCCCACCGTCACGGCGCTGCGCGAGGACCTGCAGCGCTGGGTGGAGGACGGCCTCGCGCCCCTGGCCTCGCGCGGCGGCAGCCTGGCCTCCGGACTGCGGCGCGCGCGCTACGCGGTCCGCCGCCATCCGCTGGGGCTGGCGGTGGCTGGCACCGCGGCGGTCGCGCTGCTGGCCTGGCTGGTGCTGCGGCCGCCGGCGCCGGCGTGGGCCGGTGAGATGGTTCCGACGAGCGTGGCCGCGGGCGACCGGACGCCGCAGCTCCTCACGGAAGGCGGGCCCGTGCATCCGGGCGACGCGCTGAGCGTTTCGTTGCGCGCCGACGAGCCAGCCTACGTCTATGCCCTGTCCGTCTTCGGAGCGGACGAGCCGCGCGAGTTCATCGCCCCGATGACCTTGATGTTCGTCGACAAGGAGCCCCATGACGCCCCCGACCGCTGGGGACGGCTGGTCGCTCCCGGCGAGAGCGCGGCCTGCACGCGGGTGGACCCGAACGCCGTGGATGGCCAGCACGAGGGGCTGCTGGTGTTCGCCAGCCCGAACCCCCAGCCGAAGCTCGCTGCGTGGATGGACGAGCTGAATCGCGTGGGCTCGCTCTCGCCCGACGGCGCGGTGCCCTATGCCGAGGCGCGCGCCGCCGTCGACGGGGCGCCGCCCGCGACCCGCGGGGTCAAGATCGAGCTCACCGAGGCGGAGCGCTTGGCGCTGACCCAGATCGACGCCGCCGCGCTCCTGGGCGAAAAGGACTGGTCCCTGCCCGATCCGCACCGCTGGGAGTTCCGGTTCGTCGTGCGGCGTTGACAGCCGTGCGCCTTCGGCCGAGCATGGCGCTTGCCGGAGGGAGCGGCGCCATGGCCGAAGATCTGCACGTCACGCTGCAGCTGGTGCGCCGGGCGCAGGCGGGCGACCGCGCCGCGCTGGACCCCCTGTTCGAGCGCTACTACGACCGCGTCCGGCGCATCGCGCGCGTGCGCCTCGGCCACGCGCTGCGGCAGCGCATGGACAGCGTCGACATCGTGCAGGAGACCTTCATCGCGGCCCTCGGCGCCTTCGACCGCTTCGAGGTGCGCGACGAGTCCTCGCTGCTGCAGTGGCTCTCGGTGCTGCTGGAGAACCGCATCCGCGACGCCTCCGACTGGAACGACGCGGCCCGGCGCGCCGCCGCGCGCGAGCGCCCCCTCGTCGTGGAGGGACGCAGCGGCCCAGTGACGCTGGATCTCGCCGCGGACGGCCACACGCCGGCCGAGAGCGCCGCCCGGGGCGAGCAGTCCGAGGCTCTGGAGGAGGCGCTCGCCACGCTGCCCGAGCAGGACCGCGAGCTGATCGTGCTGCGCGACTACGTCGGGATGACGTGGGAGGAGGTGGCCCGGCGCCTCGGGCGGCCCAGCGCCGACGCGGCCCGCATGGCGCACGGCAAGGTGCTGCTCGAGCTCGCGGCGCGACTGGGCGCGCGCCGCGCCGACGCCTGAGCGGACACGCTTCGACGCACGGCTAGAGCCGCAGCCTCCCCGCGCGCAGCTCCTGGTCGGTGCGCACCAGCGCCGCCAGCGACTTGCCGTCAGGCAGCTCGCCGCGCTCCACCAGCGCCAGCGCCTCCCGCAGCGGCATGCGCACGACGTCCAGCACCTCGTCGTGCTGCAGGTCCTGCTCCCCCTCCGTCAGCTGCGTGGCGGCGAAGAGCCAAATGCGCTCGTTGGTGAAGCCCGGCGTGGTCCAGATGGCGCCCAGCGGATGCAGCGCGCCGGGGCGCACGCCGGCCTCCTCCTCCACCTCGCGGCGCGCGCACTGCTCGGGCGTCTCGCCCGGGTCGAGCTTGCCCGCCGGCACCTCGAGGATGTACCCGCCCGTCGCGTAGCGGAACTGCCGAATGAGCGTGACCGTGCCGTCCGCGTGCAGCGGCACCACCGCGCTGGCGCCGGGGTGCTCGATGAACTCCAGCTCCACCTCGCGCCCGTTGGGCAGCGCGACGCGGTCCATGTTCACCTTGAGGATCTTGCCGCTGTAGGCGACGCGGCGGGAGAGGCGCTGGGGATCGGGCATGGCGCGCAGGGTAGCGGAGTCGCGGACGTGTTTCCGGATTCGGAGACGGTGAACTCCGTCCTGCGCGCGGTCGCCGACTTCGCGCGCACGGACCGTCGGCGTCGGGCCCGGCGCTCCTGAGGCCGCGACCGCCGAGCAGTTCTTCGGACGACGCGCGGCGCACCTGAGCGCCTCACGCGCGTCGAACGGCGCGCCGCGTGCTTGGGATCCGGCGAACCCCCTGCGAAGGAGTCCGCCATGCGCCTGCGCCACGCCGCCGTCGTCCTCCCCCTTCTCGCCGTGCTCGCCGCTCCGGCCCTCGCCGCCGACGCGACGACGAAGGTCTTCAAGAAGGCGGCCAAGAGCCGGCTCAAGGAGCTCAATGTCGCGGTCAAGGTGGCCCTCCAGCCCGTGAAGGCCGAGCTCAGCGGCGTGGCGAGCGCCTACGCCAGCGGCGACCTGACGGCCGGCGACGCCGTCAGCCAGGCGGCCGCCGCGGTCCTCACCGCACGCGACGCGATCGAGGACGCGGCCTTCGACACGGCGCTGATGCTGCAGGGCGACGGCCACCAGGCGCTGCTGCAGGACGGCGTCACCGAGCCGGGCCCTGACTTCCAGGCGGGCGCGCAGGGCGTGTGGGACGACACGCTCGGCAAGATCGGCAAGGCCGTGGACAAGTCCGACAAGACGCTGAAGAAGCGCTGGCAGAAGTTCACCCAGAGCCTGACCGGCGCGGCGTCGACGAGCCAGGTCGCCTTGGACCTGCGCGCATCGCTTCCGCCGCACGGCACGGCCTGGCGCGGCGTCCCGCCGCCCGCCGCGCTGCCGTCCACGGGCACCATCGCCGGCGCGCCGCTGGTGCCGCCCGAAGTGCTGGTCATCGCGCGCGTCGTCGAGACGAACACGCCCGACACCCTGGTGATCGGCGCACGCGCGGCGACGCCCAGCGTCGACGTGAACGTGGCCTCGACCGAAGTCGACGAAGCCACGCTCGGCACGCTCGCGCCCGACGAGAGCGGGACGGCGCTGGGCACCTTCGCCCTGGACACGCTGCAGCACCCGCAGGGCTTCGTCGTCGTCACGCTCGACGACGCCACGCTGACCTCGAGCAGCGTCGCCGTCTCGGCTCCCACCCTCGCGGAGCCCGACGCGAACAGCGCCGCGGCCCTCGAGCAGTTCAACAAGGACCTCAAGACCGGGCAGAAGGCCCTGCTCAAGGCCGCGTCCGCCGCCGTGAAGGACTTCAAGCACGGTCTGTCCACGCAGCTTGCGAGCGCCAAGGCCGGCACCAGCACGCCCGACGCGGCGCTCACCAGCGGCTTCAGCGGCCTGGCCACCGCCCACGAGACCCTGGGCCTCGCGTGGTCGGACTTCGTGCAGAACACCTCCACCAAGGCCAGCCTCGCCTTCGGCACGGCGGGGGTGGACGACGCGAACATCCCGGCCGACTTCCAGCCGGACTTCGCCGGCAGCGCCGGCACCTCGCAGGCGACCACGCTGGAGAAGCTGGGCAAGAAGCAGGCCCAGCTCGGCACGGCTTTCGACAACTTCACCTCCGACGTGGTGGCGACGTCGCAGACGGGCAGCACGGGAAGCACGCCCATCGCGGCCACCGTCGTGACCTCGCAGGGCTCCAACTTCTCGGCCCCGATGATCACCGGCGCGGGCACGCCGGCGCTGCAGCCCAGCACGTCCACCGGCCTCGTCGACGGCCTCATGCTGCAGACCAGCACGGACGGCACGCCGACCTTCAGCGCCATGCTGAACGTGCAGGCGGATCCGCTCGCCGTGCCCTCCATGTCCGTCTCGTCGACGTCGCTGCCCGAGGCGTCGTTCGGCGACATGGGGGACTTGACCCTGAGCACGGGCGGCACGCAGACCGCGGAGTTCCCGCTCAGCGCCGACGAGTCGACCAAGGGCTTCACCTTCAACGGCGGGGCCACGACGACCAACCAGTCCTCGCCGATGGTGATGTCCACGCCGACGGTGGCGACGACCACGCCGTGAGGCGAGGCTAATCCACGACCTCCCGCAGCTCGACTCGTCGGAACTCGATGGGCGCGCCCTCCGACTGCAGCGCGATGCTGCCCGGCAGCTCCTCGCACCACCGCGCGCGGTTCTGCAGCTGGCCGTTCACCTCCAGCGTGAGGTCGCCGTCGCGCAGCGTGATGCGGTAGGTGTTCCAC
>DASUFI010000042.1:0-22780 GCA_036274635.1 Planctomycetota bacterium
CGCGAGCTCGAAGTGCCGTTCCCAGTTCAGCGCGGCGCGCGCCTTGGTGAGCTCGTCGTCCCAATCGCGCGTCGCGGGAATGCCGAGCGCGACGTCGGCCGCGTGCGCGGCGATCTTGTAGGCCACGCAGCCCTGCTTCACGTCCTCCTTCTTGGGCAGGCCGAGGTGCTCGCGCGGCGTGACGTAGCAGAGCATCGAGGCGCCGTGGTACGCGGCCGCCGTGGCGCCGATGCACGAGGTGATGTGGTCGTAGCCGGGGAAGATGTCCGTGACCAGCGGCCCGAGCACGTAGAAGGGCGCGCCGTGGCAGAGCTGGCGCTGGGCCTTCATGTTCCACTCGATCTGGTCGAAGGGCACGTGGCCGGGGCCCTCGATCATGACCTGCACGCCCTTGCGCCAGGCGCGCTCGGTCAGCTCGCCCAGCGTGACCAGCTCGGCGAGCTGCGCGCGGTCGGTCGCGTCGGCGAGGCCGCCGGGGCGCAGGCCGTCGCCGATGGAGAAGGTGACGTCGTGCTCGCGCAGGACGTCGCAGACCGCCTCCCAGTGCTCGTACATCAGGTTCTGGCGGCCGGTGTGCAGCATCCACTTGGCCAGCAGGCTGCCGCCGCGCGAGACGATGCCGATGAGCCGCTCGCGCACGAAGGGCAGGTGCTCGCGCAGCACGCCGGCGTGGATGGTGAAGTAGTCCACGCCCTGCTCGGCCTGGTGGCGCAGCATCGCGAGCACGGCCGCGATGTCCAGCTCCTCGAGCCGGCGCCCGATGATCATGGAGTAGATGGGCACGGTGCCGATGGGCACGGTGCTGGCGCGCACGATGGCCTCGCGGCACTCGTCGAGGTTGCCGCCGGTGGAGAGGTCCATCACGGTGTCGGCGCCCCAGCGCACGGCCCACTGCAGCTTCTCCACCTCCTCGGCGGTGCTGCTGCTCACGGGCGAGGCGCCCATGTTGGCGTTGATCTTGGTGCGTGTCGCGCGGCCGATGGCCATCGGGTCGAGGCGGTGCGCGAGGTGGTTCACGTTGGCGGGGATGACCATGCGGCCCGCGGCCACCTCGTCGCGCACCTGCTCCGGGCTGAGGTGGCCCTCGCGCGCGGCGACGCGGCGCATCTCGGACGTCACCCGGCCGAGGCGCGCGTGCTCGAGCTGCGTGCGCGGCGCGAAGCCGGCGGGCGGCTGCCACGCGGCTGGTCGCGCGCGGTCCGCGGCGTCGAGGCAGGTCCAGTCCGGCGGCATGAAGTCCCACGCCGTGCGCTCGCTGGGCGCGGGCATGCCGGGCGTGTCCGGCGAGGAGAAGCTCCAGGGCGTGCCGATGCGCCCGCGCTGGGCGAAGCTGCCGGGCGTGGTGCCCTGGTGCGCCGAGGACGGGTCGTCGCCCAGCGGCGGGAGCGTGTAGGCGCTGCTCATGGCCAGCCTCCGCGCGCGGTCGACGGAAGGGCGCCCGATGGCCGCCTCCCTCCGCAGCTCGCGCTGATCAGGTTCCAAGGGTGTGTTCTCAGTCCGCCTTGTGGCGGACACCCCTGGCGGTCGGGCGCGAGGATAGCGCGGGGTGCTCGGACAGGACAACTCGATGGCCGCTGCACGCCGGCGACGACGCATGAGAAGCTGGAGGTCGTCATGCACAGCCCGACCGCGGAGCCCGGCTCAGCCCCGAGCCCGATTCCGGCAGCGATGCAGGGCGGCGGGGTGCTGGCTCGGGTGCTGGCCGTCGGCTGGCGCATCGCGCCGCGGGTGTGGCCGTTTGCGGCGCTGATCTGTCTGCCCGAGCTCGTGGTCTACCTCCGCCTCCAGCCGCAACGACCCGCCTGGCCTCCGGTCTGGCCGTACCTGCCGCTCCACTTCGCGGTCGCGCTCGGGCAGGGACTCGTCGCCGCGGCACTGATGCCCTCGGTCATGCGCTGGTTCGCCGACGAGCGGGAGCGCGTCGCCCTGCAGCGCGGAGATTCCCGGGGACGAGCCGCCGCTGCCATGGGAGCGGCCGTGGTCGGTGCGTCGATTCACCTGGTGATAAGCACGCCGCTCCTTTTCGTGGGTGACCCTCACAGCGCGCTCCCCAGCAGGTGGCCGTTCGTCGCGATGCTCGTCGTCGAGCCGATCTGGATCTGGATCGAGCTGCGACTGGTGATCCTGATGACGGTCGCCTCGATCGAGCGGTGCGGCCCCCTCGCCGCCGTGCGCCGCAGCTGGAGGCTCACGCGCGGCTGGGCACTGCGCTGCCTCGGCGTGGGGGTCGTGCTGGTGCTGTTCTGGATTGCGGCATACGTCGTCGTAAGGCTGGTCAGTCGGGGCGACTCCAAGCACGATCTCGTCTGGCTGAGTCCCGGCCTCGCGGCTGCGCTGATGCCATGGTTCTTCGCGCTGCAGGCCGTGATCTACCACGACGCGCGCTGCGCGGCGGATGATGTCAGCAGCCGGCGCATCGCCGAGGATGCCGCGCCGCTCTGATCCGTGCTCCGCGATCTCCGCAGGGCACACTCCAGCGCTGACCGTCGTGTGCCGGGTGCATCGCCTCGACTGGACCTGCATCGACCGCGTCGCATCGTTTGAAGCGTCCGGCGCTGGTCGCGCCGCGCCGCCGCCCCCGATCGCGCGCCGCGTCGCGGCTCCGAGGGCGTCGAGGTGGCTGTCGTCCCGCGAAATGGGGGCCCCGGCCTGCCCCTCGGATCGGGACAGCCCGACGGTACAGTGGCCCACCAACCCCCCGGGCCCGCCATGGCAAGTCCTCCGGCCACCGACCCGCCCGTCGCCCTGCGCCACGTGCAGCACGCCTTCGGCCGGCGCGTCATCTTCCAGGACCTGTCCTGCGAGGTGCCGGCCCAGCAGCTCACGGTGGTCGTGGGCGGCAGCGGCTCGGGCAAGAGCACGCTGCTGCGGCTGGTCGGGGGGCTCATCCGCCCCCGGTCCGGCGAGGTGCTGGTGGAGGGGCGCGACATCACGAAGCTGCGCGAGTCGCAGCTCACGGAGGTGCGCCTCGCGCTCGGGATGCTGTTCCAGAACGGCGCGCTGCTGGATTCGCTGAGCGTCTTCGACAACGTGGCCTTTCCGCTGCGCGAGCACACCGACCTGGACGACGCGGCCATCGCCGACGGGGTGCACGAGAGCCTCGAGCGCACGGGCCTCAAGGACGTGGACGACCTGCTGCCGCCGCAGCTCTCGGGCGGCATGCGCAAGCGCGTGGCCCTGGCGCGCGCCATCGTGCGCCGGCCGCGGGTGCTGCTGTGCGACGAGCCCTTCTCGGGCCTCGACCCCATCTCCGCGCTGCGCATCGAGCGGCTGCTGGTGGACCTGAACGAGAGCGGCCTGACGCTGCTGGTCGTGAGCCACGACGCGCCCTCGACGCAGCGCATGGCGGACCGCGTCCTGGTGCTGCTGCCGGGGCAGTCCGTGCAGGGGGCGCCGGCGCAGCTGCTGGCGCACGAGGATCCGCGCGTGCGCGCGCTGATGGGCGAGCCCATCGACCCGGCGCTGGTGGCCTCCGAGGAGGAGCACTGATGCTCGGCCCCGTGCGCGAGATGGGCTTCCTGGCCTCGTCCTTCGTGGTCAGCCTGGGCCACCTCGGCGTCTTCGCGGGGCGCGTGCTGGCTGCGCTGGTGCGGCCGCCCGTGCGCGTGCGCGAGCTGATCCTCGAGATCTACAAGCTGGGCGTGCTGTCGGTCTCGATCGTGGTCGTGGCCGGCCTGGCGGTGGGCATGGTGCTGGGGCTGCAGGGCTACTCGATCCTGGCGCGCTTCGGCGCGGCCGAGTCGCTGGGCTCGGTGGTGGGCCTCTCGCTGCTGCGCGAGCTGGGGCCGGTGCTCACGGCGCTGCTCGTCACGGGGCGCGCCGGCTCGGCCACCACGGCCGAGATCGGCACGATGGTGGCCACCGAGCAGCTCGACGGCCTGCGCATGATGTCCGTGGACCCCGTGCACTACGTCATCGTGCCGCGCGCGCTGGGCCTCGCGCTGGTCATGCCGCTGCTCTCGTCCTTGTTCATCACCTGCGGCCTCGCGGGCGGCTGGGTCGTGGGCGTCGGGCTCATGGGCCTCGACTCGGGCCGCTACCTGTCGAGCCTGCAGGCCAGCACGGAGTTCGTGAACGACGTCGTGGGCAGCTTCGTGAAGGCCGCCATCTTCGGCGTGATCGTGGGCCTGGTCGCCACGTGGCGCGGCTGGCGCAGCGAACCCACGTCCGCCGGCGTCTCCGCGGCGACGACGAGCACCGTCGTCATCGCTTCGTTGAGCATCCTCCTGGGCGACTATATGATCACCGCGCTTTGGGGCCTGTGACATGGAACGGTCCGGAACTCGCGACGTCGCCGTGGGCCTCTTCCTGCTGGCGGGCATCCTCGCCGCGGGCTTCCTGTCGCTGCGCGTGGGCGGCTTCACGCTGACCAAGCCCGACACGATCACGGTCTACGCCTCGTTCGACGAGATCGGCGGCCTCAAGCCGCGCGCGCCGGTGGTCATCGCCGGCTTCAAGGTGGGCGAGGTGCGCAGCATCGACCTCGACCAGAACTCCCGCGCGCGGGTCACGATGGAGCTGGACGCGGAGCAGAAGTACCCCGTGGACACCTCGGCCTCGATCGTGACCAGCGGCGTCCTCGGCGACCGCTACATCTCGCTGCAGCTGGGCGGCGAGGACGACGTGCTCAAGCACGGCGACACGATCCAGTACACCGAGTCGGCGGTGCTGCTCGAGCGCCTGCTGGGCAAGTTCATCCACAACGCCGACGTGGGCGGCGATCCGAAGTGATCCGCGCGCCCGCGTGCGCGCTGCGGCGCGCCCTGCCCGTCCTGCTGCTCGTCGGCGCGCTGGCCGCCTGCGCGGCGCCCCCCGGCGAGCGCGAATGGGACCCGTGGGAGGGCCTCAACCGCAAGATCTTCTGGTTCAACGAGCGCGTCGACGACCTCGTGCTCGAGCCCACCGCGCGCGGCTGGGTCCACATCACCACCGCGGGCTTCCGCGAAGGCGTGCAGAACTTCACGGACAACCTGCGCTTCCCCGTGCAGCTCGTGAACAACCTGCTGCAGGCGCGCTTCGGCGACGCGGGACGCTGCACGGCGCGCTTCGTGGTCAACACGACCGTCGGCCTGCTGGGCATCTACGACCCCGCCAGCGTCTGGGGCCTGGGGCCCGCCCCCGCGGACTTCGGCCAGACGCTCGCGGTGTGGGGCGTGAACGAGGGGCCGTACCTCGTGATCCCCTTCCTGGGGCCCAGCGACCCGCGCGACGCCACCGGCCTGCTGGCCGACTACCTCGTCGAGCGCGAGGTCCTGCCGGGCAGCTACTTCTTCCTGGGCGCCTACGTGGTGGGCACGGTCAACTGGCGCGGCCAGAACCTGCAGAACATCGAGGAGGCGCGCGAGGCGTCCATCGATTATTACACTGCGGTGCGCAGCGCCTGGCTCGATCACCGCCGTCGGGCCATCGGCGTCATGCTTCCGCCGCCGGACGAGAAGGCCGAAGCCCCGTCAGAACAGCCGGAGGATCCCTACGATGTCGATTCCGCGATCAACCCGTAGCGTCCGCGCCCTGGCGCTCCTCGCCGCCACGACCCTTGGCGCGCTCGCCGGGTCTTCGGCGGCGCAGACCCCGGAGGCCGCGAGCGCGCCGGCCGCCACCGCCCGCACGGCGCGCGAGTTCGTGACCACGACGATCGACGCGGTCACCAAGGTGCTCAAGGACCGCACGCGCTCCGCGCACGACCGCCGCATGGCCATCCAGGAGCTCGTCGACCGCTGGCTGGACGCGGAGACCATCTCCAAGCTCGCGCTGGCCAAGAACTGGAAGGCCTTCGACGAGGCGCAGCAGAAGGACTTCGTGCTGCAGTTCCGCCGGCACCTCGTGCTGACCTACTACCGCAATGTCGACCGCTACAGCTTCGACCGCATCGAGGTCTACGACGCGCGCGACGAGAAGGCCAAGCAGGGTGACTGGACCGTGCGCACCAAGGTCATCGCGCCGGCGCAGGACGACGTGCTCATCGACGTGCGCGTGCGGCCGACGGCCGATGGCAGCGACTGGAAGGTCATCGACCTCTTCATCGAGGGCGTGAGCCTCGTGACCAACTTCCGCTCCCAGTTCCAGGAAGTCCTGTCGAACGGCAAGCCCGAGCAGCTCCTGCAGTCCCTGCGCGAGAAGAACGAGGCCACCGAGCAGAAGTACGTGGAGGCGGAGGGCAAGGAGGACTCCGGCGGCGGCGGCTGACCTGCCGCGCCCGGCTCCCCCGCCTCCGCGCCCGTTCCGGAACGACCGCCATCGGGGTCTTCCCAAGCCCCCGAGGCCTCCGAAAAAACGGAGGCAGACGTCGCGCGCATCCACTGTCTGACGCCGCGAACTGTTTGCGTCCGAGCCCCAGCTTCGTCACGAAACTGGTGATCCCTCGCCGGGTGTCGCCACTACAGTGCCGCGCAACACGGGCGCTCGTTCCGCTGCGCGCGTCCCGGTTGCAGGAGGAGGTCTCTTCCGCATGGGCTCGGCCAGGGTGTCACTGAATTCGCGCAAGGATGTGGAGGCCGTCGGGTCGTCGCTGCGGATGGAGATCATCCGTCATCTCCAGACCCACGGTCCCAGCACGGTCTTCGAGCTGGCGCGCCGCATGGGGCGCTCCGCCGACTCGCTCTACTACCACGTGCGACGGCTGCAGGAAGTCGGCGTGCTGGCGCGCACCGGCACGCGCTCGGGTGGTCGGCGCGAGGAGGGCGTCTTCGGCCTCGCGGGCGAGCCGCTCACGGTGACCGTGGAGTCGGCCGGCGACGGCGCCGCGGAGGCGGTGCTGGAGTCGGCGCGCGCCGTGCTGCGCGACGCCGAGCAGAACCTGGCCGCGGTGCTCGAGCGAGAGCGCCTGCTGCAGGCCGGCCGCCCGCCCGTGCGAGCCGAGCCCCGGCGCTTCGCCGACGGCGCCCCGCGCTCGCTGCCCATGGTCGTGCGCATGCGGGGCCGGCTGCCCGAGCAGGCCGTCAACGAGGTCTGCGCGCACCTCGACGCCATCGCCGAGATCTTCGTACGCCACAAGCAGGACGAGGCCAACGGGGCGGAGGCCTCGCCGCTGCACGAGCTGGCCGCCATCTTCGCGCCCCTCGACGACGCGGGCCCGCGGGGCTGAGCTCCGGCGCCTTCCGGTGTAACTTCCCCGGCGTGAGGACGCCGGTGCTCCTGCTGCTCCTGCTCGGCACGGCGGCGTCGGCGCAGGACGTCGTCGCGCCGGATCTCGCCTGGTCCTTCGAGCTGCTCGAGGGCGCCCCGGCCCGTGTGCGCGTCGAGCTGGCCCTGCGCGGCGAGGCCGACGGCACCAGCGAGCTGTGCGTCGCGCCCGGCTGGGGCGGCGTCGGCGACGTGGCGCGCCTGCTGCACGAGCTGCGCGTCGCGGACGACACGGGCCGCGAGCTGCCGCTCGAGCACGCGAGCCCGACCTCGTGGACCGTGCAGCACGCGCCCGGCGCCCCGCTGGTGGCGAGCTGGCTGGGCGCGCCGTGTTCTACGCCTGACGCAGCCTGCGCACCGCCACGCGCCGCGTCGGCGGCGGCGACGTCGCGCTGGCCATCGGCGGCACCCACTGGGCCTTCCGCGACGAGGAGCTCCTGGACCTCGCCGCCCGCGTCATCGGGACCCAGCGCGCGTTCTTCGAGGATCCCGGCCCGCCGCTCTACGTCATCACGCTCCTGCCCACGCCGCGCCTGCCCGAAGGCTCCTTCTCGCTGGGCGGCACCGGCCTCACCGACTCGTTCGCGCTCTTCGTCATGGACGGCATCGGCCTGTCGCCCGGCAGCGACGAGCGCCAGCGCGTCGTACGCCTGCTCGCGCACGAGCACGTCCACTCGTGGAACGGCGGCCTGCTGAAGCCGCGCGATCCCGAGCAGCTGGCCTCTTGGTTCAGCGAGGGCTTCACCGAGTTCTACGCGGGCCGCCTGCTGCTCGCGGCCGGCCTCATCACGCCGGCACAGCGGGTGGACGGCCTCAACGAGATGCTCACCGGCTACCGGGCCTCGCCCGTGCGCAACGTGCCCAACGAGCGCATCCGCGAGGCCTTCTGGACCGACGCGAGCGTGCAGCGGCTGCCCTACCAGCGGGGCGAGCTGGCGGCCATCCTGGTGGACGACGCCATCCGGCGCACGCACGGCGGCCGCGCCTCGCTGGACGACCTGCTGCGCGAGATGGTGGCCGAGGCGCGCAGCGGCGCCGCGGAGTACGACACGGAAGCCCTGCTCGCGCGCATCGCCCGCTGGGCGGGCGCGGAGACGGCCGACGCCGTGCGCGCGCTCGTCGTCGACGGCGCCGACGCCGTGCTGCCCCCCGGCACGTGGGCCCCCTGGGTCGAGGTCACGACGCGCGCGTCGCACGAGTTCGAGCTGGGCTTCGACCGCGAGGCCAGCCTCGCCTCGGGCCTCGTCACCGGCGTGCGCGAGGGCAGCGCCGCCTGGGAGGCCGGCGTGCGCGACGGGCAGCACGTGCGGGGCCTTTCGCTGCCCGGCCCCGATCCCGAGGCGCCGGTCACGCGCACCATCCGGGACGACGCCGGCGAGCGCGCGCTCACGTGGCGGCCGGCCGGTGCACCGCGCACCCAACCCTGCCTGCGGCTGGCGCAACCGGGCGTGTTCTGAGGCGCTACCTGCTACACTGCCCGCACGGCTCGGGCGGTGCGGCGGTGGGACCTGCCCGCCTTGGGCCCCAGGCAAGGTGCGGGAGGGTAGGGCGCATGCTCGTTTCAGCGCTCGTCACGCCGTTCCGGAAGGACGGCGAGGCGCCGGCCCTGGATCGCTTCGCGAGGCTCGTGGGCTTCGCGCTCGACCACGGCTGCGACCAGGTGCTCGTGGCCGGTCCGCTGGGCGAGGGCGACGCCCTCGACGACGGCGAATGGGAGTCGCTGCTGGAGGAGGCCGTGGGGGCGGCGCGCCCGCACCAGATCATGGCGGCGACGGGCCACGGCCGCCTGCCGCAGATCATGGCTCGCGCGCGGCTCGCGCTGCAGCTCGGCGTGCGCGACCTGCTGATCGCGGATGCGCCCGGCCACGGTGCCAGCTCGATGGCGCTGCGCGAGCGCTGGCACGGCGCGCTGGCCCGGGCGCTGCCCGAGGCGCGCCTGTGGCCGCTGGCCGCGCCGGGCCTGTCCGGCGCCGAGCTGCTGCCCGACGACCTCGCGCGCCTGCACGACGAGCACGCCAACGTCGTGGGCGTCGTGGATTCCAGCGGCCGGCTGGCGCGCCTGTCCCGCGTGCGCGCGCTGTGCGGCGCCGGCTTCAGCATCCTGTGCGGCGACGACCTCATGCTGCGCGACGCGCTCGTCGATCCGGCCATCCGCGCGGACGGCGGCTGCGTCGCGGCCTGCAACCTCGCGCCGGGCGTGGTGCGGCGCCTGCTGGACGAGGCGCGCGCCGGCGAGCCGGCCCGGGTGCGCGAGCTGCACGAGGCCCTCGCCCCGCTGCTGAGCTTGGGGGTGGTCACGGTGGAGGAGGCGCTGCTGGTGCGCGGCGAGTCCCTGGCCGTGCCGCAGCGCACGCGGGGGCCGGTGCCCGTGAAGGCCGCGCTGGCCCTGCTGGGGCTGGGCTCGTGCCTCTGCCGGGCGCCGCTCGGGCCGCTGGGGCCCAACGGCGAGGCCCGCGTGCGGGCCGCGCTCGTCGCCGCCCACCGCGCGCACCCCGAGCTGCTGGCGCCCTTGGCGGAGTACTTCGAGCTGGACCTCGCGCGGCGGCTCACGCCGGCCGTGGCGTCCGTCCGCGGCGTGGAACTGGCGGGTTCCGGCCGCTGACGCCTGATGCCATGATGGGTGGCTTCGCGCCGCCCCCATGAAGCCGATGACTCCCACACCCCTGATCGTCGTCAAGGTGGGCGGTGCCCTGCTCACGGACGGGGCGGCGCTGCAGCGCGTGAGCGAGTCCGTCGCGCGCCGGCGGCGGCGCGGCGAGCGGCTGCTGGTCGTCGTCTCCGCCCTGCGCGGCGTGACCGACGAGCTCGAGCGCGCCGCCAGCCTGGCCCTCGACGCGCGCAGCGGCCTCGAGCTGGTGCGCGACGTCATGGAGCGCCTGCGCCGCCAGCACGACGCCGTGGCCGCCGAGCTGCCCGAGCGCGACGCGGTGCGCCTGCGGCTGCAGCCCGTGCTCGACTCGGTGGAGCGCCTGCTCACGGGCATCCGCCTCACCGGCGAGCTCACGCCACGCACGCGCGACCTGGTCATGTGCCACGGCGAGCGCCTCGCCGCGCCGCTCGTGGCGGCCGGCATCCTCTCGCAGGGCGCCGACGCGCGCGACGTCACGTCCGAGGAGGCCGGCCTGATGGCCACCGGCTCCTTCCGCGTGGGCACCTGCGATCTCGCCGCCTCGACGCCGCGCCTCATGGCGCTGGACCACGAGCTGCACGACCGCGTGCTCGTGCTCACTGGCTTCTACGGCGTCAACCCCGAGGGCGAGGTCGTGCTCTTCGGGCGCGGGGGCAGCGACTACACCGCCGGCGTCGTGGCGGCCGGCTTGCAGGCGGGCGGCCTCGAGCTGTGGAAGGACGTCCCCGGCTTCATGACCGCCGACCCACGCGAGGTGCAGGACGCGCGCCTCGTGCCCGAGCTGTCCTTCGACGAGGCCTGCGAGCTGGGCCTCTACGGCGCGCGCATCCTGCACCCGCGCTGCCTCGAGCCGCTGCGCGGGCTGCCGGTGGCCGTGTCGGTGCGTCCCGTCGCCGACGTGGACAGCGTCGGCACGCGGCTGGTCGAGCGGCGCGAGACGCCCGGCGCGCCCGGCGTGGTCGCGTTGGCGGCGCGCCGCGGCGTGGCCGTCGTGCGCGTGGAGGGCGCGGCCATGGTCAACGAGCCCGGCATCGCCGGCCACATCCTGGGCGCCATGGGCGAGGCGCGCATCAACGTCGACGCGGTGGCCGCCTCGATGACCTCGCTGTCCTTCACCATCGCCGCCGGCGACACGGCCGCCGCCCGCCGCGCGCTGCGCCACCTGCACGAGCTGGGCGAGGCCGGCGTCGAGGACATCGAGACGCGCGAGGACGCCGCGCTGCTGGGCGTGGTGGGCGACCGCGTGGCCGCCGACTCCACGCTCGCGGGCCGGCTGCTCGGCCGGCTCGGCCAGCTCGGCGTGGACGTGCACCTCGTGTGCCACGGGCCGGGCGACGTGGGCCTGTCCTGCGCCGTCCCCGAGGCCGACCTGCGCCGAGCGCTGCTGGCGCTGCACGAGGAGTTCTTTCCGCCCGCGGCCCGGGCGCGCACGGCTCCCCGCCGCGCGAGGACCGGCTGATGCGCCGGCCCGTCGCCGTGCTCGGGGCCACCGGCGTCGCCGGGCGCCAGGCGCTCGCGGCGCTGGCCCGGCACCCGTGGTTCGAGGTGACGGCGGTGGCGGCCTCGGCCTCGTCCGCAGGGCAGCGCCTCGGCGACGTGCTGGCCGAGCGCGCGCGCGGCGAGCGGCGTGCGGCGGACCTCATCGCCGCGCCGCGCACCGACGCGCAGCGCGCCGCCGACTCGCGCCGGCTGCCCGACGCCCTGCTCGCGCTGCCGCTGCAGGACGCGGCCACGCTCGACGTGCGCGGCCTCGCCGCCGTGTTCTCCATGCTGCCGTCCGCCCCGGCGCGCACTCTCGAGGCGCGCTGCGCGGAGTCGACGCCGGTGTTCTCCACGGCCTCGGCCTACCGCATGGAAGCCGACACGCCTCTGCTGCTCGCGGGCGTCAATCCCGACCACGCCGCGCTGCTGGACGGCCAGCGCCGCGCGCGCGGCTGGAAGGGCTTCGTCGCGCCCGGCCCCAACTGCACCGTCGTGGGCCTGGCCGTGAGCCTGGCGCCGCTGCAGCGGCTGTTCGGCGTGACGTCGGTGACGCTGACCTCGATGCAGGCCGTGTCCGGCGCCGGCGCGCGCGCGCCCGACGTGGCCGCCGCGGTGGCCGGCAACATCCTGCCGTGGATCGACAAGGAGGAGGAGAAGGTCGAGAGCGAGGCGCACAAGATCCTGGGCGCGCTGCGCGGCGCGGCGCTCGAGCCGGCGCGCTTCGCGCTGTCCGCGACCTGCACGCGCGTGCCCGTGGAGGACGGCCACACGCTGTCCGTGTCGGTGGCCCTGGGCCAGCCGGCCGGGCCGGGCGACGTGGCCGCGGCGCTGCTGGCCGAGGATCCCTGGCGCGGCCGCCCGCTGCCCAGCAAGCCCGCGCGCTGGATAGACGTGCGGCGCGAGCCCGATCGGCCGCAGCCGCTGCTCGATCGCGACGCGGGCGCCGGGCTGACGACGGTCGTGGGCCGCATCCGCAGTGACGCGGTGCACGGCGGCGTGAAGTATCTCGTCCTGTCGCACAACGCCGTGATGGGCGCGGCGGGCGGCGCCGTGCTGCTGGCCGAGGACCTGGCCGACCGCGGGATGCTCTGAGCCGGCGCGCGGCGCTCAGTTGCAGGCTGCGCGCTGCGGCTGGCGCAGCAGCGCGGTGAGCTCGTGCGGCGCGACGCCCCAGGCTCGCGCGACGAGCTCCGCGCGCCGCACCAGCCGCGAACGGCTCGCGCCGCGTCCGGCCGCGGCGACGAGGGCGCTGCAGACGGCTCCGGCACCGGCGCGGTCGTGCGCCGCCAGAGCGCAGGCTGCGAGCTCGAGCTGCCGGCTCGCACGCCGGCCCTCGACGTGCTCGGCGGCCAGCAGGCACGCCCGCGCCGCCTCCAGCCGCGACGAGGCCGGCGGTGCCGCTGCGGGCCATGGCGGGGCATCGCGCAAGGGATCCTGCGCGCCCAGGCGCCGGCGAAGTGCAGCCAGATCGGCCAGCACCTCCGGCACCGGACGGGCCCGCGCCACGCCGGCGGGCGCCGCTTCGGCCGCGCCGACCTGCGCCGCGCAGGCTCTCGCCAGATCTTCGAGCAGTGCGGCGATGCGCACCGCCGCGGCCGCGCGCGCCACCGCGAGCACGTAGCCCACGCCGGCACTCGCCGTTTCGGGCGGCGCGGCGCCCGGCCCGAGCAGCGCCGCGCGACAGCGCGGGCAGGTGGCCACGTGGCGCAGGAGCCCCGCATCAGGCGCGAGGCCGGCCCGCAGCGCCGGGCGCAACGTCCGGGCGCGGGTGCAGGCGGTAGGCGTGGAACGCGTCATGGCAGGCCTCCTCGGCGACGTGGGGCGGGCGGGGCGGGATCGCCGAAGGTCTCCCGCAGCCGAGCGGTGAGCCGCTTGCGGGCGCGCAGGATGACCATGCCGACCTGACCCCGCGGGACCCCGAAAGTCACGGCGATGTCCTCGTACGAAAGGCCCTCGATCTCGCGCGCCTGCAGCACCAGCCGGTCGCGCTCGGGCAGCTCGGCGAGGCGTCCCGCCACGAGGGCGAGCACCAGCGCGCCCAGGCGCTCGAGGCGCTGGGCCTGCTCGCGGTCGTCCGCCAGGCGGATGGGATCGGGCTCGGGCTCGCCGGCGCGCAGCTCGTGCCACGCGCGCTGGCGCGCCTCGGCGCGCTTGCGGCGGCGGAGCTGGTTGAGCGCGTCGTTGCGCAGCGCGATGCGCGCCAGGCCGAGGAAGTTGCGCACGAGCGGCTGGCCGCGGCGCACGTCCGTGAAGAGGCGCGCGAAGAAGGCGGCCACGAGATCCTCGGGCTCGACGCCGGGCCGCAGCTCGCGGGCCATGCGCCGCGCCAGCGCGGCGAGGCGCCCCTCGGTGAGGCGCACCAGCAGCTCGAAGGCGACCGCGTCATCCGTCTCGCGGAAGCGCCGCAGGAGCTGGCCGGCCAGCTCGTCCACGTGGTCGTCGCGCGCGAGGTCGAGACCTGCGGGCGGCACCACGCGCGGCTCGCCGCTCAGCTCCGCCATGCGCGCCAGCAGGTCCGCGTCGCCGCGATCGCTCATCGGTCCTCTCCGCGAGGCACCGCTCCCGTCGCGGTGCCTGGTCGTGGGGCCTGCGGCGCGGAGAGGGCGCGCAGGCCCGGGCTGCCGGGCGGGAGCTTACTCCCGCCGCCGTGCGGCGGGGAAGAGGAGCAGCCCCTCGAGGACGTGCTTCCAGGCCCGAAGGACGTCTTCGAGAGCCTGTCCTACGGGACCAGCAGCAGCTCGCCGTTGCTCGCCGACAGGCCCTGCACCGCCTCGGGGTCCACGGTCCACAGCTGGAAGACCAGCGTGGCGTCCTCGGGCAGGCCCTGCTCCAGCATGCCCTGCAGGTGCAGCTCGCCGACGTCGTCGGTGAGCAGGCCGGTCAGGATCACGCCCGGCGCGGGGACGAGCGTGCCGCCCTTGAAGGGCTGGAAGCCCGCCTCGACGCCCACGACCAGCGTCGTCAGCGCGAGCGGCCGCGCGTCGAGCAGGTCGAGCTCGAGGCGCGAGCCCGCCGATCCGTCGCCCGAGCCGCTGAGCGCGGGCGTGTTGCTGACGGTCGGCAGCCCGCCGCCCAGGTCGTTCCAGCCCTGCTCCGGCGCCGGGCTGGTCGTCTCGCCGACGCCCGGGCCGATCGGGCCGTTGCCGCCGCCGGGGGTCGTGGGATTCGTGGGGAGCGTGGGCTTGTTGCTCGCGGTGTGCTCGATGCCGCCCACGCCGTCGCCGCCGTGCACGGCGGTCGAGGGATCGATCTGGGAACCCGGCGGGTCCGTGGGCGCGGCGAGGGAGCGGGGCGCGGCGATGCCGAGCAGCAGCGCCGCGAGGGCGAGCCGGCCGGCCAGGTGGAGCAGCGTGGGCTTCATGTCAGATCGCATCGCCAGATTCCGTGGGGCGCGTGCCGTCGCCATCGGGCAAGCCGCAGGATGAAAGTATTTCGCGGGTCCAGTCGCCGGGCAGGCCGAGGTCGCCGGCGAGCTGCGGGAGCAGGGACGCAAGCCAGTCGCCGACACGCGCGGTGGGCGCCTCGCGCTGGAGCTCGGCCAGCTGGCGCGCCGAGCTCTCGAAGCGCGCGCGGTCGCCGAGGCGGGCCGCGGCGAAGCAGACGTTCATGACGCGCGCGGGGTCCTCCGGCCACTCGTCGGCGTGCTCGTCGGCGGCGGCGAGGGCGTCCGCGAAGCGCTCCTGGCGCAGCAGGGCCAGCTGCAGGTTGCGCGCGGCGTTCTGGCGCGTGACGGGCGCGAGGTCGTCGCGCAGCAGCAGGCGGCGCAGCACGACCTCGGCCGCGGCCGACTCGCCGGCATGCACGTGGCACAGCGCCACGGCCACCTGGTGGCGGCCGGAGCTGCCCTCGATCTGCTCGAGGCGCTGCAGGCAGGCGCGCGCGTCGGCGACGGCCGTGGCGGGCGCCGGGCGCGTGAGCGGGATGCGGCCCACGTCCACCGGCGCGTCGGCCTCCCGCAGCCGGTCGGCGATGCGGCGCACCTCGTCGGCCACGACCTCGCTGCGCCGCGGCTCGCTGCGGATGAGCATGCGGCCCGAGAAGCCCGGCGCCTGCACCAGGCAGGCCTTGACCATCTCGTACACCAGGTCGGCCAGCTTGGTTCGCGCCGCTGCGACCGACTGGTCCAGCATGCGCTGCATGAGGCCCTTGACCGCCTTGGCGCCGTCCTTGCTGTCGAGGCACGAGCGCACGGTGGCCTGCAGCTCGGCCACGTCCTCGGCCGCCACCTTGCGCTTGCCGATCTGCGCCGGCAGCCGCTCCACGATGCGGTTCACCAGGTGCACGCGCGCGCGGCGGATGATCATGCCCACCTGGTCGGGCGCCAGGTTGAGCATGCTGGCCACGCGGTCGTAGGGCAGGTGCACGATCTCGCGCGCCACGAGGACCTGCTGCTCGCGCGCTTCGAGCTCGACGAAGCACTCGCCCGTGAGCCGCAGCACGTCCTCGCCGAAGCCGGCCAGCAGGTCGTCCTGCTCCTGGCGCTGGATCTCCTCGGCGGGGTCGGCCGGCACGGGCTGCGCGGCGTGCCAGGTGCGCACGTTGGCCTGCGCGCGCTTCACCTGGCGCAGCTGGTCGAGCACGTCGTTGCGCATGCTGGTGTGCGCCAGCGCGAGGAAGTGGCGCACGGGCTCCGTGGGCCGGCGCCGCACGTCGATGAAGAGCCGCGCCATGAAGGCCGAGGCCAGCTCCTCCGGGTCCACGCTGGGCGCGAGCTTGCGCGTGATGCGGCCCGCGGACTCGGCCAGGCGCGCGTGCGTCAGCTCGAAGAGCAGCGTGAAGGCGTCCAGGTCGTCGTGCGCCCGGAAGCGCTCGAGGAGGTGCCGTGCGGCCTCGTCGACGTGCAGCTCGTTGCGCGCGTCGAAGTGCGCCAGGCTTGGAACGGCTCCCGCGCCTGGCACTTGCCTCAGGCGTTCGGCGAAATGGCCAGAATCCAAGCTCTGCCCTCCATCTCCTCCCTCAGGAGACGGCCCGTCGGTGATGCACCAGTTGCCAACAGCCCGGACGAACAAGCTGTGGAGAAGTAACCGGGCCTGTGGGAAATAGTGGAAAGGTACAACTTATACAACTCCGGGGGCGGGGAGGGTACCTCGGCCCCGGGCGGGCGGCCAACTGCCTTCCATGACCAGAAGCGCATGAAACGGCTCCGACCGGACATGGATCTTCCGGTTTTCATGTGTGCCAGGCGGCGCGCTGCCGGGCCTGCTGCTCGAGCAGGCCGCGGGCGACCACCAGGAAGCTGCCGGTCGGGACGCCCACGCAGCCGGGCTCGGCGAAGAGCCGACCCAGCGCGCCTTCGACCAGATCCTGGGGCGAGGCGTCCCAGGCCAGCCGCCGGGCCACGCTGCGGGCGATGGCCAGCAGCCGGTCGCGGCTCACGCGCATGAGCAGCGCGAAGGCCTCGGCGTCCCGGTCGCACCGGAAGCGCTCGAGCAGGCGGCTCGCCAGCTCATCCAGATGCAGGTCGTTGTCGCAGTCGAAGGCCGCCGCATCGGGCCAGCGACCCCTCAAGAGTTCCCTGTGGAAGCGGTTGTCCAGCACACCGAGACTCCGCGCCCCACCCGCCACCTGCCCTGCCTCGGCAGGCAGGAAGTCGGACGCGCCGCGACGCTGGGTGTAACTCAGGACACGACAGTTTCGGCCTGCGACGGGGCCGGCTCGTAGCCCGGCAGGAGGTAGACCTGCCCGGCGTACTCGCGCAGCATGCGGCGGGTGCTGAAGCGGCCGAGGAAGGCCGCCAGAGAGGCCCGCATCATCTCGATCCAGCCGCGCGGCAGGCCCTCGGTGTCGCGCTCGTAGTACAGCGGCACGATCTGGCCCTCGAGCATCTCGTAGAGCAGGCCGGCGTCCCGGTCCCCGTCGGGCGGGCGCGCCTCGCCCAGCGCGTAGCCCACGCCGGGCGCGTAGCCCTCGGCCCACCAGCCGTCGGGCACCGAGACGTTGATGACGCCGTTGCACGCGGCCTTCATGCCGGACGTGCCGGAAGCCTCCATGGGCCAAGTGGGGGTGTTGAGCCACACGTCGACGCCGCGAACCAGGAGGCGCGCCACGGCCGCGTCGTAGTTCTCGACGAAGACCACGCGCCCGCGCAGCTCCGGCGAGCTGGCCAGCTCCCAGATACGGCGGATCATGTCCTGGCCGGCGCGGTCGGCAGGGTGCGCCTTGCCCGCGATCACCAGCTGCACCGGCCGCTCGGCATGGCCCAGCAGGCGCCCGAGGCGGCCGGGGTCGTGGAAGAGCAGGTCGGGCCGCTTGTAGGGAGCGAAGCGCCGGGCCCAGCCGAGCGTCAGCGCGGCCGGGTTGAGCAGGTTCTCGACGCGGCGCAGGTCGGCGGGCGCGTGGCCGTGTCGCGCGGCCTGGCGCATCGCGCGCACGCGCACGAAGCGCATGAGGCGGTGCTTCTGGGCCACGTGCGCGGCCCACAGCACGCCATCCGAGAGCGCCGCCGCGCGCCGCGCCAGCTCGAAGGGGTCCTCCGCGTCGATGGCCTGGAGCACGCGCGCCATCTCGCGTCCCATCCACGTGGGCACGTGCACGCCGTTGGTGATGGCGCCGATCTCGTGCTCCGGCCACATGTCGCGGCTCACCTGGCCGTGCAGCCTCGAGACGGCGTTGCTCGTGCGCGAGAGGCGCAGCGCGAGGGCGGTCAGGTTGAAGCCCGGCGGGAAGCCATTGGAGGGCGCGCGGCCCAACTCCAGCAGCTCGTCCACGCCGGTGCCCAGGTCGCGCGCCGTGGAGAGCAGGTAGGGGCGGACCTTGTCGTCGGCGAAGACCTCGTTGCCGGCGGGCACGGGCGTGTGCGTGGTGAAGACGTGCAGCGGGCGCGCGGCCTCGACGGCCGGCTGCAGGCTGCCCGCGCCACTGCGTCGCGCGTTCTCGAGGGCCAGGAAGGCCGAGTGGCCCTCGTTCATGTGCCAGACGCGCGGCCGGATGCCCAGCGCGGCGAGCACCGCGACGGCGCCGCGCCCCAGCACGATCTCCTGCTCGAGGCGCATGTCCCGGCCACGCACGTAGAGCTGGCTCGTGATGAAGCGGTCCTCGGGCGGGTTGTGCGTGGTGAAGCTGTCCAGCAGCAGCAGCGGCACATGCCCCACGAAGGCGCACCAGACGCGCAGCGAGACGTTGCGCTCGCCCACCTCGACCGGCACGCGCAGCGTGCTCCCGTCCCTGCCGGCCACACGCAGCAGCGGCAGGCGCATCGCGTCCAGCTCGGGGTAGTCGTGCTGCTGCGCGCCGTCCGCGTCGACGAGCTGGTGGAAGTAGCCGCGCCGGTAGAACAGCCCCACGCCCACCAGCGGCAGCCCCATGTCCGAGGCTTCCTTGAGGTGATCGCCCGACAGCACCCCGAGGCCGCCGCTGTAGATGGGCAGGGCCTCCGTCAGGGCGTACTCGGCCGAGACATAGGCCACCGGCGCCTCCGGCGAGCGCTCGCCGCCGATCTCGGCGTGCAGGCGGTCGGCCAGACGCCGCAGCTCGGCGAGGAAGGCCGCGTCCTGCGTCAGCTCGGCCAGCCGCGCCCGCCGCACCTGGATCAGAAGGCGCACGGGGTTGCGGTAGCGCGACCACAGGTCCGGGTCGATGCGCTCGAACAGCGTGCGCGCATCGCGGTGCCAGGTCCACCAGAAGTTGTAGGCCAGGTCGATCAGCGGCGCGAGCGCGTCGGGCACCTCGAGGTGCTCGGGAGGCAGCGTCCGGATCAGGTGCTTCATGCGGTGTCGCGGTGGCGAAGGGGAGGCGCCGCGGGCCCGCGAGGACCGGCGCCGGGGGCCGAGTAGAATGCCCGCCCTCGTCATCGGCATCCAGCGTCCGGTTCCACCATCCTCCGCGGAGCGGCGATCCGAGTGACAACCCTGCCCCTCGTGCTGGCCGCGGCGCTGTCGACGCTCACCGTGCCCCTCCGATCCCAGCAGGCCGCGGCGCCCGCGCCCCTGGAGCACGTGGCCGACGTGGGCGGGCGCCTGCGCGCGCTGGCCGCCGCGCACCCGGACCGCGCGCGGCTCGAGCAGGTGGGCCGCTCGCTGGCCGGCCGCGAGATCGTCGCGCTGCGCATCGGCCCGACCGAGGGCGAGCCGCCCGGCGTGCTGCTGGTGTCGGGCCTCGACGGGCGGCGGCTGGGCGACGTCGACGCGCTGCTGGCCGTGGCCGATGCGCTGCTCGCGGACGTCCCGCCCGGCGCTCCGGACCGCCTGGCCCAGGCCGCGATCACCGTCCTGCCGCTGGCCAATCCCGACGGCGCCGCCGCGCTGCTGGGCGAGGACGGCGTGCGCCGCGAGCGCGCCGGCAACGGCCGCGCCGACGACGCCGACCGCGACGGCCGCACGGACGAGGATGGCCCCGACGACCTCGACGGCGACGGCGTCATCACCTGGATGCGCATGCCCGACCCCGAGGGCGAGTGGGTCGCGGACAGCCACGACCCGCGTGCGCTGCGCAAGGCGCGGCCCGAGCGCGGCGAGCGGGGCGCCTTCCGCCTGCTGCCCGAGGGCCACGACGACGACGCCGACGGCGCGGACTCCGAGGACGGCAGCGACGGCGTGCAGCCCGACCGCAATTTCATGCATGGCTGGAAGGAGCACGACCCCGCCTCGGGCGCGCTGCCCCTCTCCGAGCCCGAGTCGCGCGCGCTGTGCGAGTTCGTGCAGGCGCGTCCGACACTCTTCGCGGTGCTGGTCGTCGGCGCGCAGGACACGCTGGCCGAGCTGCCCAAGGGCGACGCCAAGGCGCCCGACGACTGGAACGGCCCGCTCAACTCGCTCATCGACGACGACCTGGCCGTGCTCAAGGAAGTGCAGCGCCGCTTCCGCGCCCTGCCCGGCGGCAAGGACCACAAGGTCAAGGGCGAGGGCCTGACCGGCGGCAGCTTCCTCGCGTGGGCCTACCACCAGGGCGGCCGGCTGCCGCTCGCACTGCGCCTGTGGGAGCCACCGACCGAGCTGCCCAAGCCCGAGGGCGAGAAGGGCGACAAGGGCGAGAACGGCGAGAAGGTCGAGAAGCCCGCGGGCGAAGAGAAACCGGCGGGCGAGGAGAAGCCGGCGGGTGAAGAGAAGCCGGCGGGCGAGGAGAAGCCCGACGCGGCCGAGAAGCCGAAGGACGAGGCGCCACCCGATGCTCCGCACGGCCGCAAGAAGAAGGCCGACGCCTCCGACGAAGCCGACGACGACAAGCCGGGCAGCGACGCCAGCAGCCCGGTGCCCGCCGCCGTGCTCGCCTGGCTGGACAAGGATCGCGGCGGCGAGGGCTTCCATGCCTGGACGGCCTTCCATCACCCGCAGCTCGGCGACGTCGAGATCGGCGGGCTGCTGCCGGGCACGCTGCACGTGGTGCCGCCCTCGGTGGTGGCGGAGAAGGTGCCGCTGCTCGTGGCCCTGGCGCTCGAGGTGGTGGACGCGCGCGCGCACCTGGCCTTCGAGGACCTGCGCGCCGAGCGCGGCGCCGACGGCCTGTACACGCTGCACGCGACGCTGGTGAACACCGGCACGCTGCCGGCGCTCACCGCGCTGGCGCGCTCGGCGCACACGACGCGGCCGGTGTCGGTGCGTCTGCAGCTGCCCGAGGGCGCCGCGCGCCTCGCCGGGCCGGTGGCCGCGCGCGCCGGAAGGCTCGACGGCGGAGGCGGCCGCGAGGAGTTCCGCTGGGTGGTGGCAGCCGGCTCGGGACAGGTCGTGCACCTGCAGGCCGACAGCGCCGCCCAACCGGCCGTCACCGCGGAGATAGCCCTGCCATGAGGACGGCCGTCCGACTCGCCCTGCTGACCGCGCTCCTCGCTGCGTGGCTCGCGCCGCCGGCCGCCGCGCAGGCCACGCGCACGCCGCGCGTGGCCATCGCCTGGGACCGCTTCTACGACTACGACGGCCTCGTCGGCCTGTGCCGCCAGCTCGCCGATGCCAACCCCGACCTGTGCCGGCTGGAGTGGCTGGGCAACTCCTTCGAGGGCCGGCCCATGCCGCTGCTCGTCATCGCCAACCCCGCGACGGGCGACGAGGCAGGCAAGTCGGCGATGTGGGTGGACGGCAACGTGCACGGCAACGAGGTGCAGGGCGGCGAGGCCTGCGTGTACCTCGCGTGGCTGCTGCTCGAGCGGCACGGCGAGCTGCCCGAGATCACGGAGCTGGTGGACCGCTGCGTCTTCTACATCTGCCCCATGGTGAACCCGGACGGCCGCCAGGCCTGGTTCGCGGAGCCCAACAACCCGAGCAGCAGCCGCAGCGGCCGCGCCCCGCGCGACGACGACGGCGACGGCCTCTTCGACGAGGACCCGCCCAACGACCTCGACGGCGACGGCGAGCTGCTGCAGATGCGGATGCGCGTGCCGCCGGGCGAGGGCAGCTGGCGCGTCTCGCCCGAGGACCCGCGGCGCATGGAGCAGGTGCCGCGCGACAAGCGCCGCGAGCTGGGCGCCGACCTCATCCTGCTCGGCCAGGAGGGCATCGACGACGACGGTGACGGCCAGATCAACGAGGACGGCCCGGGCTCCTACGATCTCAACCGCAACTGGCCCTCCGACTGGCAGCCCGAGTGGATCCAGTACGGCTCGGGCGACTTTCCGCTGTCCCATCCCGAGCCCGCCAACATCGCGCGCTTCCTCCTGGCGCACCCCAACGTCGCGGCGGTGCAGTCCTTCCACAACAACGGCGGCATGATCCTGCGCGGCCCCGGCACCAAGAGCCGCGAGGACCTGTACCCGCGCGAGGACCGCGAGGTCTACGACGCCATCGCGAAGGACGGCGAGGCCATGCTGCCCTTCTACAAGTCCATGGTGATCTGGAGGGACCTGTACGAGGTGCATGGCGGCTTCGTGAACTGGGCCGCCGAGGGGCTGGGGATCATCGCCTTCACCAACGAGATGTGGAACGACGGCCAGTACTTCGCGGAGACGGAGGACGGCCCGTCGCCCTTCGGCGCGGGCAACGAGAAGCGCCTCAAGTTCGACGACCTGCTGCTCTTCGGCGAGACCTTCGTCGACTGGCACCCGGTGCCGCACCCCAAGTACGGCACGGTGGAGGTGGGCGGCTTCCGCAAGATGACCAGCCGCGTGCCGCCGCCGTTCATGATCGAGGAGATGCTGCACCGCAACGCGGCCTTCTGCGTGTTCCACGCCTCGCAGATGCCCAAGCTCGCGGCCGACGTGCCGCTGGTGTCGCCGGCGCCGGGCGGTGCCAGCTACGTGACCGTGGAGCTGCGCAACGAGCGCTGGATCCCGACGCGCTCCGCGGTCGCGGCGCAGCAGCACGTGGGCGAGCCGGACATCGTGAGCATCGCCGGCGTCGGGCTGACCGTGATTGCGGGCGGCACCGACGCCGACCGCATCGACCTCACCGACTTCACGCCGGTGGAGCACGAGCCCGCGCGCCTGCGCCTCGAGCGGGGCATCCCCGGCCACGGCAGCGTCCGGCTGCGCTGGATCGTGCGCGGCAGCGGGCCGTTCACCGTGACGCTGAACACGGAGAAGGCCGGGACGCTGGTCGTCAACGGCAGCCTCTGAGGCGCGGCGGGGAAACCCGGAGGGCCGGGTGTGCCGTCCGCTGGGCCGCGGCGGATGAAACCCGGAGG
>DASUFI010000043.1:0-17342 GCA_036274635.1 Planctomycetota bacterium
CCATGAGTCGCGCGCCGCTGATGTTCGCCGCGGGCGTGCTGGCGGGGGCCGGCGTCGCGGTGCTCGTCACGACCGTGGACGGCGGCTCGTCGGCGCCGGATGACGCGCTCTCGCGGAGCCTCGACGCCATCGAGACGCAGCTGCGCTCCCTGGGCCAGGCGCTGGCCGACCGGCCGGCGCCGTCCTTCGCGCTGCCGGCCGAGCAGGCGCAGCCCGCGCCGATGGCCGACCCGCGGCTGGACGACATCCTCGCGCGACTCGATGCGCTGCAGCTGCTGGTGACGACCTCGCGCGCCGCGCCGGGCGAGACCGCCGCCGAGGCCCCGCCTTCGCCGGATGCGCCGCGCATCTCCGAACCACTGCCCGACAAGCTGCCCGACACGCCGCCCGACCTCGCGGCCTTCGCAAACCTCACCGGCCACTCGATGACCGACCTGACGCAGCAGCACCAGCTCTGGACCTACGCGCAGGTGGGCGACGCCTACGGCCGCCCGACGCGCGTCGCGCCCTCGCCGGGCGGCGTGGGCATCAAGTACTACTACGAGCTGGCAAACGGGCACGAGTTCATCTTCTGGTTCACCGACGGCAAGGTGGTGGGCGCGTTCTGGGCGGACGAGTAGGCCGGGCGTGCGTTTTTTTCAGAGGTCATGGGGCCGCAGGCCTGTGCGCCTCGCGATGCGAGCCAGCATTCTCGGCCCGATCTCCACGGAGTCATGGAAGGCCCAGACATAGTCCGGGCTTCCCTGCCGTTGCAGCACGACGTGTGATCCGCCGGCCCTGCGCTTGACTGTCCAGCCTCGGCGCAGCAGCGCGGCCATCACCCGGGAGGCCCGGGTGGCTGGCCAGTGGGTCACGCCGCAGCTTGCACGAAGTGAACGTCGGCCAAGCTGTCTGGGGCGAGCTCGCCAGAATCCAGTTGGTCGGCAAGGACGCGCAGCGCGAGCGCTTTCACCGCGGTGATCGCCGCCGTACGGGTCGGCCCGTAGGCCAGCACGCCCGGCAGGTCGACCACATCGGCCAGCCAGCGGCCGTCTTCCTCGCGGTCGGTTTCGATGTGCAGGTTCACCAATCTGGTCTCGGTCAAGGCAATCATCCTAGCAGGGAAGTCCAGCCCGCAGGCCCCGGCGGGGTTGGAGGGTTGAAGCGGCGTGGGTCCGCAACGTCAGTCGCATCGCGCCGGTCGGCGTTACGTCGAGTGCTCGCTGTCCGCAAGGCGCAGGCGGGCGTAGGCTGAGCGCATGAGCCGCACTCCACTGGTCTTCGCCATCGGGCTGTTGACCGGCGCGGCCGTCGTCGAAGCGGTCGTCCTGGCCAGCCACGACCCTGCGCTTGTGGCGGACAAGTCCGGCGCGCGTCGCCTCGACGCGATCGAGGGCGAGCTGCACGCTCTCGGCGCCGCGCTCGCCGACAGGGCGGCGCCGCTGCCCACGAGCTCAGTCGCGCCCACGCTGCTGGCCGACTCGCGGGTCGACGAGGTGCTGGCACAGCTCGCGGAGCTCCAGACCGCGGTCGCGCGCCTCGCGGCCGCGACGGCGGCGGCCAGCGAGTCGTCGCCGTCGGCGCTCGATGCGGCAGCGTCCGCCGCTGGAACCGTGGAAGTGATGCCCGAAAAGCTGCCGGACACGCCCGCGAACATGACCGGCCTGCTCGCCTTGCGGGGTCGCGGCGTGGACGACCTCTCCTCGCAGTACGTGCTCTGGACCTACGACCAGGTGGGCGAGGCCTTCGGCCGGCCGACGCGCATACGGCCGTCGCCGGGCGGCAAGGGCATCAAGTACTACTACGACATGCCCGAGGGCGGCGGCTTCGTCTTCTGGTTCGTGGGCGGCAAGGTCGTCGGCGCGTTCTGGGACAAATACTGACAGGTGCTCAGCGCCCCGCTGCCGGCGCGCCGATCCCGTCCAGGAACGCCACCACGTCCTTCCGCCGCGCCTCCACATCCATCCACACCTCGTTGTGATCCGCGCCTTGCACCGCGATGAGCTGGTGCGCTCCGCCGGCGGCTTCGCACAGCTTGCGCCCCTGCTCGAAGGGCACGATCCGGTCCGCCGTGCCGTGCATCACCAGCAGCGGCGCGCGCACCGCGCCGATCTTCGCGAGGCTGTCGTAGCGGTCGCGCAGCAGCAGGCGCACCGGCAGCCACGGGTTGCTCGCAGCGGCGGCATCGGGCAGCGACGTGAAGGGCGACTCGAGCACCAGCGCGTACGGCGGCTGGTCGCGCGCCAGCTCCACGCACACGGCGGTTCCCAGCGACTCGCCGTAGAGCACGGTGCGCGCGGCGGGGCGGCCGGTGGTCCGCTCCAGCCAAGCGAGCGCGGCGCGGCCGTCGGCGTACAAGCCGTCCTCGGTGGGCGAGGCGTCACCACTCTGGCCGTAGCCGCGGTAGTCGAAGACCAGCACGTCGAGGCCCGCGCTGGAGAGCGCCGCCAGCAGGTGCGTGCGGTCCGAGACGTTGCCCGCATTGCCGTGGCACACGAGGGCGGAGAGGTCGCGCGGCGCGCCGGAGGCCGGCAGGTACCAGCCGGCGAGCGCGACGCCGTCGTCGGCGGTGAAGCACGCTTGCTGGACGCGCGCGAGCCCGAGCAGGGCGGGATCGAGCACGTCGCGCGACGGGAAGTAGATGAGACGGCGCTGGCCCAGCCACAGCAGGCCGAGGAAGACGACGATCGCGATGGCGATCAGCACGAGCAGCCTCCGCAGGCCGGCGAGCCGCGCGGGCGGACGGGGTTCCGGGGGCATGGTCGGGCATGCTAGCGGGCGGGCGCAGTGGATCGGCTGGCGAAGTGCGGGTTAGGATCCGCGCTCGTCGCACGCGGACCGCGGCGCGCCGGGAGGACCGGGGCGCGGCGAAACGAGGAGCTGCGCGATGCCCGAGGCCGACGCCGCACCGCCCTCGAGCCTGCCGCGGGTCGCCGCGCCGCCGGCGCGCGCCTTCGGCGGCACGCTGCGGCGCGACGCGTGGTGGGCGCAGCCGCTGGTCACCTTCCTCGGCCTCTCGCTCTTCGTCGTCTACGCGACCTGGGCCGCCTTCCAGGGCAAGCACTACTGGACCGGCCCGTACCTCTCGCCCCTCTACTCGCCCGAGCTATGGGGCGACTCGCCGCACGCGTGGTTCGGGCCCAAGCCCGGCTGGTGGCCGGGGTGGATGCCCTTCTCGGCGGCGCTGCTCATCCTGTGGGCGCCCGGAGGCTTCCGCTTCACCTGCTACTACTACCGCGGCGCCTATTACAAGTCGTTCTGGGCCGACCCGCCGGCGTGCGCCGTGGGCGAGCCGCGCAAGAGCTACCTCGGCGAGAACTCGCTGCCGCTCATCCTGCAGAACGTGCACCGCTACTTCCTGTACCTCGTGCTGCCCTTCCTGCTGATCCTGTGGCACGACGCGTGGGACGCGCTGTGGTTCACGGGCCCCGACGGCGCGACGCACTTCGGCCTCGGCGTGGGCTCGCTGGTGCTGCTGGCCAACTGCGTCTTCCTCAGCCTGTACGCGCTCGGCTGCCACTCGCTGCGGCACCGCTGGGGCGGCTGGATGGACCAGATCTCGCGCGCGCCGCTGCGCAGCCGACTCTATCCGTGCGTGAGCTGCCTCAACACCCAGCACATGCGCTGGGCCTGGTTCAGCCTGTTCTCGGTGATGTTCGCCGACCTTTACGTGCGGCTGTGCTCGATGGGCGTGTGGACCGACTGGCGCATCCTGTGAGCGGACCGCGCTGATGCCGAACTGGGAGGAGCACGGCCACGACGTGCTCGTCATCGGCGCCGGCGGCGCGGGGCTGCGCGCGGCCATCGAGGCCTCGGCGGGCGGCGGCTCGGTGGGCCTCGTGTGCAAGTCGCTGCTGGGCAAGGCGCACACGGTCATGGCCGAGGGCGGCATCGCCGCGTCGCTGGCCAACGTGGACGACCGCGACAACTGGAAGGTGCACTTCACCGACACGCTGCGCGGCGGCCAGTACCTCAACAACCCGCGCATGGCGGAGCTGCACGCCAAGGAGGCGCCAGCCCGCGTGCGCGAGCTGGAGGCCTGGGGCGCGCTGTTCGACCGCACGCCCGACGGCCGCATCCTGCAGCGCAACTTCGGCGGCCACCGCTACCCGCGGCTGGCGCACGTGGGCGACCGCACGGGCCTCGAGATGATCCGCACGCTGCAGGACCACGGCATCCACCAGGGTCTCGAGGTGTACATGGAGTGCACCATCGTGGCGCTGCTGCGCGACGGCGGGCGCGTGGCGGGCGCGGTGGGCTACGACCGCGAGCGCGGCCGCTTCCACGTCTGGCGCGCGGGCGCGGTGGTGCTGGCCACGGGCGGCATCGGCCGCGCCTACAAGATCACCAGCAACTCGTGGGAGTACTCGGGCGACGGCCACGCGCTGGCCTACGAGGCCGGCGCGGACCTGATGGACATGGAGTTCGTGCAGTTCCACCCGACGGGCATGGTGTGGCCGCCGTCGGTGTGCGGCATCCTCGTCACCGAAGGCGTGCGCGGCGAGGGCGGCGTCCTGCGCAACAAGGACGGCAAGCGCTTCATGTTCGACGACATCCCCGAGGCCTACCGCGCGCAGACGGCCGACAACGAGGACGAGGGCTGGCGCTACACGCAGGGCGACAAGGACGCGCGCCGCCCGCCGGAGCTGCTCACCCGCGACCACGTCGCGCGCTGCATCATGCGCGAGATCCGCCAGGGCCGCGGCAGCCCGCACGGCGGCGTCTTCCTCGACATCGCCTGGATCAAGGCGCGCCTGCCGAAGGCCGCCGAGCACATCCGCCGCAAGCTGCCCAGCATGTATCACCAGTTCAAGCAGCTCGCGGACATCGACATCACCGAGGTGCCCATGGAGGTGGGCCCGACGACGCACTACGTCATGGGCGGCGTGCGCGTGGACGCGGACAGCCAGATGTCCACGCTGCCCGGCCTGTTCGCGGCGGGCGAGTGCGCCGCGGGCCTGCACGGCGCCAACCGCCTCGGCGGCAACTCGCTCTCGGACCTGCTGGTCTTCGGGCAGCGCGCCGGCCAGCACGCCGCCGCCTTCGCGCGCGAGCACGGCCGCGGCGCCGTGGACGCCGGGCAGGTGGAGGCCGCCACGCGCCGCGCGCTCGCGCCCTTCGAGCGCGGTGCCACCGGCGAGAACCCCTACGCCATCCAGGCCGCGCTGCAGGAGATGATGCAGGACCTCGTGGGCATCGTGCGCCGCGAGGAGGAGATGCAGCGCGCCCTGCAGGGCCTCGCCACGCTGCACGAGCGCGCCGCGCGCGCCGGCGTCGGCGGCCACCGCGAGTACAACCCCGGCTGGCACACCGCGCTCGACCTCGCCAACCTGCTCACCGTGTCCGAGGCCGTCACCCGCGCCGCGCTCGTGCGCAAGGAGAGCCGCGGCGCCCACTTCCGCGACGACGCGCCCGGCAAGGTGGAGGCCCTCGGCAAGGTGAACCACGTCGTGCGCAAGGGTGAGGACGGCCGCATGCAGGTCCAGCCCGCGCCCGTCCCCCCGCTGCGCGAGGACCTCGCAGCGGTCGTCAAGGAGATGGGCTGATGCCGCAGGCCACGTTCCGCATCTGGCGCGGCGACGACAAGGGCGGCGAGCTGCGCGACTACCCGGTGGAGACGTCCGAGGGCATGGTGGTGCTGGACGTGGTGCACCGCATCCAGGCGACGCAGGCGCCCGACCTCTCCGTGCGCTGGAACTGCAAGGCCGGCAAGTGCGGCAGCTGCTCGGCCGAGGTCAACGGCCTGCCGCGCCTCATGTGCATGACGCGGCTCTCCGAGCTGCCGCTCGATCGGCCGGTGACCGTGGAGCCCATGCGCGCCTTCCCGCCGCTGCGCGACCTCGTCACGGACGTCTCCTGGAACTTCGCCGTGAAGCGCCGCATCCGGCCCTTCAAGCCGCGTGCCCCGGACGCGCCGGACGGCACCTGGCGCATGGCGCAGCAGGACGTGGACCGCGTGCAGGAGTTCCGCAAGTGCATCGAGTGCTTCCTGTGCCAGGACGTCTGCCACGTGCTGCGCGACCACCGCCGCTTCGAGGGCTTCGCCGGCCCGCGCTTCCTGGTGCACGTGGCGGCGCTCGAGATGCACCCCCTCGACACCGCCGACCGCACCGAGGAGCTGCGCCACGCGCACGGCATCGGCCTGTGCAACATCACCAAGTGCTGCACGAAGGCGTGCCCCGAGAGCATCACGATCACGGACAATGCGATCATCCCGCTCAAGGAGCGCGTGGCGGACCGCTACTACGACCCCATCGCGTGGCTGTGGCGGAAGCTGCGCGGGCGCAAGCCCGGCTGACGGAGGCGCATGTTCGAGCTCAAGCGCATCTCGAAGGAGGCCATCCCGGCCGCGCTGGAGAAGGCCGAGCGCTACCGCCTGCTCAACGAGCCGGCCGAGGCCGAGAGCATCTGCCTCGACGTCCTGCACGTCGACCCCGAGAACCAGAGCGCGCTCGTCATCCTGCTCCTCGCGCTCACCGACCGCTTCGGCAAGGGCTACTCCGTGGGCCTCACGCAGGCCCAGCACGTGCTGCCGCGCCTGCAGGGCGAGTACGAGCGGCTCTACTACGCCGGCGTCATCGCCGAGCGGCGCGCCAAGGCGCAGCTCCAGCAGGGCACGCCCGGCTTCGTGGCGGGCGACTGGCTCCGGGAAGCCATGGGCTTCTACGAGCAGGCCATCGCGCTGCGGCCGCCGGGCCATGACGACGCGATCCTGCGCTGGAACACCTGCGCGCGCATCATCGAGCAGAATCGCCTGCCGGAGGCGGGGCCGGAGGAGCGGCAGGAGCTGGGGCTGGAGTAGGAGGCACGGCCGCGACTTCCGCCCCGGCGGCCCGCGGCGGTAGGCTCACGGCCCTCTCGTCTCGGAAGCGTTCCTTGCTGCGCCTGCCGGCTTTCGAATACGTCGCGCCCGCCTCCGTCTCCGAGGCGCTCGAGCTGCTCGCTGCGCCTGGCCGTCGCGCGCGCCTGCTCGCGGGGGGCACAGACCTGATCCCCAACCTCAAGCACGGGATCGAGGAGGCGGACCTCGTGGTCTCGCTGCAGCGGGTGGCGGAGCTGCGCGGCATCGAGGCGACGGCCGATGGCGGGCTGCGCATCGGGGCGATGACGGCTCTCGAGGACGTGGCGCGACATCCGCTCGTGCGGCAGCGCTACCGCTCGCTCGGCCAGGCGGCGGGGCTCGTCGCGGGCCCGCATCACCGGCGCATGGGCACGATCGGCGGCAACGTGTGCCTCAACACCCGCTGCGTGTACATCAACCAGACCTACTTCTGGCGCGAGGCGCTGGGGTTCTGCCTGAAGAAGGATGGAGACGTGTGCCATGTGGTGAAGGGGGGCAAGCGCTGCGTGGCCGCGGCCTCCAATGACACGGCGCCGCCGCTCATGACCTTCGGGGCGCGGTTGGTGATCGCGTCGGCGGCGCGCGGCGAGCGCGAGGTGCGGCTGGGCGAGTTCTTCGTCAAGGATGGGGTCTACAACAAGGTGCTGCAGTCGGACGAGCTGCTGGTGGCGGTGATCGTGCCGGCGGCGGCGAGTGCGACGCGCAGCGCGTACGCGAAGCTGCGACCGCGGGGGTCGATCGATTTCCCGCGGGTGGGCGTGGCGGTGGCGTTTCGGATCGGCGGGGCGGAGGGGTTCAGCGCGTTGGCGGGGGAGGCGGTGGTCAGCGACATGGGCGTGGTGGTCACGGCGCTTGCGGCGGTGCCGCAGGAGCTGCGCGAGGTGGGGGAGATCGCGGAGGGGAAGGTGCCAGGGGAGGCGCTTTGGGATGAGGTGGCGGCGAGCGCTTACAAGCAGTGCCATCCGCTGACGAACATCGACGGCGATCCGACGTATCGGAGGGAGATGGTGGCGGTGATGGTGAAGCGGGCGTGCAGGGAGGCGGCGGGGTAGGGGATGGGGGAGTGGAGTCGAGTCGAAGTCGAGGCAACTGTGGCCGACTACTTCGAGATGCTGGCGCTTGAGTTGATACAGAAGCCCTACAACAAGACAGCGCATCGTCGCGCTCTGATGACGCGACTCGAATCGCGCAGTGAACGCGCCATCGAGGACAAGCACCAGAACATCAGCGCGATCTTGCTCGAAGAAAATCGGCCCTACATCGCCGGCTACAAGCCCTTGGTAAATTACCAGGGGCTGCTCCGAGAAGTAGTCGTTGGCTGCCTCGACGCCCAGCCTGCACTCGACCGGCTTTTCGAGAGCGTTGCAACGGCACCGGTCATGGCGCCCACCGCTGCAGACACCGACCTCCGGCTCGAGACTCCGCCAGATTCCGACGAGGCAGCCGCCCTTGTTCGCGAAGCTTCCGAAGCAGTCAAGCGCTCGGCACGCAAAGTCGATTTTTCGAATTGGAGTCGCACAATCGGTCGATCGGCCTGCTTGGAGAGGAGCTATCGCTGCGGTTCGAGCGCAGGCGATTGAGCAGTGCAGGAAAACATGACCTGGCTGATCTCGTCGAGCATGTCTCGATCACACGAGGCGACGGCCTGGGATTCGACATTCATTCTTTCGAGGTTGATGGCAGCAACCGCTTCATCGAGGTGAAGACCACGACACAGGGAAAGCAGACGCCATTCTTTGTCTCACGCAACGAGGTCGATGTCTCGCGCGAATTGGGTCAGCGATACCAACTCTATCGAGTGTTCAGAGTGAAGCACGACGCGTCCTTGTTCAATGTCCCTGGATCCTTGACCGAGACCTTCAGTCTTCAGCCAGAGATGTTCCGCGCGCGCGTGAAGTAAGCGCCCCGATTCGCGGAAGTCCGTCTGGACCGTGGTGCTGGACCAGGCCAGGATCGCTGCATGAACGCTTTCCCAGGGGCGGCCAACCATGAACGTGCTCTTCGACTACATGTACCGCGATCACGGCAACTGGAAGATGGTCGGTGAAGTCATCTTCGCGAATCCCGACCGCCTCCCGCTCGCCGAGGCGGAAGAACGCCTGAGGCACGCCTGCTGCGAGGACGCCAACTTCAACGCGCATCAGATCCGTGTGCCCGAGGTCTACTTCGAGGACACAGACATCGAGTGCGACCAGGTGTTCCACGAGTTCTGCGGTCTTGAGGCCACGGAGAAGCCCGCCACCGATGCGCGCACGCTGAAGCAGTTCGTCGAAGCGTTCGAGGCCGCGCACAAGCGGGGCTGGGAATCGAGCCCGCGCATGGACAGCTTGGGATACGCACTCCCAATCGGCCGGAAGTCGCTGGAAAAGCCGAGATGACCCTCACGGGCGGCTGCTCGCCAGACACCACGGGCGCGACCGGCCTCTCCTGCGGCTTCTCCGCGGCGACGCGAGCACGCTGGGCGGCGTGGAGCCCGACCTGCTGGTGCGGCCGGGGCCGACCGACAGCGGCGACCCGGTCCAGGAAGCGGCCATGGCCCCGCCGCTGTCCCCTCCCGCCAAGCCCTGATACCGCCGCCCCGCGCCCCTGTACCATCGCGCCCCCTCCCCTCCGGACCCTCACCATGCGCGCCCTCCCCACCTGCCTCGCACTCCTCACCCTCGTGCCCTCGGCGCTGGCCATCCCCGCGAGCAAGGCCGTCGCGGCGGTGAAGGCCTCGAACAAGGCGCACCTGAAGGAGCTCAAGCAGGCGGGCGCCGCGGCCCTGACGGAGCTGGACGCGCAGCTCGACGCGCTCGACGGAACGTTCGCCACGGACACCACGCCGAGCGACGCGGCGGCGGCCGTGGGCGATGCGCTCATCGGCTTCGTCGACGCCGTGGAGGCGGCCTACGGCAGCGCGGTCAACGGCGTGGTCAACGATGCCAACGAGGCACTGCACGCCTTCGCCGACGGCGAGATCCTGCACGGTCTGTACCCGGTCGACTTCTACTACGGCACGGGCGGCGTGCTCGACGACAGCAAGGCCACGATGGACAAGGAGGCCGGCAAGCTGCGCGTGGCCGCGCTCAAGCGCATCGGCAAGACGATCGCCAAGGCCGAGGCGGCCGGCCTCGGCTTCGCGGTCGAGCTGCGGCTGCCGTCGCGCGACAAGGGCAACCAGGTGGATGCGGACGGCGGCTTCGAGATCATCCAGAGCGCGACCATCGACCTCGTGCTGAGCGTCAGCCGCCTGGCCGACGCGAACGACGGCGTGCTGGTCGTCTCGGGGATCTCCGACGACTCGGACGACGTCACCGTGCTCCGCCAGCACTTCCTCGACGCCGAGGTGGCCAGCGTCCCGTGCGACCCTCGCTTCATCGCCACCTTCACCGGCCTGGCGGAGGGGGGCTACACGGTCGGTGTGCAGCAGGGCACGGGCGAGCCCGCCTCGACGGGCTCGATCGGCGTCCGCTGAGGGCCGCCTTCGACTGGCATCACTCCCGGCGCCGGGTTAGCGTCATGGCCTGTCCGCACGAGCAGGAGCCAGCATGACCGGCCACGTCTTCCATCCCGGCCACGACGAGTGGCACGGCCAGACGGTCGTGGTCTTCGCCGGCGCGCACACGGTGGTCGGGCGCTGGGACGCGGTGCAGGGCGGGCGGCTGCTGATGCACGACGTGGCCGTGCACGACGGGGTCGAGCCGCGCGCGGAGTGGCTGGCGCGCATCAAGCAATTCGGCATCCCGGTGCAGCACAAGGACTATGCGCTGCCGCACGCGGACGTCGAGCGCGTGACGCGACTGCGCGACGCCTGAGGCGCGGCAGTGCGCGGCTCGGGCCTCGGACTTGCCCCGCCGGACGCCGGTTGGCGTAGGATTCCGATCCGCTCGTCGACAGGGGTTGGCGCTCGGGAACCTTGATTTGGAGGATCGGTCATGCGGGCGTCCATCATCGCCGTCGTCTCCCTGCTGCTCGCCGCGCCGCTGTGCGCGCCCGGCCGGGCCCAGGACACGCTGCTCGGGGGCACGAGCGGCAGCGCGGCCGACGGCGGCATCCTCGGCACGCTCGACCAGAGCGATGCGAGCTGGACGACGATCGGCGACCCGACGGCGGCGGGCCCGCTGCCCGGCCTCGCGCTCGACTCGACCGGCGCGCTGTTCGGCGCGAACAACGCCGGCGGGGGCAGCGGACCCGCCACGCTCATCCAGATCGACCCGGCGACGGGCCTGCTCATCGCGACAGTGGACGACATCATCGACGACGCCGACGCCGAGGGGCTGAAGATGTCGGACATCGCCTTCCAGCCCGGCACGGACGTGCTCTTCGGCATGTGCGCGACGACGGGCAAGGACGGCTCGCTCTACACCATCGACGTCACGACCGCGTCCGCCACGCTGGTGGGCGCGACGGGCCTCGAGCGCGGCGGCCTGGCCTTCGCGCCCGACGGCACGCTCTGGCTCGCCACGGTCGGGGACGCCGCCTCGCCCGTCATCGCGCAGATCGATCCGACCGACGCCAGCGTCGTGGGCACCGCCCAGGACCTGACCACCGGCCTCGATGCCCTCGCGGTGCGCCCGAGCGACGGGGTCTTGTTCGGCGTCGAGGACGACAGCAGCAACATCGTCACCATCGACCCGGCCGACGGCAGCTCGACGCCGGTGGGCCTGTCCGACGGGCCTGCCTCGATCGCGTCGCTGACCTTTGCGCCCGGCAACGGCGGGGGCGGCACCGTCACGAGCGTGGTCGCCTACATCCTGCCGAAGGTGCTCGTCCTCAAGCTCAACGCGCTGGACCCCGAGAAGTCGAAGCTGACCAGCTCGGGCTTCTTCGACCTGGGACCGGACGAGGTGGACCTCACCGGGCCGGCCACGCTGGACATCGGCTTCTTCGAGGTGACCGCCGACGAGCTCGTGCCGAACGCGGCCGGCACGGTCTTCAAGCTGGAGCAGCCCGGTCTGAAGTTCACGATCACCACGGACAAGCTCGGCAGCAGCCGCGCGAAGTTCAAGGTGCAGGTGAAGGACGACCTGGACGGGCTGATCGACCCCGACAGCGACGTGACGGTCGAGTTCACGAACGACGCCGTCGACGGCCAGGGCACCGTGACCCTGGAGAACGGCAAGTTCAAGCTGGGCAAGAAGCCGGGCGCGCTCATCGAGCCGGTGATCTACCTCTTCAAGGTGAAGGGCACGCTCAAGGGCGGAGGCGAGGACAGCCTGCAGCTCAAGGCCGGCTTCGCGACCGACGGCACGACGCCCGACGAGGCGCCGGACTTCTCGCTGGACTTCGCCGGCAACTTCTCAGCCAGCGTGGCCTCCTCGGACTTCGAGAAGCAGGGCGACCGCTTCGTCTTCAAGGGCGAGCCCGGCGGCCTGACGTCCGTGATCCTGGACTACAAGAAGGAGACCATCACCCTCAAGGCCAAGGGCGTCGACCTCGGCGACTTCGACCAGGGGCCCCAGCCGGTGGACGTGACCCTCGGGCTCGGCGACGACCTGCGCGAGGTGTCCGTGCGCATGGTGCGCAAGAACAAGCTGCTGAAGTACTGACGGAGCGACGCGCCAGCACCGGTCTTTCAAGGACCCGTCCGGCGAGTGGTACAAGGAGGGCCGCTCACGGAGGATCCGCGATGAAGCGCTGCCTGCCCCTGCTCCTGCTGCTGGCCTCCTGCGCCAGCGCGCCGCGCTCGTACGCGCCGCTCGCATCGGCCGAGCCCGGCGCCGCGCCCGCCAAGTACGTCTGGGTCGAGGAGGACGAGCACCACGGCGTGATGCACACCATCCTCCTCTACATCCCCAACCGCATCTTCGACGTCCTCGACATCGTGCGCGCGCGCCTGCGCCTCGGCCCGGGCTTCGCCATCGACCTGCGGGCCACGGAGTTCGCGGACGTCTTCGCGGGCGCCTACACCTCGATCTTCGTCGGCATCCCCGGCCCGCGCGGCGAGCCCCGGATCAACTGGCCCGTGGGCATCGAGTCGCGGGTGGGCCTCGAGGCCAGCGTGGCCGACGCGTCCACCGGCGGCGGCACGGCGCCCTACTACGGCTACCTCGAGTTCGGCCTGGGCTTCCAGGCGCTCATCATCGGCCTGGACGTGGGCGTCGATCCGTGGGAGATCGTGGACTTCGCGTGCGGCATCCTGACCTTCGATCCCGTGGGCGACGACCTGTAGCGCCGGCCGCGCCGGGCCCTGTTTTCCCCGGGCGAAACGGCGATTCCTTGCCCGTGCCCTGAATCGCCCGTTATCCTTCGGGCCCCTTCCGGCGCGCGCGCGCACGGCCTGACTCCTCCGGATCACCACCGCCCGATGTTCCAGCCCGTGCTGCACTTCCTCGAGCGCTTCGGCAACGTCATCGGACGCACGATGATGACGCTGATCTACTTCGTGGTCGTCGCGCCGGTGGCCGTGGTGTACCGCTTCTTCACCGACGCGCTGCTCATCCGCAAGCAGCCGACGAGCACCTACCGCGACTGGGCCTCGATCAACGAGACGCTCGAGGACGCGCGGAGGCAGGACTAGGCCATGTACGTCCTCGGCCTCTCCTTCTACTACCACGACGGCTCGGCGGCCCTGGTGCGCGACGGCGTGGTCGTCGCGGCGGCGGAGGAGGAGCGCTTCACGCGCCGCAAGCACGACCCGGGCTACCCCGAGCTCGCCATCGCCTTCTGCCTCAGGCAGGCCGGCATCACCATCGACCAGGTCGACCACGTGGTCTTCTACGAGAAGCCCTTCGTGAAGTTCGAGCGGCTCATGCTCACGGCCTTCTCCACCTTCCCGCGCTCGATGAAGGTGTTCCGCGAGTCGATGCTCACCTGGCTGCAGAAGAAGCTCTGGGTGCGCAGCCTCATCCTCGAGAAGCTCAAGGTCCCCAAGTCCAAGCTGCTCTTCGCCGACCACCACATGAGCCACGCGGCCGCGGGCTTCTACTGCTCGCCCTTCGAGGAGGCCGCCATCCTCACGCTGGACGGCGCGGGCGAGTGGACCACGTCCACCATGGGCGTCGGCCGCGGCACGAAGATCGAGATCCTCAAGGAGATGCGCTTCCCGCACTCCGTGGGCCTGCTCTACAGCGCCTTCACCGCCTACTGCGGCTTCGAGGTGAACGAGGGCGAGTACAAGCTCATGGGCATGGCGCCCTACGGGGAGCCCAAGTACGTGGACCGGATCATGAAGATGATCCGCATCAACGACGACGGCTCGCTGTGGCAGGACATGAAGTACTTCGCCTACCACTGGTCGGCGACGCACTCCTTCACGCCGGCCTTCGAGGAGGTCATGGGCCGCCCCGCGCGCGACCCGGCCCTCGAGGACAAGAGCCTCGACCCCTTCTACTGCGACGTCGCGCAGTCCATCCAGAAGGTGACCGAGACCATCGTGCTCAAGATGGCCAAGCACCTGCAGCAGACCACCGGCCTCAAGAAGCTGTGCATGGCCGGCGGCGTCGCGCTCAACTCCGTGGCCAACGCCAAGATCCCGGCCGAGTGCGGCTTCGACGAGGTCTACGTCGTGCCCGCCGCCGGAGACGACGGCGGCTGCATCGGCGCCGCGCTGTGGGCCTGCCACCACATCCTCGGCATCCCGCGCGCCGGCCCGCTGGGCCACGCCTACCTGGGCACCGAGTACTCCGACGCCGAGATCAAGGCCTTCCTCGACAAGGAGGGCATCCGCTACACGCACATCCAGGACGACGAGCAGTTCTTCGAGCGCGTCGCCGACGACCTCGCCAACGAGAAGGTGGCCGGCTGGTTCCGCGGCCGCTTCGAGTTCGGCCCCCGCGCCCTCGGCTCCCGCTCCATCATCGCCGACAGCCGCTCCCTCAAGATGAAGGAGCTGGTCAACGCCAAGATCAAGTTCCGCGAGGCCTTCCGCCCCTTCGCGCCGTCGGTCCTGGCCGAGCGCGCCGCCGAGTACTTCGAGCTGCCCGAGCCCCACGGCGCCAACTGGCCCGCGCGCTTCATGCTCTACGTCGTGCCCGTCAAGGCCGACAAGCGCGACGTGATCCCGGCCATCACGCACGTGGACGGCTCCGGCCGCCTGCAGACGGTGCTCAAGGAGACCAACCCCGACTACCACCGCATGATCTCGCGCTTCGCCGCCAAGACCGGCGTGCCCGTGATCCTGAACACGTCCTTCAACCTCAAGGGCGAGCCCATCGTCGAGACGCCGGCGCAGGCCTTCAACACCTTCAGCCGCTCCGAGATGGACGTGCTCTACCTGCGCAACTTCATCATCGAGAAGGACGCCAAGAAGATCATCGACTCCACGCCCTTCCACCTGCGGCACGAGGGCGACCGCATCATCGAGATGGTCTCGTGATGCTCGCGCTGCAGGACGCCGCCGCCGCCCCGCACTGGTGGGGCACGCGCGAGTGGGTCTTCCTCACGCTGTGGGTGCTCTTCTCGCTGCTCTACTGGCTCAACTACCGCCGCGACGAGAACCCCGCCGGCGCCGCGCTCAAGGTCCTCGGCCTGCTCGGCTTCATCTACGGCATGATGCGGCTCTTCGACTGGATCGACGAGATCGTGCCGGCCAAGGAGGCCATCACCTTCGGCCTCCCGTTCCCCAAGGTCGAGGGCCTGACCGCGCCGCGCATCCCGCTGCTCGCGGACATCCTCTTCTGGTTCGTGATGGTGCTGCTCGTGCTCGTCGTCTGGTACGCGCGCAAGAAGATCGGCACCGTCGGCTCGCTGGTCCTCTCCACCTGGGAACGCGGCCACTGGTACATGCTGCCGGTCATCTTCATCATGCTGACCATCGGCCTGCTGCTCGTGGCGGCGGCGGCCAGCCCGGTGCTGTCGCCCTTCATCTACACGCTGTTCTGAGCGGCGGGCGAGCGGGCTGAGCCCGCGACGGGCGCAACTCGCGGCGCGCACCCGGTCGGGGCTCGGGTGGGGTGGCTCGGGCGGCTGCGCGGTCGGCCTCGCGTGGGCGCCGCACTCCTCGCAGCCGCCGTGCTCGCGGCAGTCGTCGTCATCGCAGTCGCCCCGGCGCGCGCCGCATTCCTCGTCGCCCACGTCGGCCGGCAGCCGCGGGTCGTAGCACAGCGTGCCGATGCCCGCGTCCAGCGGCCCGGTGCCGAGGGACAGCCCGATCAGGCCGAGTTCCACGCGCACCAGCTTCCAGACGTGCACGGACCCACGCTGCTGAAGCTGTGGCCGTCGGAGTTGGGACGGACGTCCATGACGATGCAGGAAGGGAGCAGCAGCGCGAGGGCGGGGCGGGTCGCGGACATGCGCGAGACTCCGGAGTGGTGGGCGGGGTGGGCCCGAAAGCATCCCCAGCGCCGACGGCGCGACGGTAGCAGGCGGCGCCGTGCGGCGGGCGGGAGCGGGGCGGCGGAAGGCCGGGGGACACGGCGGAGCCATGGAGGGTAATGCGGGGCGCGCGCGGACGACTGCGAGTTGGGATACCCCGCACCCCGGAGCGTCGCCATGCATCGGCCCGAGTCGCTCGAGTGGTTCCACGTCACGCACCGAGGCCTTGGCCGCAGGCCGGTCTTCCCGGCGGCGCCCGAAATCCGTGCCTTTCTCGGCCTGGTCGCACGCGAGAGTGTGCGCGACGGCCTTGAAGTGCACGCCTTCGCCGTGCTTACCAACCATTGTCACCTGCTGGTGCGGGCGGAACGCCGTCCGCTGTCCATCGCGCTCCGCAGGGTCTTCGCTGCCTACTCGCGCCAGCTGAACCGGCGGCTGCGCCGCGACGGGCCGCTGTTCAATGGTCGCGCGCGAGTTCGGCCCATCCGAAGCTCGGCCCACTGGCGTGCCACGATCTCGTACATCGACCGCAATCCGGTCGAAGCCGGTCTCGTCGCCCGCGCGGCGCGCTATCCGTTCGGGAGCGCTTGGCACTACGCCCGCGCTGCGGGCCCGCCGTGGCTCACTCGAATCGTCCTCGAAGACTTCGTGCGCCGCCGCGCTGTGGCTGCGGCCTACGCCCCTGCGGACTATGCTCGGGTCTTTGGCGACGACGAGCTGCCGGGGCATTCGCTCGCCGTCGTGGAGCGGCGCCTCTGGCGCTCGGCGTCACCCGACGATCCCCTGGATGATCTGCTCGCCGCCGCCCCCGCCGACGTCCGCAAGTGGCTCGAACGAATGGCACGCGAGGCCGACGGAGGCGCGGCGGCTCCGTGCCTGGTCGATCCGCGCACGCTCATGGCCGAGCGGGACTTGCTGCGGCGCAAAACGGGGACGTGGCGCCTCGAGTCGGGCACGCTTCGGGATCGGTCGGCGGAACTCTCGCTCAAGCGACGTGGCGGACTGCGGCGGGACGGCTGGAGCGTCGTGGCATGTGGCCTGCTGCGAACGGCCTGCGGCTTGAGTCTCGATGAGATTGGCCAACGGGTGGGACTGTCGGTCGGCGGAGTGCACTTCCAGGTTCGTTGCCACCGACGTCTGATGGCGCTCGACGGCCAATACCGGAGCCGCGCAGCGAGCGTGCTCCGAGCGGCGCTCCAGAGGGACTTTCCGGACGGTGCGCCGTCCCCAGCGCCTGGCTCGGACTGGGCACATTAAAAAAACGACCCGCAGTCGCGACTGCGGG
>DASUFI010000044.1:0-23866 GCA_036274635.1 Planctomycetota bacterium
GCCAGCTCGTCCAGCAGCTCGAGCAGGCGCGCGAAGGCCTCGTCGGTCTCGCCCGGGAAGCCGGTGAGGATGGTCGTGCGCAGGGCGATGCCGGGCCGCGTCGCGCGCAGCCGGCCCACCACCTCGCGGATGCGCGCGACCGACGTGCCGCGACGCATGCCCCGCAGCACGCCATCGTCGCCGTGCTGGATGGGCATGTCGAGGTAGGGCGCGACGTTGGGCACCGCGGCCAGCGTGTCGATGAGCCGCTCGTCGATGGTGGCCGGGTGCGCGTACATGACCCGCACCCAGCGCACCGCGTCCACGCGCCCCAGCTCGTGCAGCAGCTCGGTCAGGCCGTAGCCCTGGCCGAGGTCCTTGCCGTAGTCGGTGCTGTCCTCGGCGATGAGCGTCAGCTCGCGCGCGCCCAGCGTCGCCAGCGCGCGCGCCTCCTCGGCCAGCACCTCCAGCGGCTTGCTCTTGAGGCGGCCGCGGATCTTGGGGATGGCGCAGAAGGCGCAGACGTGGTTGCAGCCCTCGCCGAGGCGCAGGTAGGCCGTGTGCGGCGCGGTGAGCAGCGCGCGCCCCAGGTCGCTGTCGCCCTGCTTGGCCAGGCCGCCCGCGAGCGGCACGGCCTGGCGCGCATAGCCCGTGCCGCTGCCCGACGCGCCGCGCGCGCCGGGGCGCGCCTCGCCGGTGGGGCACACCTCGGCGCGCTCGCCGCCCAGCACCTGGCGCACGATGGACGGCACGCCCGAGTAGTCCGAGATGGGCAGCAGCGCGTCGACCTCGGGGAACTGCCGAGCCAGCGCCGCCTCGTGCAGCTCGACCATGCAGCCCGTGACCACCAGGCCCGCGAGCGCGCCGTTCCGGCGCTCGGCCGCGAAGCGCCCGATGGCGGCCTCGCTCTCCGCGCGGGCCTCGCCGATGAATCCGCAGGTGTTGACGACGACCAGGTCGGCCTCGCCCGGGTCGGCCACCAGCGCCAGGCCCTCGCGCGCGAGGTGCCCCGCCATGACTTCGGTGTCGACCAGGTTCTTGCTGCAGCCGAGCGACACCAGGCACACGGCCGGCACGCCGGCATCGCCGCGACGGGAACCGGTGGTCTGCCTGTGCCGGCGGGTCGCGGGGTGGGCCATGAGCCGGGCGAGGATAGCAGTCGCGACCCGCGACGAGGCCCCGGTGCGGTTCCTCGCTTGCCAGTTCTGCCTCGGCGGGGTAGGAAATAGGACGCTGCTGGCGGCCGGGCATGGCCGCCAAGAGGCCCTTGGGGGGGGCCTCGCGGGAGAGGAGAGAGGCATGGACGTGGCAACGCCGAGGGCACGAGTGCGACGCGCTCTCGCCGCACTGCTGCTGGCCGCCAGCGCGCGGGCCCATGCGCCTCACGACGTGATCACGGAGGTGGCGCTCTCCCCGGCCTTCGCCACCGACCGAACGGTCTTCGCGACGGTGACGCTGACGGACAACGACCTCTTCGCGCGCTCGACGGACGCCGGACGCAGCTGGACGTACATCGGCACACCGCTGGCCCGAGGCGGGGCCGAGGGCTTCGGCTTCTCGCCGGACTTCCAGGCGGACGGCACGGCCTTCGCGGCCAATACGCACACCGGGCTGTGGCGCACGCAGGACGCCGGACTCACCTGGCAGTCGGTCACCCCGATCGGCATCACCCTGGTGAGGGGCGTGGCCGTGTCGCCCGACTTCGCGGTCGACCGGCGCGTGCTGGCGGCCACGGGCGTGGGCACCTGGCTCTCCACGGATGGCGGCACGACCTGGGTTCTGTCCACCACGGGCCTCGCCGAGCTGGACCAGCGCCGCGTCGCCTACGTGCGCGACGCGGGCGGCCAGCTCACGGCCTTCAGCCTGGGCAAGATCCTGCACCGCTCGCTCGACGGCGGGCTGCACTGGACGCCCCTGGGAGGCTTCCCGAAGGCCGCGGAGTCATTCACCGTCTCGCCCGATTTCGAGCACGACCAGCGCCTGGCCGTGTCCTTCGGGCACTCCGGCCTCGGCGTGGCGTACAGCTCGGACGGCGGCTCCAACTTCCAGTTCGTGAACGACGGGCTGACGGACCTGTTCGCCGACGAGGTGGCCCTGGCGCAGGACGGCGCGCTGTTCGCCGCCACGGAGACGGCCGGCTGCTTCCGCGCCGAGCTGCCGGGCGCGCCGTGGCAGCTCATCGTGACGGGCTTCGAGGAGCCCTCGGACCTGACCACGGTGCACAACACCGAGATCGTCCCGTCGCCGGCCTTCGCGACCGACGACACGATCTTCGCGGGCACCTACGAGGGCATGTACCGCTCCTACGAGCGCGGCGACTCCTGGCGCCAGCTCGACGTGTACTCCCAGCTGCTCAACCGCTGCTTCGCGCTCGCGCCGGGCACCACGCCGGGCCTGCAGCTCCTCGCGGGGAACTACGGCGGCGGCGTGTTCCACTACGTCGAGCACGGCGCACCCCCGCCGGCGGCGACGCGGCTGCCCGGCACCGTCGGCGCGGCGCAAGCCGGCGGGGCCGCTGCCGGCGCTCCCTCGGGTCCCCCCGCGGGCGGCGCGGCGCCGCCGCCCGCGCCGCCCTTCGCATGGGACGTGCGCTCCACGGGCATCATCCAGCCCTGGTCCTCCGTGCTGGCCGCGTCGCCGGGCCCGGTCGGCGGCCGCACGCTGATCTGGGGATACATCACGCTGTTCAAGTCCACGGACGAGGGACGGCACTGGGTGTCGGCCAACTCGCCGCCGGGCCTGGCGGTCGTGCGCGCCCTCGCCTTCTCGCCCGACTTCGAGCAGGACAGCACGGTCTTCATGGGCACGGGCCTCACGGGCAGCTTCCGCAGCGATGACGGCGCGTCGACCTGGACGCCGCTGCCGGACCTCCCGCCCACCCTCTCGAGCTCGGCCATCTGCGTCTCGCCCGCCTACGCCGCCGATCGCACGCTCTTCTACGCCTCGAGGAACTTCGGCATCTGGCGCTCGCAGACGGGCGGCAACTCCTTTGCGCAGGTGGGGCAGGGCCTCCTCAGCAGCAACGTCAAGTCGCTGGCCCTCTCGCCGGAATTCGTGACCGACCGGATGCTCCTCGCGGGCACGACCAGCCAGGGCGTGTGGGCCAGCTTCGACGCGGGCGAGACATGGCGGGAAGACAACGCCGGCCTGCCGCCGGGCGTGAACCTGGTCGAGAGCATCGCCTTCTCGCCCGACTTCGCCGTCGACCGCACGGTCTTCGTCGCGCTGCAGGACCTGGGGGTCTGGCGCAGCACGGATGGCGCGCAGACCTGGCAGCCCACCGGCCCCGGACTTCTCGGGCCGCCCGTGCGCATCGAGGTCTCGAACGACTTCGTCCACGATCACACGCTCTTCGCGGGCACCTTCGGCGGCACTTGCGTCAGCCGCGACGCCGGCGCGACCTGGAAGCCGCTGGCCGGCTACATCCGCAAGGACGACCGCCACCCGTCCGTGCAGTACGAGGGCCCGTGGGTCAGCAGCGGCCACGGCGATGCCTGCTGCAGCACGCTGACCGTGGCCACGACGAGCGGCGCCGCCACCGAGACCGAGTTCCGTGGCTCGCACGTCGAGTGGATCGCGCAGCGCTCGCCCGACGGCGCGATCGCTCTCGTGCAGATCGACGACGGCGAGCCGACGCCGGTGGATACCTGGAGCCAGACGCCGGAGGCGCAGGTGCCGGTGTTCGTGCATGACTTCGCTGACGCCGACTGGCACGTCATCCGGGTCACGCACAGCGGCACGGCCAACCCTGCGTCGTCGGGCTTCGTGCTGCGCTCGGACGGATTCGCCTGGAGCTGGTGATCGGCGCGTCGCGTCGCGGCGGCACCGGCAGCCAGACGCAACACATCAATCGTCGTCGCTGCATCAGGCGCTGACTCGATTCAGGGTGCCTGACTGCTCGTGTCGGCACCCCGGTCGCCGCTACGCTGTGCACCAAGCGATCCGATCATTCAAGGAGATCAGACCATGCTTCCAAAGATGCTGCGCTGCACCCTGTCCATCGCCGCCCTGCTGCTCGTCGCCGCGCCGTTGCGCGCGGACACGCTCAAGGTGCCGGCCGAGTTCGACACCATCCAGGCCGCCGTCGACGTCGCCGGCCTGGGCGACGTGGTCCTGGTGTCCAAGGGCGTCTACGACGAGAACGTCGTCGTCGCCACCTCCGGCATCACGCTCAAGGGCAAGGGCGCCTCGATCAACGGCCGCTACCAGGGCAACTGCATCACGGTGAACGCCAGCGACGTGAGCATCGAGGGCTTCACGCTGGTCAACGGCGGCGGCGCGCCGCCCGTCGACGGCGAGAACACCGGCGGCCTGCTCTACACCGGCACCGGCGCCGACATCTCCAAGCTCACGGTCAACGCCTGCGAGGACTTCGCCATCTTCGTGAACGGCACGGGCACCGTGGACGGCTGCAAGGTGGACACCTGCCTCGGTGACGGCATCACGATCACCACCGATAACCCGACCAACTCGACGGTGAGCGTCATCTCCAAGAACACGGTGACGCACTGCCAGGACGGCATCGTGGCTGACGAGGGTCCGTTCAGCATCGAGAAGAACACCTGCACCGAGAACAACGGTGACGGGCTGGTCGTCACGATCCCGCCGCCGGTCAACGACGGCGCGTCCATCGCCCAGACCAGCGTGTCCAAGAACACGCTCGACAACAACCACGACACCGGCCTCTTCATCAGCCAGGCCGTCAACTTGGCGCCGGGCGTGCTGGTGGAGAAGAACACGGTCGAGAACAACGACACGGGTTGCGTCTTCATCGGCTTCTTCATCGACGGCGAGAGCAACACGATCCAGGACAACGCCCTGCAGGGCGTGGCGCTGATCGGCACGAGCTGCACCCTGACCAAGAACAAGATCAAGGGCAACGGGCGCGACGGCGTGCTGTGCTCCTCGGCCGACGCCGCCGACGGCGGGGTCAATCAGGGCCTGAACGTGCTGCAGCAGAACACGCTGCAGGACAACGGCGGCGACGGCGTGCACATCACCTCCGCGAACAACGAGGTGCACGACAGCACGATCAAGGGCAACCTCGGCGACGGCATCGACATCGACGTCGGCGCCGACAGCAACTCGATCATGGACAACAAGATCACGGACAACGGGCACGACGGCATCGACAACTCGGGCCTGGACACCGAGATCTCCGGCAACACGTCCAAGAACAACGGCGGCGCGGACATCGCGGGCGCCGGCGACGGCCCCGGCACCGTGGCGACCCAGGGCGAGTCGGGCAACAAGGTGAGCGATGACTCGGACATCACCACGTACACGACGCTGGGCGAGCTCGACCTCGGCACCTGAGAGCGTCCGGCAGGCGACGCGCGAGCGTCGCTCGAGCCACCCGGGGCGTCGCAGCGCGTGCTGCGGCGCCCCGGGGCTTTTCGTGCGGCCGCGCGTAGGATGGCGCCGGGTCGCCGCGAGGTCGCGGCGGCCCGCTGCGCATGGATCCACCCCGGCAGGCACCGTCGCGCAAGGCCCCCGCCGAGGAGCCCTACGTCCTCGCGGCCATGCTGTCGCTGCTGGGCGCCTGCACCTGGATGGCCCTGCGGCCCGAGCTGCTGCTGCAGTTCTTCTACTCGCCCGAGCACCTGGCGCTGACGCACCTGGTCACGCTGGGCTTCCTCACCTCTCTCATCATGGGCGTGCTGCTGCGCGTGGCGCCCGAAGCGCTGGGCGTGGCGCCGCGCTCGCGGCGGCTGGCTCTGGCGCAGTGCGGGCTGTTCCTGCTCGGCGCCAGCGGCATGATCACGCACTTCGCGCTGGGCGACTGGATCGGGCTGGCCAGCGCCGCGCCGCTGGTGCTGCTCGCGGCCCTGCTGCAGGCCTTCAACTTCCGCGACGTCTACGCGCGGGCGGCGCGCGGCGATGTCGTGTCCCTGCACGCCGCGGCCTCGCTCACGCACCTCGTGCTCGCGGCCAGCCTGGGCCTGGCCTACGGCAGCCTGCGGGCCTGGGGCGTGGGCTTCGGCACGCAGGAGGTGACGCTGCTCGCCCGCCTCGGCGCGCATCTGCTCCTGGCCGCGGGCGGCTGGGTGGGCTCGATGATCCTCGGGCTGCAGCTGCGGCTGCTGCCCGGCGCCTCCGCGCCGCGTCCGGTGCTCCTGCTGCGCTTCGGCCTCTACCAAGGCGGACTGCTCGCGGGCGTCGCGTGCCTGCTGGGCGGAGCGCCGGCCGGCCTGCCGTGGGCGCTCGGCGCCGTGGTGCTGGCCGTGGCGCTGCAGCTGGCCGGACCGCTTGCGCGCCTGCCGGGTCGCCTCGATCAGGCGGGCGACGTCGTGGCGCTGCTGCTGCTGCTGCTCGCAGCCCTCGCGGCGCTGGCCGAGTCGCTCGACTGGCCCGGCGACTCGGGGCTGCGGCTGCGGCTGCTGCACGCCACGGGCTACGCGGTGCTGGTGGGCTTCGGCCCGCTCACCGTCGCCTCCACGTCGGCGCGCCTCTTCCCCCGCTGGGTGCGCGACGAGCGCTTCGGCGACGGTCCCGCGCCACCTCCCTCCGCGCTCTTCGCCCCGCGCCTGCGCGACGCGGCCGTGGCGGCGCTGGCGACGGGCGTGCTGTTCGCGGCCGCCGGCATCCTGGCCGAGGAGGAGACACTGGCCGGAGCGGGCGCGTGGATCGTGGCGGCTGGCGCGGCGCTCTTCGCGGCCAGCTTCGTGTACACGGCGCGCTGGGCCTTCCTGCGCCGGCAGCGCGACGCCTGACGCCCACGGCTGCGCAGGAGCGGCAAGGCGGCAAGGGCTCGTCGATGTGGGTGGCGAAGTCTGCAAAGGCCACACCGCAAGGTCCATCGCTGTCGCGCCACGACGGGCGCGCGCGAGCGCCTCGCCGACGAAATCGTCGCGGGACCGGGAGTCAGCTGCTGCGTCCCGCGCTGAACGACGCCTGCTCCGCCGCGCGCTTTGTCGGCACGCGCTTCGCGTAAGTGAATCGAAGGTCGCGGATCGGCGGGCGCCCGTGGAGCGTCAAGCGCTCCTCGCGCACCCACCCGCGGCGCCGCTGGAGACACGGTGTCTGCTCAGCATCACCCTTTCAGGAGTCCATAACATGAAGACCCTTCCGCTGGTCCTGGTGCCCGGCGTCCTGCTGCTCGCGGCGAGTACGGCGTCCGCAGGCACCACCATCCACGTGCCCAAGGACTTCCCCACCATCCAGGAGGCCATCGACTCGGCCGTGGAGACCGACGTGATCATGATCTCCAATGGTCAGTACCGCGAGAACCTCCTGATCTCGACGCCTGGCATCACGCTCAAGGGCGCAGGCAAGAACGTCTTCGTCGACGGCGCCTACGCGGGCAGCTGCCTCGAGGCGACGGCCGACGACCTGACGATCATGGGCATCGTCTTCGCGAACGGCGGCGTGCCCGCCACGGCCGGCACCGAAGGCGAGACCGAGACCGGCGGCGTGCTGATCACCGGCTCCGGCGTCCTGGTCACGAAGTGCGAATTCCGCGCCTGCGTGGACTTCGGGCTGAAGATCGTCGGCACCGGCAATATCGTGGACAACACCATCGTCGCCACGCTGGGGCCGGGCCTCGTGCTCGACTCGGGCGACTCGGGTGGTGCCCTCACGTCGGTGAAGGCCAACGAGATCGTGCGCAACGAGGCGGGCGTCGAGGCGCTCAAGGGCCCGTTCCTCTTCGAGAAGAACGTGATTGGCAACAACCGGGGTGACGGCCTGAGCGTCTCCATCCTGGCCACCGACGGCTCCGGCCCCGGTCCGGACCCGACGCAGATCCGCAAGAACGATTTCTCCGGGAACGGAACGACGGCGCTGCTGCTCGTCGACGAGATCGGCTCGACCTCGCTGATCGAGAAGAACAACATCGACGCGAACGGCACCGGCATGGACCTGACGGCCGACGGACTCACCGTGTCCGACAACGTCATCGACCTGAGCAATCTGGTCGGCGCCTGGTTGCGCGTGAGCAACATGACCTGGGACGACAACAAGATCCGTCGCAGCACCGTCGCGGGTGTCGTGGTCCAGACCGCCCCGGGCCAGACGGACGGCAACAACACGTTCTCGGACTCGCACTTCCAGACGAGCGGTGGCGATGGCGTCATCGTGCAGTCGAGCCTGAACGTGTTCGACGACTGCCTGTTCAGCGACAACCAGGGTGACGGCTTCTCCATCACGGGTGGAGTCGCCGGCAACCAGGTGCTCGACAGCATGGCCCGCGACAACGGCCATGACGGCTTCGACAACTCCGGCACGGACACCCTGTTCACGGACAACAAGTCGAAGGCGAACCTCGGTGCGGACCTCGCCGGCATCGGCGACGGCACCGGCACGGTGGATGCGGCTTCGGTTGACAACTTCGTGAGCGACGACTCCGGCCTCGAGGCCGAGCAGGAGCTCGAGCTCGACACGCTCGCCTCGCTGCCCCCGGCAGAGTGAGCGGCTGAAGACGTCCTGAGAGTTCGACCGGCGGAGGTGGCCTGCGGCCCCTCCGCCGGTTCTCTTTTCTCCGCCGCGCGTCGCCTGACCGTGGCCTCCGGCTGCTGGCGGCCGCGGGGCACGCACTGGCGCGTCCGACCCCCGCTGGCGTAGGGTCGATTCCTTCGGGACCCGCCCCCTCAGCCAGGAGACCGCCCATGTCGTCGCTCTCGCGCCTCAGCCTGTCCGGCGCCGTTCTGCTGCTCGCGGCCGCGCCGCTCCGCGCCGACACGCTCAAGGTGCCGGTGCAGTTCGACACCATCCAGGCCGCCGTCGACGCGGCGGTCGCGGGCGACGTGGTGCAGGTGTCCAAGGGCATCTACGACGAGAACGTGGTGGTCTCCACCGCCGGCATCACCCTCAAGGGCAAGGGCGCCACCATCAACGGGCGCATCCTCGGCAACTGCCTCGCCATCAATGCCAACGACGTGACCGTGGAGAGCCTGACGCTCATCAACGGCGCCGGGGAGCCGCTGCCCGACGGCGGCACGACGGGCGGCGTGCACGCCGTGGGCACCGGCATCACGTTGTCGAAGCTCACGGTGCACGACTTCGGCACCTTCGGCATCCTGCTGGAGGGCACGGGCACGGTCACGGGGTGCAAGGTGGACACCGGCCATGGCGACGGCATCGACGTCGTCACCGGCGACATCGTGAGCGACCCGGTCACGGTCATCTCCAAGAACAAGGTCTCGCGCTGCGCGACGGGCATCTTCGCGAGCGGCGGCGTGTTCCTCGTGGAGAAGAACACCATCGACGTCTGCAAGGAGGTGGGGATGGAGGTGCAGGTGCCGGCCGCGACGCGCGGCCCACCGGCGTTCACGCAGACCACGATCTCGAAGAACACGATCCGCCTCTGCCTCAGCGTGGGGCTGCTGGTCGAGCAGGAGCTGCAGAAGTCCCAGGGCGTGCTGGTGGAGAAGAACACCCTCGAGCTCAACGCCACCGGCTGCCATCTCGTGGGCTTCGCGATCACCTTCGACAGCAATGCGCTCCAGGACAACGTGCTCGACGGCATCGACCTGGAGGGGAGCAACTGCACGCTCACCAAGAACAAGGTGAAGGACAGCGGACTGCTCGGGATCATCGTGAGCTCAGCCGGCGCGACCGACGGCGGCAGCGCGCCGACGGGCGCGAACACCCTGGACCAGAACGCGGTGCAGGGCAACGCCGGCGACGGCGTGGCGGTGATCTCGTCCGGCAACACCATCACCGGGTCGACCATCAAGGACAACGGCGGCGACGGCATCGAGGTCTGGCTCAACGCCGACGACAATCAGCTCACGGACAACAAGGTCACCGGCAGCGGGCACGAGGGCATCGACAACAGCGGCCTGAACACGACGATCGCCGACAACACCTGCAAGGACAGCGGCGGCGCGGACCTCGCGGGCGCCGGTGACGGCACCGGCACGGTGAACCTGGCCGACTCGACCGGCAACACCGTGAGCGACGATTCGGACATCAGCACCTACACGACGACGGGCTTGCTGGACCTGACGCTGTAGCGGGCACCGAAGAAAACCCTCGTCGCGCGGCGCGTTCGGCCCTTGCCCGCCGAGTTGCCTAACGTCATACTGTTGCCTGTGACGAGCAACAGGCCTATGTCAGGCAACAAGGTCCTCCAGGACGGGCTCCGGCTCCTGCGCGAGCGGCTCCCGCCGGGTTGGAGCGTCGAGTCGCGTGGGCCGGAAGTCCGCGGGAAGGCGGGCGACACCGAGCTGCGCCTCGTCGACCCCGACCGTCGGACCGCCCGTCTGAGGGTCGGGGTGAAGACGGCCCTCACGCCGCGCACCGCCGTCGCCTTGGCCGCGCAGCGGGGCGCCGCGGCCGATCACGACGTGCTGTTCGCGCCCTACCTCAGCGCCCCCGTTCGCGAGCGGCTGCGGGCTGCGGGCATGTCCTACCTCGATCTCACGGGCAACGTGTACCTCGTGCTCTCACGGCCCGGCCTGTTCGTGGAGACTCGAGGCGCGAATGCCAACCCCGAGCGCTCGCCGGAGGCAGACCGCACCTTGCGCGGAGCGATGGCGGGGCGCATCGTCCGTGCGCTCGTCGATGCGCGCGAGCCACCCGGCGTCCGCGAGCTGGCCGCCCGGACCGGCGCCAACCCCGGCTACGTATCGCGATTGCTGGCGTGGATGGACCGCGAGGCGCTGGTGGAGCGCCGCGGCCGCGGACAGCTCGTGTCCGTGGACTGGCAGCGGTTGCTGCGCCGCTGGGCCGAAGAGGCGCCGCTGCAGTTGCGCGGCCGCCGGACGAGCTGCCTCGCCCCGCGGGGACTGGCCGACCTGACGCGGCGTCTCGGGCGCGTTCGTGGGCGCTATGCCCTCACCGGCTCGCTCGCCGCCGCGACATGGGCCCCCGTCGCTCCGGCCAAGCTCGCCGTCGTGTACCTCGATGAGCCGGACGCGGCGATGGGTCCGCTCGATCTGCGCACGGCCGATGCCGGAGCCAACGTCCTGCTCATCGAGCCCGCCGACGAGGGCGTCTACGTGGGCGCGCGAAAGAAGACGGGGGCCATGTACGTGGCACCGAGCCAGGCCGCAGCCGACCTGCTCAACAGCCCGGGCCGCGGGCCCGCCGAGGCCGAAGCGCTGATCGGGTGGATGGCCAGGCACGAGGAAGAGTGGCGTGGATGAACTGTATGTCCTTGCGCGGCGCGTGCTGCTGGATGCGCTGGTTGCCTTGGGTACGCATCGCGAGGCCTGCGTGCTCGTCGGCGCGCAAGCGGTCTACCTGCGTGTCGGGGAAGCGGACCTCGCGGTGGCCGCCTTCACCACGGACGGCGATCTCGTCGTCGACCCGCGACGCCTGGCGACGGCACCGCCGCTCGAGCAGGCGCTGCGAGCCGCGGGCTTCGTGCCCAGGGCCGGGGACGCCGTCGGAGCATGGACCACCCGGCGGAACACTGCCGGCGAGGTCGTCGCGGACGTCTCGATCGATCTGATGGTGCCGGAAGCCCATAAGCTCGGGCCGGGCCGGCGGTCGGTGCGCCTGCCGGGCCACGACCCACGCGTCGCGCGTCAGGTCCGCGGCTTGGAGGGTGCGCTGGTGGACGCCGATGTTCTGCACCTCGCGGCACTCGAGCCCTCGGACGCGCGAGGCTTCGACCTGCGCATCGCCGGGCCGGCCGCGCTGCTCGTCGCCAAGCTGCACAAGGTCCAGGAGCGGCGCAGCTCGCCTCGGCTCAACGACAAGGATGCGCTGGACGTGCTGCGCCTCCTTCGAGGCACCGCCACGGACGACCTCACTGCGCGCCTGCGCTTGCTGCTCGCCGATCCGCACGCACGCAACGCCACGCGGCCTGCGCTGCCGTGGCTGCGGGAGCTATTCGGCGAGCGACGGGGTGCGGGAATCGCGATGGCGCAGCGGGCGACAGGCGGGCTCGTGGATGAGGCCGAGATCGAGGCGTCATGTCTTGCCCTGGCTGGTGATCTGCTTCGGGCAATGGGTTGCTGACCCGCGGGTCCCGCGTGCCGGGGATCGCGCCCTCGCGCGCAGCATGCCGACCGTCAACACGCTGCTGCTCCTGCCTCCGCGCGGTCCATTCTGACAACGGCCGTCGTCAGGCGCCCCGCCATCGACGCCGATTGGTACGGCTACTCGTCGATGGTGCAAGCAAGACTCGCAGCGTCCCGCCTGCGCGCCATTGCTCGCGGCGATCGTGGGAGTGTCAGGGGAATCAACCGACGCGGGAACTTGACGAACCCACATCAAGACACCCACAGCTGGCGAACCGTCGTTGGATCTTTGAGCGGCTACCTCCAGACCGCCAAGGTCCGACGCGTCCGGGATGTGGCATGCCCACTGGAGGTCGGGCAGCCGTCTTCGTCACCGGATCGAGAGCGGTGTTGAACAGGATTCGCGCAGCAGTGACCGGCGTGTGTGTTCGCGAGTCGATGACCGTTCCTCGCAGTCGGCATGGTGCTCGCAGTGTGAGGCGGGCATCGTCGCGCTGGGGTATCGTCACCTTGGCCTTGCCGGAACTCCGGCCATCGGCACAGTCAGCGGTCACGATGCAGGTGGACATCGATTCGTCCAGGCCCAGCTCCGCTCGCTCCTCGGCAGTGGATTGCGATCGGCAATGCCCGTCGTCGACCGGCATCGGGCACGGGCAACCATCCATGCGCCAAATCGCCGTCCGGGCGGCCATCGCCGCCTCAGTGACTCAGTCCCCCTCGCCGCCTCGCCGCGCCCCCTCACCCTCCGTCCGCCGCCGCCTCCTCGCCCTCGCCCTCTTCCGGCGGCGTCGAGCTCGTGTCCCGCCCGCGCGCTTCCGGCTTCAGCGCGATCCACTCGTCCAGCGTCATCGTCAGCTCGCGCGCCTGGCTGCCCTTGTACTCGCCCAGCACGCCCTCCTCGGCCATCATGTCGATGAGGCGGCTGGCGCGGGTGTAGCCGATGGCGAACTTGCGCTGCAGCAGCGAGGCGCTGCCGCGCTCGGTGGAGAGCACGAAGCGCGCGGCGGCGTCGTAGAGCTCGTCCTCCTCGTCCGGGTCGCGGTGCACGTCCGACTTGCGCTGCACCAGCTCGGGCTCGTAGGTGGCGCCGCCGGCGGTGCGCACCACGTCCATGACGCGCCGCACCTCCTCGTCCGAGAGGTAGGTGCCCTGGCCGCGCACCAGCGAGGTCTGCGCGGGGGTCATCAGGAGCATGTCGCCCTCGCCCAGGAGCTGCTCGGCGCCGTTCTCGTCCAGGATGACGCGGCTGTCGATCTTGCTCGTGACCATGAAGGCGATGCGCGTGGGCAGGTTGGCCTTGATGAGGCCGGTGATGACGTTCGTGCTGGGCCGCTGCGTGGCCACGATGAGGTGGATGCCCACCGCGCGGCTCTTGGCGGCGAGGCGCGAGATGCTGTTCTCCACCTCCTTGGCCGCGGTGAGCATGAGGTCGGCCAGCTCGTCGATGACGATGACGATGAAGGGCAGGAAGCGCGGGAACTCCGGATCGTCCACGCGCTCGCCGAACATGGGCCGCAGGCCGTCCACGCCCAGCTTGTTCCAGCCGTAGATGTTGCGCACGCCGGCGCGCGACAGGAGCTGGTAGCGCTCCTCCATCTTGCTGATGGCCCATTCCAGGATCCCCGGCGCGCGTTTCATGTCCGAGACCACCGGGCACGCGAGGTGCGGCGCGTTGGCGAACTGGGTCAGCTCCACCATCTTGGGGTCGATGAGGATGAGCCGCACCTGCTCCGGCGTGCGCGTGTAGAGCAGCGAGACCAGCACCGAGTTCAGGCACACGCTCTTGCCGCTGCCCGTGGCGCCGGCCACCAGCAGGTGCGGCATCTTGGCCAGGTCGGTGATCATCGGCCGGCCCGCGCTGTCGCGCCCCAGCAGGATGGGCAGCGCGAACTTGCCGTCGACGAACTCGCGGCATTGCAGCAGCGGCTTCATGCGCACGTTCTCGCGCATGGGGTTCGGCACCTCGATGCCGATCGTGTTCTTGCCGGGGATCGGCGCCACGATGCGCACCGAGCGGGCGCGCAGGGCGATGGCCAGGTCGTCCTCCAGGCTGCGCACGCGCTCGACCTTGATGCCGGGCGCCAGCTCCATCTCGAACATGGAGATGACCGGCCCCTTCTGGATCTCCACCACGCGCGCCTCGATCTTGAAGGACTCCAGCGTGCGCTCCAGCAGTGCGGTCTTCTCGGCCAGCAGCGCGTCCAGCTCGCTCTGGTCCACGCTGGTCTGGTCGTCGAGCAGGTCCTCGGTGGGGAAGACGTAGGCGGTGGCGGTGGGCGGCGCAGGGCGCGTGGCGTCGGGCACGAGCGAGAGCTGCACGCCCTCCTCGCTGGCGGGGCGCTTGACCACCGGCGCGCGGCGCGGCGCGGCGGGCTGGCCGTCGGCGGCGGGCTCATCGTCCACGCCGGGCTCGTCCTCCTCGTTCACCTCGATGGGCTTGGGTGCGGACTTGGCGGCGGCCGCGCGCGCGACGTCCTTGTCCTTGGCGGGCGCCGCGGCCTCGGCGGGCTTCACCGGCACCTCGCGCGCGGCGGGCTTGCTCGCGCGCGGCGCGTCCGCGGGCGGCGCGGCCGGCTTCTCGGCGGCGCGCTCCGTGCCGCCGGGCGCGGGCCGGCTCGATGCGGGCTTCGCGCCGGCGGCCTTCTCGGCCGCAGGCTTCTCCACCGGCTTCTCGGCGCGCGCGCGCCGCGGCGGGCTGGCGACGGCGGCCGCAGCGCCCTCGAGCGGCACGCCGGGCTCGTCCTCCATGACCTCGAAGGGCTTCAGCAGGGCCGGATCGGAGGACGGATCGACCTTGTGCCGCCGGAGCATGCGCGAGAGCAGGCCGCGACGGCGCGCGGGCAGCGCGGACGGCGCCTGGCTCCGGCCGCGCGTGGCGGCCGGCCGCGCCGGCGCGGGCGGGGCCTCGGGCTCCAGCGTGCCCGCCACCGCGGTGCGGCGCTGCTGCACCCAGCGGTAGCCGGCCGCGACGGCGGCGTAGTAGGCCACGTCGGTGGCCAGCGCGAAGGTGATGAGCGTGAGCACCAGCAGCACGATGCGCGTGCCCACCGTGCCGAGGCCCGCCGTCTCCATGAGCTGGCGGTTGATGAACTCGCCCACCACGCCGCCGGGCGGGAAGGGGCCGTGCGTCTCGCCCGCGAAGTGCGCCAGCAGCGCCGCGAAGGAGATGAGGCACAGCACCAGGCCCGACGTGCGCGTGGTGAAGCTGGCCGGCGAGCGCCGGGCGAAGAGCGAGAGCCCCCACAGCGCCAGGCACAGCACGATGAGGTAGGCGGCGTAGCCCAGCGTGACGAGCAGCGCCTGCGCGATGGCCTCGCCCGTGCGCCCGCACCAGTTGCCCGGCTCGCCCCAGGCCGTGATGCAGGCGAAGAAGAGGAAGGCCGTCAGGCCCAGCAGCCCCAGCGCGATGACCTCGCGCAGGCGGTGAGCCGAGGCCTCGGACATGGGCTCGGACAGCTTGCGCGCGGCCGCCGCGCGCGCCGGCGCCGTGGCCCGCGCCATGTGGCGCGACGTCACCGACAGCGCCTTGCCCGCGTGCTCGCCGAGGGCTTTCGCGGCCTGCCGGCTGGCCAGCAGGGATGCACGCGCCACCGGCTTTCTCGACTTGCCCCAGGCCATCTCCGCTCCGCCATCCGGACGCAAGCCGATCGCGGCCGGCGCCCCCAGGAGGGCCCCTCAAGCCGGACGCCGTGCGCGCCGAGAAGGTCCATCGTGTCGACGCCCTCGCTGCGCATCAACCGCTTTGTTCCGCTGCTGCTGGCGGCCACCCTGCCGGGCGCCGCCCCCGGGGCCAGCTCACTGCCCGTCTCGGCCCTGGTCTGCCTGTGCCTGGGCGGGCCCCTGGTGGTGGGCGCTGCCCTCGCGTCGTTCGCGCGGCGCCGCCGCCGGCGCCTCGCGATCGTGGCGCGCGGTCACGCGCAGGGCCTCTCCACGGCCTCGGCCGAGCTGCTCGCCCGACTGCTTGGCCGGGAGGGCCCCGATGCCCTGGATGTCCTGCTCGAGCAGCCCGCCGAGCTGCGCCGCCTGTGCGCCCGCGCCCTGCGCGCCGCCCGCGACGAGGCCGCCGCCGAGCGCCTGGCCGTCGCCGCCGCGCGCCTCTTCGCGGAGCGTGGCGCCGCCGCGCCCGCCTTCCCCGGCGCGCCCGTGCCCTTCGACCGCCTGCGCCTGCACGACCCCACCGACGCGCGCACGCCCGACGTGATCGCCTGGGTGCTCTCGGCCGACGAGCGCAGCCTGCAGCTCATCGCCCGCGACGACTGCCCCTGGCCCGCCCGCCGCGTGCTGCGCGTGGCCCCCGCCGCCGCCCCCACCGACGCGGCCGCCTCCTTCGAGGCGCAGCTCATGATGCGTCCGGCCTACCCCGCCTGGGAGTGGGTGCTCATGCACCGGCAGGTGGACGTGGTCACCAACCGCCGCGCTACCGCGCGCGTGCCCTGCCGCCTGGCCACGCTCGTGCTGCCCGACGGCGGCGACGCGCCGCGCCTGCGCGAGCGCCTGCTGCGCGAGGAGTCGCTCGAGGCCGACGAGCTGCACCGCGCCGAGTGCTTCGCCCGCCGCAACGATGCCACCGTCCTCGACCTCTCCCCCGACGGCGCGCGGCTCTCGCTGCGCCACGCGGTCACGCTCCGGCAGCGCCTGCACCTGCTGCTGCGCCAGCCCGGCGGCGCGATCGTCGCGCTGCCGCTGTGCGAGGTGGTCTCCACGGGCCAGGAGGACGACGGCAGCGTGCGCGCCGGCACGCGCTTCGTGAACCTGCGCTTGAAGGAGCGCGTGCGCGTGGCGGAGTTCGTGCGGACGCTCGAGCGGCAGCGGGTGGGCGCGGCGAAGAGCTGAGGGCAGCGGGATGCCGCTATCGCGGCACGGACACGGTCACCTCGGAGGACGTCGCATCCACGGTGTGACGCACTTCGCGCTCTCCCTGAAGAATGACGAGCTCGATGGGCTCCCGTGGCAGGTCCTCGAACTCGAAGCGGCTCTGCGCCTTCGGATCGGGTGCTGTCATGAGCCGCCGGAAGACGTGGCCGTGGAGACAGATGAGGATCTCGTCCACGTCGAGTGGCGCGCCCGCTTCGTCGGTGATGTGCACGACGAGCCTCGTTCCGCCCCGCAGCCTGACTTCGACCGGTCCGTCGCGCTGGACTTCGACATCGCGCAGGAAGACTCGCTCCCAGGGAGCGGACTCCACGGAGATGCCGACCCGCGGGCCCACGACGTACGGGAAGCTCGCCAGGCCGGACCGATCGACTTGCGTCTGGTCGCCCAAGTCGGTGTCCAGGCCGAAGACTCCCACCCAGGCCCTGCTCACCGGCACTCCCTCCGGGTCGACGACCCTCACCGTCAACGGCCCAGGGAGCTCGGTCAGAGGCGCGTTCAGCTCGCGATGTTCCGCCGGCGCGAGCGTCACGCTCGTCGGTCCCCAGGCCCTGGTGCAGGTCGGGTCGACGAGGCTGATGTCCATCGGCAGTCCCGGCTTCAGGTCAGACAGCTCGACCCGTCCATGATCCAGCCAGAACATGCAGCGGGTGCGAGCCTGCAGCGCACCCTCCACTCGCGGAGGAAGCACCAGCCCGTAGGTCGTGCCCGAGTGTGGGCTCGGATACGCCTTGCCCGCAGCCTTCCCGGGGCGCAGTGAAGCGAACGGTGCTTCTGCTGATTCCACGAGCACGCACAATCCAGCGTCTCTTGCACCCTCGGGAAGCTCGGCCCGCACGGTGAGCCTCGGACAGCGCGTCAGGGCCAGCCGGAGAGGCGCGAGCGGAAGCGGCCGCGGGATCTCGGCTCGAGTGCACGCGAAGCCCAGTGCCCCCACCTCGACCTCGAGGCTGTCCTTCGGGAGCGGTTCGAGCGAGACCAGCCCGTTCGCATCCGTCTCCCACGACGAGAGGTCGTCGTGCCCGATCGCCGAGGCCGTCGCCCCGGCGACGGGCTGGCCCGATTCGTCGACGACCTGGAGCCGCAGAACCTCGAGAGGATCCAACACGATGTCGCCGAGATCGGTGCCGTGGATGGAGTCCAGGACGAAGTGCTTGTCCTGGAGCCAGGCTGATCTGTCCGCGGCGACGAAGAAGAACTCGACGTGGTCGATGCGCCGGCCCCTGTCGATGGGGAAGGCAAACGTCCCCGCGACGTCCGTCTTGAGCGGCCGGGGACCGGCGCCGTCGATGGGCCGAATGAGCGCAGTGACGCGGGCCGCACCTGCCGGAGTCCGCCCGTCCGGCAGCAGAACTCGACCCGTGATGAGGACCGGGGACTCTGTCGCTTCTGGAGTCGACGCGCTCGTTGGATTGGCCTGCGGCGCCGCGGGCGCCGGCGCGAGGTCACCCACCAGGCGCTCGCCGTCCATCGGCAGTTGCACGGATGGCGGCTGAGGCGTCGACTCGACCGGCTCGACGGCTCGCGTTGGGGGCGCCCGCCCGTCGCGCCCGTGCCCGATGATCATCCATCCCGCCACAACGGCGACGATCACGACAGCCGCGGCGAGTATCGCTCGCCCGCGTTCCGGACCCGCGCGCTTAGTCGCCTCGCCGGTACTCGTAGTCCTCGCCCTCGCCGTCATCCGTCCCGTCGTCCACCCGGGCGTGCAGCACCACGTGCTGCGCGTCGCCGCGCCGCTCGTAGATGATGCGCTTGGGCCGGTCGTGCTGCGGGTTGGCGAAGATGACGCGCTGGGCCGACAGCTCCCTCAGCAGGAACTCCGTGGGCTCGCCGCCGCGCGGCCGGGCCACGTAGGCCAGCGTCGGGCCGTGCTCGCCGTTGCGCGGCTCGATGGCGAGGAACTCGAAGAAGCGCGTCGTGCCGGCCGACAGCGTGCGGCCCACGCCGTAGAGCGTGCCGCCCGCGGGCGGCAGCCACAGCTCCTCGACGCGGCCGTCCGGGGTGTCCATGACCCAGTGGCCCGCGAGCCAGCCGAGGTCCGCCGCGACGGCCGGCGAGGGCGGAAACGCCGGATCGTCCACGGCGCAGCCTGCCAGCACGGCGAGCAGCAGGGTGGTCGCGGCGCGCATCAGTCGTCGTCGTCGTCGGTGGATTCGTAGCCGCCGCCGGTGGCCGGCTCGGGCGGCGCCGCCAGGCTGCGCGTCATGCGCGAGCGCAGGGCCTCGAGCAGCTCGGCCTCGTCCGTGGCCATCTGCGTCTGCGCCTCGAGCTGCGCCAGCTCCGCGTCGGTGAGGTCCACGAGGTCGATGGCGTCGGCCTCCACCTCGAGCATGGCGATGCGGATGGGGTTGGTCTCCTTGGTGTCCACGAGCTTGGCGCTGCCCGCCACCAGCTCCTGCACGCGCTTCTGCAGCAGGACGGTGAGACGGAACAGCCCGCCCACCTTGTCCGCCAGCTCCATGACCTTGGTGCGATCCATGCTCTTGCCTCCGGGAAATGTGGTGCGCGTCAGGTGCGCGCGGGAACCTCGGCCAGGCCCGCGGCGGCGAAGACCTCGCGCACGGCCTGCTCCAGATCGTTGTTGATGACCAGGCGGCTGCCGTCGGCGCGCGCCTCGTCCATCTCGTCGCGGGCGCGCTGCAGGCGCCGGTCGATGGCGGCCGCGTCGTCGGTGCCGCGCCGGCGCAGGCGGCTCTCGAGCTGCGCCATGTCGGGCGGCGCGATGAAGAGGTACACGCCCTCGTAGCCCGCGCGCCGCAGGTTGCGGGCGCCGGTCACGTCCACCTCGATGAGCAGCACGCGGCCGGGCTCGGCCAGCGCCTCGTCGATCTCGGCGCGCAGCGAGCCGTAGAGCGTGCCGGTGCCGAAGACGTCGTTGGTCTCGGCGAACTCGCCCGCGGCCTTGCGCCGCAGGAACTCCTCGCGCGTGACGAAGTGGTAGTCGCGGCCGTCCTGCTCGTCCTTGCGCGGCGCGCGCGTGGTGACGGTGACGGCCACGCGCACGTCCGGGTGGCGGCGCAGCCGCTCCTTGATGGTGGTCTTGCCCGAGCCCGAGGGCCCGGACATGACCACGAGGCGCCCGCGGCGCGCGGCGGATGCGGGAGGCTGGCTCATTCGATGTTGGCCGCCTGCTCGCGCAGCTTCTCGACCGCCGACTTGGCCATCACGATGCGCGCCGCGATGCGCGCGTCGGAGGCCTTGCTGCCCACGGTGTTGACCTCGCGACCGACCTCCTGCAGCAGGAAGTCCAGGTGGCGGCCCACGGGCTCGTCGCTGGCCAGCGCCTCGGACAGCGCCGCGAGGTGCGACTGCAGCCGGTCCAGCTCCTCGGTCACGTCGTGCTTGTCGGCCAGCAGCGCGACCTCGCGCAGCAGCGCGGGGTCGTCGGCGGCCGGCGAGCCGTTGCCGCCGGCGCGCCGCTCGAGCAGCCGGGCCAGGCGCTCGCGCATGGCCTCGTGGTGCGACTTGATCGCCGCGGGCGCGAGGCGCCGCACGGCGTCGACGTGGCGGCGCAGCGCGGCCAGCTCGCGCCGCAGCGCGCTCGCCAGGCGCCCGCCCTCGGCGCTGCGCGCGCGCTCCATGCGCTGCAGGGCCTCGCCGGCCGCGCCCAGCACCAGCGCGTCGACCGCGGCCTCGGCCGGCAGCTCCTCGCCGAAGCTCACCACGCCCGGCAGCGAGAGCAGCAGGGCGCGCTCGCCGCCGCCCAGCGCCTCGAGCGCCTCGCGGTAGACGGCCAGGGCCTGGCGGTTCACGCGCGGGCGGCCGGCGCGGCGCTCGGCTGTCGGGCGCACCGAGACGTCCACCGAGCCCCGCGACAGGCGCTCGCGCACCAGCGCCTCGAGCCGCGCCTCGAGGCGCAGCAGGTCGCCGGGCAGGCGGCAGCGCACGGCCAGGTAGCGGCCGTTCACCGAGCGCGCCTCGGCCTCGGCCAGCAGGCGGCCGCGCGTGCGGCGCGCCCGTCCGTAGCCGGTCATGCTGCGCAGGGCCATGGTGGCGGTTCCGTTCAACGTCCCGGACGGCTCCCGGGCTTGATGGCCGTCGAGCCCTGCTTGCACAGCGGGCACTCGGCGGGCTGCCAGCTCTCGATGGGCAGGTTCAGCAGCGCCTCGTAGCGCAGCGTGAAGGGCGACTTGCGCGCGCGGCACACCAGCGAGCCGAGGCCCACGACCTCGGCGCCCGCGGCCTTGACCAGCTCGGCCACCTCCATCACGGAGCCGCCGGTGGTGACGACGTCCTCGACCACGACCACGCGCACGCCGGGCTGTACCGCGAAGCCGCGGCGCAGCGACATGGGACCGTCCTTGCGCTCGGCGAAGAAGCTGGGCGTGCCCAGCCGCCGTGCGACCTCGTGCGCGACGATCACGCCGCCCAGCGCCGGCCCGATGACGAGCTGCGGGCGCGTGTCGGCCAGCTTGTCGGCCAGCGCGGCGCAGGCGGCCTCGGCCTCCTTGGGCTGCGCCAGCAGCAGCGCGCACTGGATGTAGCGGTCGCTGTGCAGCCCCGAGGTGAGCTGGAAGTGGCCCTTGAGCAGGGCGTTGGCGCGCACGAGGCGCGCCTCGAGGTCGAAGGCAGCCACGGCCTGGCTCACTTGGGCGCTCCGTCCGGCGGCGTCTGCGGCGCGGGCGCGGGCTGCTCGCCGGCGGGCGCGGCCGGCGCCGGCTGCTCGCCAGCGGGCGCGGCGGGCGCGCCCGCATCAGCCGGCGCGGCCCCGGTGTCGGCGGGCGCCTGCTGGCCGGGGGGCGGCGAGAAGCTCAGCGCTGTCCCCCCGCTGCGCACGCGCGTGATCACGATGGCCAGCACGACCACGATGAACGAGACCCAGCCGGTGAACTTGTTGATGCCCTCGGCCTTGACGCCGAAAGTCTGCTGGCCGACGCCGCCGAAGGCCTCCGACAGGCCGCCGCCCTTGCCCTCCTGGAGCAGGATGACGGTGGAGACCAGCACGCAGGCCAGGACGAAGAGGATCCAGAGGATGGCTTCCATCAGCGCTTGCTCCCGTGCGCCACGGCGCGGCCGCGCCGCGCGATGGCTTCGAACGACTCGAACTCGAGCGACGCGCCGCCCACCAGGGCCCCGTCCACGTCCGGGCTGTCGAGCAGCTCCGCGACGTTGCCGGGCTTGACGCTGCCGCCGTATTGGATGATCACGCGCTCCGCGACCGCCGCGCCGGCGCGCTCGGCCAGGCGCGCGCGCAGGTGCGCGTGCACCTCCTGCGCCTGCGCCGGCGTGGCGACCACGCCCGTGCCGATGGCCCACACCGGCTCGTAGGCCAGCGTGACCTTGCCGGCCAGCGTCTCGCCCGGCAGCCCCGCGACGAGCGCGTCGAGCTGGCGGTCCACGACCGCGATGGTGCGGCCCTCCTGGCGCTCGGGCAGCGTCTCGCCGAGGCAGGCGATGACCTCGAGGCCCGCGCCCAGCGCCGCGTCGAGGCGCTCGCGCGCGCCGCGGTCGGTCTCGCCGCAGTGCTGCCGCCGCTCGCTGTGGCCCACGAGCACGTGGCTCGCGCCCACGTCCCGCACCATGCGCGCCGAGACCTCGCCGGTGAAGGCGCCCTCGGGCGCCGGGTGACAGGTCTGCGCGCCCACGGCCACGCCGCTGCCCGCCAGCGCCTCGACCACCTGCGGCAGGTAGACGAAGGGCGGGAAGACGCCGAGGCGGCAGGCCGGCCGCGCCGCGTCGCCCGCGAAGGCGCGCAGCGCGCGGCAGAAGGCCGTGACCGCCGCGCGGTCGAGATTCATCTTCCAGTTGGCGGCGATGAAGGGCGTGCGCACGGCCTCACGCTCCCGCGGCGCGCTGCAGCGGCGGCGCGTCATGGGCGGGCGGGACCGAGAGGCTGCGGCCGTCCAGGGCCGCCAGCGCGCGCACGTCCTGCATGAGGCGCGCGAAGTCGGCCGGCGGCAGCGCCTGCAGCGCGTCGCAGCGCGTGGTCTCGGGGCGCGGGTGCACCTCGACGATGAGGCCGTCCGCGCCGGCCGCGATGGCGGCGCGCGCGAGGGCCGGCACGAGGCGCCAGTCGCCCGCCGAGTGGCTGGGGTCCACGATGACCGGCAGCCCCACGCGCTGCTTGAGCCACGGCACGACGCCCAGGTCGAGCAGGTAGCGCACGTGCCGCTCCGCGCTGCGCAGCCCGCGCTCGCACAGGATCACGCGCTCGTTGCCGGTCTGCAGCACGTACTCGGCGGCCAGCAGCCACTCCTCGACGTCGGCCGCCATGTGCCGCTTGAGCAGCACCGGCTTGCCCGTGCGGCCGGCCTCGACCAGCAGCGGGAAGTTCTGCATGTGGCGCGCGCCGATCTGCAGGCCGTCGGCGAACTCCGCCACGTCCTCCACCTGGCGCGGGTCGTTCAGCTCGGTGAAGAAGGGCAGGCCCACCTCGCGCGCGGCCGCGTGCAGCTCGCGCAGCGCCGACAGGCCGCCGCCCTGGTAGTTGTGCGGCGAGGTGCGCACCTTGAACACGCCCCCGCGCAGCGCGGCCGCGCCCGCGGCGTGCACGATGCGCACCACGTCGCGCAGCGCCTCCGGGTCCTCCACGGTGCACGGCCCGGCGATGACCGCCACGTGCCCGCCGCCGAAGCGCGCCGGCCCCACCGTCACGGGCCGCCCGCCCGGCACCCGCGTGGACTCGGCCAGCGGCGCCCGCGCCCCCAGCGGCACCACCCGCTCGACCCCCGCCAGCCGCGCCAGGCTGTCGGCCGGCGGCAGCGCCTGCGGCGGCCCGCTGACGCTGAAGGCCGTCCGCTCCCCGAGGCGCACTTCCTCGGCGGTGACCCCCAGCCGCTGCAGCGCCGCACGCACCCCCGCCCGCTCGGCCGGACCGGCATCCAGGTGAAGGAGGATGATCAAGGCGCGAGTACCCCGGAGACGGCCGAAGGAGAGGCCTTTTGGGGCCCTGCGGAGAAACCCAAAGGTTAAGGAAGGGGGCCCTCGGAGGTCAACCGTCCAAGGGCCCTCACGGCACGCCCCGACAGGCCCCAAGCGCCGTCGACTCGCGACCCGCGCCCCACCGGAGGTGGCAGGGTGGCGCCGCGAAGCGGCGCCCCTTTTCTACCGATTCCAACCGGCCGCTGATCTCCAGACGCGGGAGCTGCGGCGGGCCGCGA
>DASUFI010000045.1:0-14516 GCA_036274635.1 Planctomycetota bacterium
CGCACGAAGCCGGCGCGCTCGTCCGAGAGCGAGGGGGCGCCGATGGCCGTGTCCGAGGCGCCGTCGCCATTGACGTCGCCGATGTCCGCCAGGCCATGGCCGAAGGCGTTCCACGAGTCGCCCGTCATGTCGGCGAACGCCGCCATGTTCTGGCCCGTGGAGCTGGCGAAGAGCAGCACCTCCGGCGCGGCGAGGCCGGGCCCCGCGCCGGGCTGGCCGACGAGCAGGTCGCGCAGCCCGTCGCCGTCGAAGTCCTGCGAGGCCGCGACGGTGGCGCCGAAGAGATCCGGCTCGGCGCCCGTCAGCAGGCGGTAGATGAGCGCGCCGTCCTTGCCGGACACCACGCGCGCGAAGCCCGGCGCGGAGACGCTGCCCGGCAGCGCCGGCGCGCCGATGAGGATGTCGGGCGTGCCGTCGCCGTCGAGGTCGTCGGTGACGCAGATCGCCGCGCCGAACCGTTCGTCGGCCTGGTCGCCGTGCGGCAAGAGCAGTGGTGTCTGGGCTCGCGCCACGGCACAGACGGCCAGCGCGAGGGACGAGAGGACCAGGGTGCGCATCGGGGAGCACTCGCCGGAGGGGGCCCGGAATTCTACAGCGGGTTGCGCGGACGCGCGGGCGTGAGCAGGCCGTCGAAGAAGTGCTGCGAGGGACTGCTAGACTGCGACGCCCACGCCGGTGGCGCCGCGCTGGACAGCCGCGCGCGGCCGGCTCGAGGGAGGGCGTCGTGGCGAAAGCGAAGAGCACCGGCAAGCCGCGCAAGAAGAAGAACCAGGCCGAGGCCGGATCGCGCGGCCTCACGCCCGCGCAGATGGGCGGCGAACCGCCCGCGTCCCTCGCCACGCTGCGCGCGCAGATCGAAGCCGACGGCGGCAACGTGCTGGGCGCCTACCGCGATCCGCTCGGCGGCAACTGGCAGCTCGTCGCCGCGCTGCCCATCGAGAAGGTCGCGCCCACGCCCTATCAGCGCGACCTCTCCGACGCGCACGTCGCGAAGCTGACCGACGTCATCGGCAAGCTCGACCGCTTCCTCGACCCGGTCATCGTGGTGCGCGGCGAGGACGGCGGCTACTGGACCCCGAACGGCAACCACCGCCGCGCCGCCCTCGCGCGCCTCGGCGCCCGCTCCATCGTGGCCCTCGTCGTGCCGGAAAGGGAGCTGGCCTTCCGCATCCTGGCCCTCAACACCGAGAAGGCCCACAACCTGCGCGAGAAGTCGCTCGAGGTCGTGCGCATGGCGCGCGCCCTCGCGGCCCTGGACTCGGGCGACGAGACCGACTTCGCGCTGCAGTTCGAGGAGCCGGCCCTGGTGACGCTCGGGCTCTGCTACGAGCAGCGCGGGCGCTTCGCGGGCGGGCAGTACAACCCGGTGCTGCGACGCATCGACGCCTTCCTCGGCAAGAAGCTGCCCGCGGCGCTCGAGCTGCGCACCGCCCGCGCGGCGCAGCTGCTCGAGCTGGACGACGCCGTCGCCGCCGCGGTCGAGAAGCTCAAGGAGAAGGGCCTCGAGAGCCCGTACCTGAAGGCCTTCGTGGTGGCGCGCGTGAATCCGATCCGTTTCGTCAAGCCGGACGCGAGCAAGCGCCCCGACTACGACGAGACCATCGAGAAGATGCTGGCCGGCGCCAAGAAGTTCGACGCGGGCAAGGTCAAGGCCGACCAGGTGGCGCGGTCGGGCGGGCCGCCGGAGGAGGCGTAGGCGCGAGGTCGCTCAGCCGGCCGGGTTCGCCGGCTCCGGCTGCTGCCCGAGCGCCTTCTGCGCCAGCGCCGGCGTGGTCGGGATCTCGTCTCGCTCGTAGGCGCGCAGCGCGGGCGTGTACTTGGCGATCGCCGCCACCGCCACGATGCAGCCGATGCCGCCCGACACCACCGACGTCACCGCGCCGAACATGCGCGCCACGAAGCCCGCCTCGGCCTCGCCCAGCTGCGGGCCGCCCATGAAGAAGATCATGTTCACGGCGGTCATGCGGCCGCGCAGCTCGTCCGGCGTGCGCGTCTGGCGGATGATGTTGCGCAGCACCATGCTCACCGTGTCGGCGGCGCCGGTGAGCGCGAGGCAGAAGAAGGTGAGCGCGAAGCTGGTCGAGAAGCCGAAGGCGATGGTCGCGAGGCCGTAGGCCGCGACGGACCACAGCAGCACGCGGCCGCGCCGCTGGATGGCTGGCTCGAAGCGTGCCAGCGCGAGGCCGGTCAGGAGGGCGCCCATGGCCGCGGCCGAGGCCAGCAGGCCGTAGCCGCGCTCGCCGACGTACAGGATGTCCTGCGCGTAGATGGCCAGCAGCGCCGAGGCCGAGGCGAAGAAGGTCGCGAAGAAGTCGAGCAGCATGGTGGAGCGGATGAGCGGCTCGCGGAAGACGAAGCGCAGGCCCTCCATGGCGGCGCCGACGCGCACCGGCTTGCGCTCGCCGCCGGCGCGCGCGGGCAGGTCGCGCATGAGCAGCAGCGAGACGATGACCGCCAGGAAGGAGGCCGCGTTGACCACGTACACCCAGCCCGGCGCGGTGATGGAGCGCGGGCTGCCGGCCTCCAGCATGAGGCCGCCCAGCGCCGGCCCGGCCACCGCCGCGACCTGGAACATGGTCGAGTAGAGCGACAGCGCGTTGGGCAGCGTCGCGCGCGGCACCAGCGAGGGCAGCAGCGCCTGGCGCGCCGGCGCGTCGAAGGAGTTGGCCGCCGAGGAGAGCGCGGCCAGCACGTACACCGGCCAGGCGGACGACAGGCCGCGGAAGGTGAGCAGGGCCAGCAGCACCGCGAGCAGCGTCATGACCGCCTGCGTCACGAGCATCAGCCGCCGGCGGTCGAGCGCGTCGGCCACGACGCCGCCGATCATCGAGAACACCACGATGGGCACGACGCGCGCGAGCCCGACCAGGGCCAGCGCCAGCGCCTTGGCCCCCACGGTGTCCGGCACCAGCAGCGTGACGTGCCAGTTGATGACCGTCGACTGCATCATCGAGCCGCACAGCGAGATGATCTGCCCGATCCAGAGCAGCCGGAAATTCCTGTGTTGCAGCGCGGCGAACGTGGACGGGCGCGAGGACACGGCGGGATCCGGGCCGGGGAGCCGGGCATCCTACGGGGAGAGGCCGCCGGATCGAGCGACGCGCGCGCGCCTCCAACCGCTACCATGAGCCGCCGAAATGCCCGACGGCAGCCCCTCGTCGCCGCCCGCCGGCCCGGCCGACCCAGCCGATGATCAGCTGGCCGCCGACGCCCAGGCCCTGTCGCTGCACGACAGCGCCGTGGCCGCGCCCTTCGCGCTGGCGCCCGAGCTGGAGGAGATGCGCGCCATCGCGGCCGACCGCGGCGCGGACCTCGACCTGCGCCTCGAGGCCTTCCAGGAGCTGATCGACGGCGAGGTGGGCGACACGACGCTGGCCCGCGCGCGCAACCTCGAGCGCGAGGTCGGCCTGCGCCAGATCTACCTCAAGTTCGAGGGGGGCAATCCGACGGGTACCCAGAAGGACCGTATCGCCTTCGCGCAGTGCGCCGACGCCATCCGGCGCGGCTACGACGGCATCACCGTGGCCACCTGCGGCAACTTCGGCGCGTCGCTGGCGCTGGCCGCGTGGCTGGCCGGCCTGCGCTGCGTGGTCTTCATCCCCGCCGACTACAGCAGCAAGCGCGCGGCGGAGATGAGCCAGTACGGCGCCGAAATCGTGCGCGTGCCGGCCGACTACGAGGGCACCGTGGAACACTCACGCGAGCAGGCGCTGCGCCTGCAGCTCTACGACGCCAACCCCGGTGGAGAGAACGTGTCCCTCCAGCTGAAGAAGTACGGCCAGATCGCCTTCGAGATCTACGACGAGCTGCGCGACGCCCCCGCGGCCTGCGCGGTGCCCGTGAGCAACGGCACCACGCTGGCCGGCATCCACAAGGGCTTCCACTCGCTCGATCGCCGCGGCAAGACCTCGCGCGTGCCGCGCATGGTGGCCGGCAGCAGCTTCCGCAAGAACCCCATCGTGCAGGCCTTCCAGAAGAACCTGCCGCACTGTGAGGACCTGCCGCCCGACTCGATCCGGGAGACGGAGATCAACGAGCCGCTGGTCAACTGGCGCAGCATCGACGGCGACGCCGCGCTGGCCGCGATCCGCTCCTCCAAGGGCTGGGCCGACGACGCCTCCGACCGCCAGATGCTGGCCTGCGCGCGCCTGCTGCGCGAGCGCGAGGGCCTGCACGTGCTGCCCGCCAGCACCGCCGGCCTGGTCGCGCTCATCGAGCGGCACCGCAAGGAGCCGCTGCCCGGGGACCGCTACGTGGCCGTGCTGACGGGGCGCCGGCCATGAGCGGCCTCTCGAAGAGTTCGGTCATCGCGAAGCCCGACGGCAACGCCATCGTGTGGTGCGAGGGCGCCTTCGACGCGCCCAGCGGCAAGACGGCGCACGGCCTCGTGCGGCGCACCGCGCGCTACAAGGTGCTGGCCGTGATCGACGAGCACCTCGCCGGCTGCGACGCCGGCGAGCTGCTCGACAAGAAGCCCAACGGCATCCGGGTCGTGCGCTACCTCTCCGCGGCGCTGGGCGGCGCGCGCGCGGCGGGCCTGGCAGTGACGCACTTCGTCATCGGCCTCGCGCCCGACGGCGGCCGCCTGCCCAAGAACGGCCGGGGCGCCGTGCTCGACGCCATCGAGCGCGGCCTGCACGTCGACTCCGGCCTGCACGACTTCCTCACCGAGGACCCCGAGATCTCCGACACTGCGCGCCATGCCGGCATCACGCTGCGCGACGTGCGCAAGCCGCCGCCGCGCGACCAGCTGCACTTCTTCTCCGGCAAGATCAACGAGGTGGGGGCGGTGCGCATCGCCGTGCTGGGCACGGACAGCGCCGTGGGCAAGCGCACCACGGCCTGGATGCTGGTGGACGCGCTCGAGGCCGCCGGCATCACCGCGCGCCTCGTGGGCACGGGCCAGACCGCCTGGCTGCAGGGCGTGAAGCACGGCCTCGTCCTCGACAGCCTGATCAACGACTTCGTGGCCGGGGAGATCGAGCACGCCACCTGGTCCGCCTGGCGCGACGGCAAGCCGGCCGCCATCGTGCTCGAGGGCCAGGGCTCCCTGATGAACCCCGCCTATCCCGGCGGCGCCGAGCTGCTGGCCGCCAGCCGCGCCCGCTGCGTGGTCATGCAGCACGCGCCGGCGCGCAAGGAGTACGACGGCTTCCCCGGCTTCGCGATGGACCCGCTCGAGAAGCAGATCGCCGCGGTCGAGGCGGTCTCGCGCGCCAAGGTGGTGGCCGTGACCTTGAGCCACGAGAACATGGCCCTGACCGACGTGCCCGCCGCCTGCGCCGACATCACCAAGCGCACGGGCCTGCCCGCCTGCGACGTGCTGATCGAAGGCGCGGGGAAGGTGGTCGAGGCCCTGCGCCCGTTCCTCGAGAACAAGGTCTGATGGCCCGCCGCCGCGCCGCCGCGCCGCGCCGGAAGACATGGAAGACACTTCGCGCAGCAAGCTCCGAAGCCAGGCCGGCCAGGAAGAAGTCCAGGACGGCCGCCGACGACCCGCTGGCCGTGCTCGAGGTCATCGATCGCCTCGAGGTCGGGCCCGTGCGCGTGGAGAAGCGGCGCCTGGTCGCGCCCTACGTCGTCACGCAGGGGCGCAAGCGCCAGCGCTTCGAGCTGATCTACCGCTGGGAAGAGGACGTCTTCCAGCCGGGCGAGGCCGAGAGCCTGAACCTGGCCGCCCTCATCGCCGCGCAGCCCGCCCTGAACTACGGCCTCTTCTGCCGCGAGATCGTCTTCCGCGGGCCGCTCGACGCGCACGACCGCCGCTTCCTCGCGGACATGGCGCGCAACACGGCGCGCGAGATCTTCGTGAAGAAGTTCCTCGAGCCCAACCCCTTCCTGCTCGCGCCGGCGACGGGCCTGCCCGCCGTCCAGCGCGCCAGCTACGTGCGGGCGAAGCTGCTCTTCCCCGACGCGCTGCCGCGCCGCGCGCGCGCCGCCCGCTGGGCGCGCGACCGCAGCCGGCATGCGGTGCTGTCGAGCGGCGGCAAGGACAGCCTGCTCTCCTTCGGCCTGCTGCGCGAGCTGGGCCTGCCCACCGACGCGATCTACGTCAACGAGTCCGGCCGCCACTGGTTCACGGCGCTCAACGCCTTCCGCCACATGGACCGCGCCTTCCCCGGCACGGCGCGCGTGTGGACCAACTCCGACCGCCTCTTCGCGTGGATGCTGCGCCGCCTGCCCTTCGTGCGCCGCGACTTCCAGGACGTGCGCAGCGACGAGTACCCCATCCGCCTGTGGACCGTGGCCGTGTTCCTGTTCGGCGCGCTGCCGCTCATGCGCAAGCGCGGCCTCGCGCGGCTGGTCATCGGCGACGAGATCGATACCAGCCGCCGCGCCACGCACGCCGGCATCCCGCACTACGACGGCCTGTTCGACCAGAGCCGCTGGTTCGACGACGCCATGTCGCGCTTCTTCGCGCGCAAGGGCTGGGGCGTGGCGCAGTTCTCCATCCTGCGGCCGCTGTCCGAGCTGCTCATCCAGAAGATCCTCGTGCAGCGCTACCCCGAGCTGCAGGAGCACCAGGTGAGCTGCCATGCGACGCACAGCGTGGGCGGCCGCGCCCTGCCTTGTGGCGCCTGCGAGAAGTGCCGGCGCATCGTGGGCATGCTGCTGGCGGTGGGCGCCGACCCGACGCGCTGCGGCTACACCGCGATGCAGGTGGCGGACGCCCTGCAGCAGCTGGCGCAGAAGGGCATCGCGCAGGAGGCCGAGACCGCCGAGCAGGTGCTGTGGATGCTGCAGCAGCAGGGACGCTGGCAGCCGCTGGCCGGCGACGTGCGCGCGCCGCGCGAGCGGCCCGAGGCGCTGGCGCTGCGCTTCGATCCCGAGCGCTCGCCCATGGACGACATCCCGGTGGACCTGCGCGCGCCGCTCTACGGCATCTATCGGCAGTACGCGCAGGGCGCGCTGCGGCGCTCGGGGCGCGTGTGGCTGCCCTTCGATCCGCTGGCGGACGCCGAGCTGCGCCGGCCGTATCCCTACGAGCGTGGCGCCGACGCGCCCGCGCCCGGCGCGCGCCGCGCGAGCGAGGCGGCCGCGGAAGGCGCCGGCGCCGCCGGCCCGCGCCCGTGGCTGCTGGGCGAGCTGACCTGGCCCGCAGCCGAGCGGCGCTTCAAGGAGGTGGACGTGGCGCTGCTTCCCGTGGGCAGCCTCGAGCAGCATGGCCCGCACCTGCCGCTGGACGTGGACGCCTTCGACGCCGAGTACCTCGCGCAGCAGATCGGCGCGCGCTGCAGCGACCCGCGACCGCTCGTGCTGCCGCTCATCCCCTACGGCGTCTCCTACAACCACGACGACTTCCCCGGCACGCTCTCCATCGGCCCCGAGACCCTGACCCGCATGGTGCACGAGATCGGCGTCGCCGCCGCGCGGCAGGGCATCACCAAGCTGGTCGTCATCAACGGCCACGGCGGCAACGCCCCGGCGCTGCGCCTCGCGGCGCAGATGATCAACCGCGACGCGCACATCTTCACCTGCGTGGACACCGGCGAGTCCAGCGACGCGGACGTGGGGAAGCTGGCCGCCACGCGCAACGACGTGCACGCGGGCGAGATCGAGACCAGCACCACCATGGCCCTGCGGCCGCACCTCGTGCACATGGAGCGCGCGCGCAAGCACGTGCCCGCGTTCAGCGGGGCCTACCTCGACTTCAACTCGGCGCGCTCGGTGGAGTGGTTCGCGCGCACGGCGCGCATCTCGCGCAGCGGCGTCATGGGCGACCCCACGCGCGCCTCGCGCGAGAAGGGCGAGGCCATCTGGGAGACGATGATCCGCAACCTGGTCGAGTTCGTGGAGCAGCTCAAGGGCATGAGCCTCGACGAGATCTGGCAGAAGCGCTACTGATGGGAGCCCGATGAGCGGGGAGCTGTGGATCATCCTCGGCCTGATCCTGGCCAACGGCCTGCTGGCCGGGGCCGAGATGGCCGTGGTCACGGTGCGCTCGTCCCGGCTGCACGAGCTGATGGAGTCCGGACGCCGCGGCGCGCGCGCGCTGCACCGCCTGCGCGAGAACCCCGAGCGCTTCCTGGCCACGGTGCAGGTGGGCGCCACGGTCATCGGCTCGGGCGTCGCGGCCTACGGCGGCGCGTCGATCGCCGATGACGTCGCCCTGTGGCTGCAGCGCCTGGGCATGTCGCCGGACGCCTCCGAGAGCCTCGCGCTGGTCATCGTGGTGGTGTGCATCAGCTTCCTCACCGTCGTGCTGGGCGAGCTGGTGCCCAAGTCGCTCGCGCTGCGCGCCGGCGAGCGCTACGCCCTGGTCATGGCGCGGCCGCTGGAGCTCCTCGCGCTCGCGTCCACGCCGGTGGTGTGGTTCCTCACGGCCGTGAGCAACCTGGTGCTGCGGCCCTTCGGCGACAGCACGACCTTCACCGAGAGCAAGCTGTCCAAGGAGGAGGTGCGCTCGCTGGTGGACGAGGCCACCGAGGCGGGCACGGTGGACCCGGACGCGGGCGAGATCGCCAGTCGCGCCCTCGACTTCGCGGCGCTGACGGCCTCCGAGATCATGGTGCACCGCCGCTTCGTGGCCAGCCTGCCGCGCGACGCGGACGCCGAGGCGCTGCGGCGCACCTTCCTCGACGCCGGCCACCGCCGCCTGCCGGTCTTCGACGGCTCCATCGACAACGTCGTCGGCTACGTCTCCTGGCGCGACGTCGTCGAGCGCCTGTGGGAGGGCCGCCCGCTCGCGATGCAGGAGCTGCTGCGCGAGGCGCCCTACGTGCCCGAGTCCATGCCCGCCGTGGACCTGCTCAAGGACATGCAGCGCCGGCGCGCGCACATCGCCTTCGTGGTGGACGAGCATGGCGGCTTCTCCGGCATCGTCACGCTGGAGGACCTGCTCGAGGAGCTGGTGGGTGAGATCGTCTCCGAGCACGACGACGAAACGCCCTCCATCCGCGTCGAGCGCGACGGCAGCGCTCTGGTCCTGGGCACCTGCGCCCTGCGCGACGTGGACCGCACGCTGGAGCTGGAGCTGGACGAGCTCGACGACTCGACCACGATGGGCGGCCTGTGCACCGCGTTGGCGGGCGGACGCGTGCCGCGCGGCGGCGAGACGCTCACGGCCGGCGACCAGGCCAGGCTGGAGGTGGTGGAGGCCTCGCCGCGCCGGGTGCGGCTGGTGCGGGTGCGCAAGCTGGAGCCCGTCCCCGAAGAGGCGTGACGGGACGGCGCCGCGGGCCTACACTCCGCCTCGGGCGGAGGATCTCGTCATGCGCAGCCGGCTGCTCCTCGTTGCCTTGCTGCCGGGCCTCGCCGGCGCTGCCGCGCCCGAGGAGTTCGAGGCCACCACGCTGCACGACGTCCGCAGCGGCGAGACGGACGACGGCTTCGGCTGGTCGCTGGCCACTGGCGAGATCGACGGCGACGGCTTCGCGGATTTCGCCGTCGGCGCACCCGGCGACGGCAAGGCGGGCCAGGACGCCGGCGCGGTCTACGTGTACTCCGGCCGCAAGCTCGAGCTCCTGCACGTGCTGCGGCCGGCGGAGGCGGGAGAGCGCTTCGGCGAGGTCATCGCTTTCTCCGACGTGGACCGCGACGGGCAGGGCGACGTGATCGTGGGCGCCCCGGCGCACGCCGGCGGCAAGGGCGCGCTGTACGCGTGCATCAAGCTCAGCAAGGACAAGCCGCCCAAGCCGCAGCGCCTGCTCGAGGGCGAGCGCGTCGGCGACCGGCTGGGCGCGTCCGTCTCCGCGGCGCCGGCGCGCCCGGGCCTCGATCTCGAGGGCGTGCTCGTCGGCGCGCCCGGCTCCGACGCGCCCGGCCGCGACGACGCCGGCCGCGCGACCGTGCTGCGCTTCAAGGGCGACCGCCTCAAGCCCGAGGTGGTGTTCGAATGGACCGGCGCGACGCTGGGCGCCGCGCTCGGCAGCTTCGTGGACTGGACCGGCGACCAGGACGAGGACGGCACCTGGGACCTGCTCGTGGGCGAGCCTGGCGCAGGCGCGGGCAAGAAGGGCGCCGGCATCCTGCGCGTGCTCGACGGCGCGGACGGCTCGCAGCTGCAGAGCTTCACCGGCGCCGCCGACGGCGACCGCTTCGGCGCGTGGGCTTCGCACGTGCGCCTCCACGGCGAGGGCGTGCAGTACCACGAGGTGGTGGTGGGCGCGCCCGGCGGAGCCTACGTGAAGGTCTTCGGCGCGCGCGACGGCGAGGAGCGCCGTCGCCTCCAGGGCCGCCCCGGCGAGCCCGGCTACGGCACCTTCATCTCGCGCTCGGCGCGCCTCGGCGGCGAGTACCTCTACGCCTTCGCGGTGGCGTCGGTCGGCGCCGGCCCCAGGGCGCCGCAGGACTTCCGCGGCCTGCGCCTCTATTCCGGCGAGAACTTCGCCATGCTGCTGCAGCTGCCCTTCGAGAACGTCCGAGCGCTGCTGGCGATCGACGGGCTCGACGCGGAGATCGGCGACGAGTTCCTCGTGGCGGAGTCGCGCGCGGACGGGGACGTGGTGCATGTGGTGAGGGTGCGGCCGAAGTGAGGCTGGCGGATGATCAAGGGGAGGGCACGTGTGGGAACTGGGCGTGAGTGGTGATCAAGGGGAGGGCACGCCTGTCGACTACGAGTTCCTTTTTTCAGTCTGCGTGGAGTTTCGTGGCGATTCGGGCACTGTGCGGGCAGACAGAAAAATGGACTCGTAGTCGAGGGGGTGGTGCGGGCGGTCGTTGATCGAGGGGAGGGCACGCCTGTCGACTGTGAATTCCTTTTTTCAATCTGCGTGACGTCTCGCGGCGACTTGGGGAGCGTGCGGGCAGACAGAAAAATGGACTCGTAGTCGAGGAACGTGGCGGCGTGGCCGGAGATATTGGCGTGCCGGTCGACGGGGGGGCTTGGGCATACTGCCCTGCTGATGAAGATCACCCGCGTCGAAGCCTGGCAGGTCGAGATGCGGCTCTCCGAGCCCTACACGATCGCTTACGAGACAGTCGAGCGGGTGACCAACGTCTTCGTGCGCATCGTCACTAACCGCCGCGTCGCCGGCCACGGCTGCGCGGCGCCCGACGAGCAGGTCACCGGCGAGACGCCGGCCAGCGCGATGGCGGCGCTGCAGGGCCCCGTCGCCACGGAGCTCGCCGGCAGCGATCCGATGCGGCGCACGCTGCTCATCGAGCAGCTGCGCGAGCCGCTGGCCGCGTCGCCCTCGGTGCGCGCCGCCGTCGACATGGCGCTCTTCGACCTCCTCGGCCAGGTGGCCAACCTGCCCGTGTGGAAGCTGCTGGGCGGCTTCCGCGACCGCATGCGCACGAGCATCACCATCGGCATCCTGCCGCTGGACGAGACGGTGGAGCGCGCGCGGCACTGGGTCGAGCAGGGCTTCCGCTGCCTCAAGCTGAAGGGCGGCAAGGACGCCGACGGCGACGCGGCGCGCCTGCTGGCCGTGCGCGCGGCGGTGGGCGAGGGCGTGGAGCTGCGCTTCGACGCCAACCAGGGCTTCGACGTGGAGCAGACGCTGCGCTTCGTGGAGGCCGCGCGCGGCGCGAAGCTCGAGATCGTGGAGCAGCCCACGCCGCGCGGCGAGCCCGACCTGCTGGGGCGCGTGACGGCTGCGGTGCCGCTGAACATCATGGCCGACGAGTCCCTGGTCACGCTGCGCGACGCGTACCGCCTGGCGCGCAAGGGCCTGGCGGACATGGTCAACGTGAAGCTCATGAAGGTGGGCGGCATCGCCGAGGCGCGCCAGATCGACGCGGTCGCGCGCGCGGCGGGCCTCGAGTGCATGGTGGGCTGCATGGACGAGGCTGCGCTGGGCATCGCTGGCGGCCTGGCCTTCGCGCTCTCGCGGCCCAACGTGCACTACGCGGACCTCGACGGGCACGTCGGGCTGCAGGGCGATCCCTCGGCCGGCTGCGTGACACTCAAGGGCGGCACGCTGTTCCCCAGCGCGCAGCCCGGCCTCGGATGGATTCCGCCGGCATGAACTGGAAGCCCCTCCTGGACGGCTTGGCGGACCTGAAGGCCGCGCACATCTACGCCGTGCTGGGCTTCCTGCTCGGGCTGCTGCTCACCGTGCGCCTGCTGCGCGACAAGGAGAAGAGCTCGGTCACGTTCGCGTGGCTGCTGGCGATGATCTTCGTGCCGTGGGTCGGCGTGCCCCTGTACCTGCTGCTGGGCGGGCGCAAGCTGCACCGGCGCGCGCGCGGCAAGCCGGTGCTGCTGGCCGAGGAGGGCGAGTCGCCGGCGCCGGAGGGCGTGTCCATCGCGCGCCTGCTCGCGGTGGAGGGCGTGCCGCAGCCGCGCCATGGCAACAGCGTGGAGTGGCTCGACGACGGCCAGGCCTCGTGGCGGCACCTGGTCGCGCTGATCGCCGGCGCGCGCACCTCGCTGGACGTGTCGCTCTTCATCGTGGGGCGCGACGAGGTGGGCGGCGAGCTGGTGCGCCTGCTGGCCGAGCGCGCGCGGGCCGGCGTGCGCGTGCGGCTGCTGGTCGACGCGCTGGGCAGCCTGCGCACGCGCGGCAAGTTCCTCGATCCGCTGCGCCAGGCCGGCGGGCGCGTGGGCGTGTTCATGCCCATGCTGCCGCTGCGCCCGGGCCGCCGCGCGAACCTGCGCAACCACCGCAAGCTGGCCGTGGCCGACGGCTGCCGCGCGTGGGCCGGCGGGATGAACGTCGCGCACGAGTACCTGGGCCCGGACGTCTTCAAGGAGCGCTGGATCGACCTGGCCGTGGGCCTGCAGGGGCCCGTGGTCGCGGACCTGCTGCGGGTCTTCGCCTCCGACTGGGCCTTCGCCACGCGCGAGGTGCTCGAGCCGCCAGCCGACACGCCGCGGGTGCCGGGCGCCGAGGCCGCCATGCAGCTCGTGCCGTGCGGCCCCGACGTGCCGCTCGACCCGCTGTCCGACGCGCTCTTCTCCCTGGTCTCGCAGGCGCGGCGGCGCGTGGTCATCGTGACGCCCTACTTCGTGCCGGACGACGCGCTGCAGCGCGCGCTGGTGCTGCAGGCGCGCATGGGCCGCGAGGTCCTCGTGCTGCTGCCCGCCAAGAGCAACCACGGCCTCGCCGACGTCGCGCGCCGGCCCTTCGTGCGCGAGCTGGTCGCGGCCGGCGCCCGCGTCATGCTGGTGCAGAACCACATGGTGCACGCCAAGTTCGTCCTCGTGGACGACGGCCCGTTGCTGCTGGGCTCGGCCAACGTGGACCTGCGCAGCCTCTACCTGAACTTCGAGCTGGGCATGCTCGTGGAGGACCCGGCCACGCTGGCGCGCGCCGAGGCCTGGCTTGCCCGCCTGCAGCGCATGAGCCTGCCGGCCGACGGCAAGCCTCCCGGCTTGTCCGGAGCCTGGCTGGAAGACGGCGCCCGCCTCCTCGCGCCCATGCTCTGACGAGTCCGTCGAGGCACTACGAGATCGTCGCGCTGGCGCTCGGCCGCGCAGCCTCGCCCCCGCTCAGCCCCAGCAGTCGCTCGCTCGCCGCCCAAAGCCTTTCCTGCGCGTCGCGGTCCCGGGCCCTCCGGGCCGGCATCCTGGGCTTGCTCTTCTCGAAGTACTGGCCCGTCAGCGCGGCGACCTCCGGCGACGTGGCCACGTACAGCGAGCAGGCCGCCCCCTGCTCGGGGGTCAGCTGGAACAGCTGAAGCAGCCTGACCAGGAGCCTCGGGTAGTCGCGCGTCAGCTCGGTGGCCACCACGCCCGGGTGGACGGCGTTCACCGTGACCCCGCGGCCTTCGAGGCGTCGGGCCAATCCCAAAGTGAAGAGCACGTTCGCCAGCTTGGACTGGCTGTAGGCGGCCGAGCCGCTGTAGCGGGCGCGCTCGAACTGCAGGTCGTCCCAGTGCATGCGGCCCCGGGAGTGCAAGGCCGAAGACACCACCACGACCCGCGACGGCGCGCTGGCCCCGAGCACGGGCAGCAGCTCGTGCGTCAGCAGGAAGGTGCCCAGATGGTTCACGCCGAAGGTGAGCTCGAAGCCGTCGGAGGTCGTCCTGCGCGAAGGAGACCAGACGCCGGCGTTGTTGACCAGGACATCGAGCCGACCATGGGACGCCCTGAACTGGTGGGCGAAGGCCCGGATGCTCGCCTTGCTCCCGAGATCGAGCGCCAGCACCTGCAGGTCGTCCCGGCCCGAGCTGCGCGCGATGTCGTCGCGGGCCGCCTGCGCCTTGCCGAGGTCGCGGCAGGCCAGGATCACCGTCGCCCCCCGCGTCGCGAGACTTCGCGCCGTCTCCAGGCCGATGCCGCTGTTGCTCCCCGTGACGATGGCGACCTGGCCCTGCATTCCCGGCATGATCCGGACTCCCTGCTGCTTGCGAGTCGCAGCCAATCTAGAGCGCCGCAGCGGGCTCTGGCCATGGGACTTGCGCGCACCCGTCGCCGGGGGCGAGGCTGTCGCCCGCGCGCCCGTCCCGGCACCTGGCGGGCGCGCCGAGACACCGGAGTCCTGCATGCCCCGCCGCGCCCCGCCTGCTGCCGCCGCCCCGCGCGCGCCGGCCCCCCGGGAGTGCGCGCCGCGATGACGCTCGAGCGCCTGGTCGAGGACTACGGCTACGCGGCGGTGCTGGTCGGTACCTTCCTCGAGGGCGAGACC
>DASUFI010000046.1:0-5369 GCA_036274635.1 Planctomycetota bacterium
GGCCCGCGTCGAGGGACGGCTCGAGCGCCAGCAGGGCCTTGGCCAGCGCCTCCGCCTCGACCTGCGTGATCACGTCCGCCGTCGGCGCGAGCGACAGGCCGCTGAGCAGCGCGACCAGCACCTCGGGCGCGCAGGTGTTCACGTTCACCGGCGTGCGCTGCAGGCGCGCGACCTCGGCCAGGCCGAGGTGCAGGGCCGGCGGCTCCAGCAGCGTGAGATGCCAGCTGTCGCCCCAGTCCGCGGCGGACAGCACCAGCAGCCACTCGGTGGCCCCCTGGCCGTCGTGCAGCTGCAGCACGGCACCCGCGCCGCACAGCCGGCCGTCGTGCACCACCAGCTCGGGCAGGCCGTCGCGGCCGGTGGCGCTGCCCAGCACGCGCTGGCGGTCCACGAAGCGCGGCGCGCCGCCCTGCGCGGTGAGCCACGGTCGCACGCGCTCGAGCTCGCCCGCGGCGTAGGAGAGCTCGCCGTACGAGGCGATGTCCTTCAGGCCGTCGACGCGCGCGAAGCCCGTGAACACGCCGGGCTCCATGCGCCAGCCGTGCTCGGCCAGCAGCAGCAGGCGCAGGTCGAGCACCTCGTCGCCCGCGAGGTGCGGCTGGGCGTGGCTGGTGATGAGGCTGGGCGAGGCGAGCCCGCGGCGCACCTCGCGCAGCTCGCCGGGCGCGACCGCGCCGTACTCGGCGAGCTCGTGGCCCAGCCAGGCGATGCCCGTGGGCGGGAAGCCCTCGACGCCCGCGACCGGCAGCGTGTCGCCCGCGGCGCCGACGTCGGCCGTGAGGTGCGTGCGGCCGCCGAGCAGGTTGCCCAGCAGGAAGGGCGTGGCCGTGGCCAGGTCCACCTTGCCCGACTCGTCCGCCAGGCTCACCGACGCGACCACGCCGTGCGGGTCGCGCGACAGCAGCGTGGGGTAGCCCTCTGCCAGGTCGGTCGGGGCCAGCTCGCGCACGTCGTCGCGGTGCGGCGTCTCGTCCAGCAGCGGCAGCGTGGTCGCGAGGTGCGCGGCCGCCGCGTCCAGCGCGGCCTGCGCGTCGTCGCGCGCGGCCTCGCGCTCGAAGTCCGCCAGCGACGCGGACTCGAGCCCGCGCATGCTCAGCGCGAAGGGCGTGGCGATGAGCGCCAGCGCCACGAGCACCACCAGCACCGTCACGAGCGCGATGCCCTGCGGCCCGGCGGGTGCCTGGCGCGGGCTCACGGCGCGTCCGTCCAGCTGCGCACGGAGCCCAGCACGCCCAGCTCGACGTGCGTGCGCCGCGCGGGGTCGCCCCAGGTGAAGGCCAGGTCCTCGGCCGCGCCGTGGAAGTCCGGGTCGAGCCGGCCCTGAGGGTCGAGGTGCAGCACGCGCGGCTCGCCCAGCAGGTGCACTTCGGCCGGCAGCGGCCCGTGCTGCTCGGCGGCCACGGCGGAGAGGCGCAGCTCGTCGATCAGGCCGCGGAAGCGCTGCAGGCCGTCGCCGGCGCGCAGCGGCACGCGCGTCGCCGGCGCCATGCGGCGCGGCGCCGTGAGGCGCGTGTCCTCGCCGCTGCGCCGCCCGTCCACGTCGACCTGCAGCGTGCGGCCGTCGAAGACCACCGCCACGCAGGTGAAGCGGTCCGGCGGCAGGTGCGCCTCGGGCAGCGTGCGGCGCAGCTCCTCGGGGCCGGCCTTGGCGTCCAGCCAGAGGGAGACCTCGAGCTGGTTCTCGTCGTCGAGGCGCAGCGCCCACAGGCCGGGGCGCTCGAGCAGCGTCATCGGGCGCGGCTCGGCCTCGGGCCGGAACCAGCACTCGACGCCGAAGCCGTCGGGGCTCTCGGTCGAGGGCGGCAGGTCGGGGATGAGCAGCTCGCCGTCCTCCCGGATGCGCAGCGCGGAGCCGAGGACGCCTGCGGGCTCGAGCGACTCGGGCGCGTGGCGCGCGGGCACGGGCCAGCCGGTGCCGGCGTCGTCCTCGAAGTGCCAGTTGCCGGCGGCGTGCAGGCCCAGCGCGTACACCTCGCCGCGGCCGGGGTCCACGATGACCGAGGACGGCGCGCCCTCGCGCTGGGCCAGCAGCCGCGCGGCGCGCAGCGCGTCGCGGATGCGCCCGGCGGCCAGCACGTCGGGCGTGGCCAGGCTGCCGTAGACGCCCACGCCCAGCCCGAGCAGGACGCCCAGGATCGAGATGACTACGAGCAGCTCGAGCAGCGTGACGCCGCCCGCGCCGCGCTCAGTCGCCCGCGCGCTCGATCTCGTAGTTGGCAAGGTCATCGTCCGTCCCGAACACGCCGTCGGGCCCGGCGGAGCGGAGCTGGAAGCTGTCGAACTGCCAGGCCGCGCCTGTCTTGGGGTTGCTGGCGGCGTGCACCGCCACGTCCTCCAGGCCGGACTCGCTCTGCATCCTGTAGGTGAAGGTGTCGCCGTAGTCGCGCGAGACGATGTAGGTGATCGGATTGTCCCACGGATCGGCCAGCTCCAGCAGCGCGGTGCTGCCGTCTACGCTCTTGAGGGACTTGCTGTTGTCGTCGTCGCCGTTGGCCAGCCAGCGCTCCTCGGGGCGCCGGCCACCGTAGCTGGCGGCCCGCAGGGCCACGACGGCGGCCTCGATGCCCTCGTTCACCGGGTTGCCGTCGCGCACGCCGAGGCCGGCCAGGCGGTCGGGCGGGTAGTCGCCGTTGCGGTCCTTCCACGACTCCAGCAGCAGCGCGAACTGCTCGATGCGCGCGCGGCACGCGGCGGTGCGCCCGGCCTCGGTCTGGCGCCCCACGGCCACGGCCACCAGCCCCAGCAGCAGGCCGATGAGCGCGATGACCACCATGATCTCGAGCAGCGTGAAGCCGGCGGCTCGGCGCGCGGCGCTCACGGGGCCTGGATCACGCGCACGAAGTGCACGGAGGCGTCCACGGGCTGGCCGGGCGCGGCCTCGGCCCAGACGGACAGGTCGAAGGGGTTGCGGAAGTTGCGCAGGGACTTGCACTCCACCTCGGGCCCGACGCGGCGGCCGTCCACGCTGAAGGCGAAGCGCCCGGTCACGTCGTCGAGGCGCTCGATGCCCAGCACCGGCTGGCTGCCCGGCGTGACCTCCACGCCCGTGGCCTCGTCGGTGAGCACCTGCGTGTCGAAGTTGTCCAGGACCGAGAGGCGCACCTGCCCGTCGAGGTCGACCCGGATCTCGAGGCGCGCCTTCGGCAGCTTGCCCTGCGCGCCCTTGACCTGACTGTAGGTGAGCGAGAGGCCCGTGCGCGTCTGGCCCAGGCCCACCGGCTCGATCTGCGCGGCGCACTCGAAGAAGGTGCGCCCGTCCACCGGGCGCGTGATGCCCGGCCGCTCGTCCTCGCGCGGCCGCTCCATGCGCCCCACCATGCGCACGGTGCCGTTGTCGAGGAAGACCTTGGGGCTGCCGTCCCAGACGTGCTCGGTCCAGCCGCGCTGCAGCGTCGTGCGGCCGAAGCGGTCGAGCCACTGGCGCTTGCCGAGGTTGTCGCGGATGGCGGCGGCCTCGGCCGTGGCGTACTGCGCCTGCGGGTCGTCGGGGTGGCCGGCGTAGGCCTTGATGGCCTCGTCGAAGTGCGAGAGCGCGTCCTCCGCCTGGCCCTGGCGGTAGCGCGCGACGCCCAGCGCCACGTGCGCGCCGCGCGCGCCGGCCTGCGCGGCCTTCTCCAGCGGCTCGACGCAGCCCAGCACGTCGCCGGCGTAGAGCGCGGCCAGGCCGAGCGCCCACTGCACCTCGGGGTTCTCGGGCTCGAGGCGCTCGGCCTCGCGCCCGTAGCGCTGCGCGTCGTCCCAGCGCTCGAGGTCCAGCGCCGCACGCGACAGCTCCAGCAGCAGCAGCGTCTCGGGGCCGGAGAGCGCCAGCGCCTGGCGCAGCGTGGCGGTGGCCGCCGCCGGGTCGCCGTCCTGGCGCTGCCGCCGGCCGAGGCGGTAGAGCGCCTCGGCCTGGCCGGGCTCGAGCACCAGGGCCTGCGCGTAGGTGTCGCGCGCCTCCTCCTGCTGGCCGGCGTCCTCGAAGACGAAGCCCAGCGCGAGCGTCGGCGCCACGGCGTGCACCGGGTCGGCGTCGATGGCGCGCAGCAGGAGGCGTCGCGCGCCGTCGCCGTCGCCCTGCTGCCAGGCCACCAGCCCGGCATCGGTGAGCGTGCGGCCGTCCTCGGGCGACAGCGCCGCCGCCGCGGCGAAGGACGACGCGGCCTCGTCGAGCTGGCCGCGCGCATCGGCGATGGCGCCCTGCAGGTCGAGCGCGCGCACGTCCGTGGGCGCGTCGAGCAGCACGCGGCCGCACTCGCGCTCGGCGAGGTCGAGCTGGCCGAGCGCCACCTCGGTCTCGCCCACGAGCAGCTGCAGCTCGCGCTTCTGCTGGTCCTCGTGCGGCCCGGCGAAGGGCAGCGACTCGGCCTGGTGCAGCGCGTCGAGCGCCTCGGAATAGCGGCCCTCGTCGAGGAGCAGCGAGGCGCGCGCCACGGGCGTCTCGGCCGTCGGGCGGCCGGCGAGGTCGGCCTTCTCCACCAGCTCCCAGGCGCGCTCGCGCAGCCCGAGCCGCTGCGCCAGCCGCGCGCGGCCGGCCAGCAGCGCCGGCTCGGAGACGCCGGCCTTGTCGGCCATCTCGTAGAGGTCCAGCTCGCCCGGCAGGTCGTGCGCCACGCGCCGCACGCAGGCGGCGAGGCGCAGCACGGCCGGGTCGCCGGGCGCGGCCGCCAGCGCGGCCTTGGACTCCTCCAGCGCGAAGGCCAGCGCGGCCGGCTCCTGCGCCGAGCGGTCCAGCATCTCGAGGGCCAGCGTGCGGCGGTTCACCGCGCCGGCGGGGCCCGCGCCGATGGCGCGGCTGCGCGTGCGGTAGTCGTTCTCCAGGGTGTGCGCGATGCCGAAGTCCTGCACGTCGGCCCGCGCGACGTCGAAGGGTGCGCCCAGCGGGCCGCCCGTCACCGGCGAGACCTGCTGGAAGCGCAGGTCCTCGCCCGGCCGTGAGCTGAGGCCGATGACGTCGTCGTTGAGGATGTGGCCCCAGACGCGCGGGCGGCCCTCGGCCACGACCCAGTCGAGGCGCGCCTCGAGCTGGGTGTCGTCGGGCGGTGGCGGCGCCTCCGGCTTGGCGGCGGTCTTGCCGGCGGGCTTGGTGGCGCCCGGCTTGGTCTTGGCTGGATCGGGCGGGGGCGGATTGGGTGCCGCCGGCGTCGCGGCCGGGTCCTTGGCGCCGCCGTGCGGGGCGGCCTCGGCGTCGCTCAGCGTCAGGCGCCCCAGCGCCTCGGGCGAGACGCGATACTGCGGCGAGAGGCCGCCCTGCAGCGCGGGCGTGACGGCCGGGCGACGCACCGAGAGGTGCGGCAGCGGCGGCGCCGGGAGCACCAGCGGGTCGAGCGGCAGCAGCTCGCGCGGCGGAGCGAAGACCGACTCCTCGCGCGCGCGCGGCGGCGCGTCCG
>DASUFI010000047.1:0-12790 GCA_036274635.1 Planctomycetota bacterium
GGCTCGCTGGAGATGGTCAGGAGCGGCGCCGGTTCGCGGCGCCGATTCGGAGATCCAGCTGGCGGCGCCTTCGATGGCGCCGCGAAGCGGCGCACTGCGACCACTCACCTCGGTCGATGCCCTCGCGGGGCTGGACGCTCAGGGGGCGACGCGGTGGAAGGCGCGCCGAGCATGCGCACGTCGTCGCCGAAGAGGCGCCGCTGCTCCGCTCAACAGCCAGGGCGCGCGGCGCACCCGCGCTGCAGAGGCTTGACGCGCGTCAGCCTTTCCACTCCTTCACGCCCTTGGCGAGGTTGGCCAGGTTGTCCGTCGCCTCCTTCTTCGCCTTCTCGGCGGCTGCCTTCTGCTCGGGGCTCAGCTTGTCGGGTGTGGCGAGAAGGGTTGTCGAGACCTCGATCGCCTTCTCGTACATGGCCTGCGCCTTGTCGTAGTCGCGGTGCAGGTAGTAGTGCAGGAGGACGGCGCCGTCGTTGAGGAGGTTGGCGTCGTCGGGGCGCAGGGCGAGGGCCTGCTCGTAGGCGCGCCAGGATTCCTCGAAGGCTTGCGTGTCGCGGGCGACGAGGCCGTAGTTGTTCCACAGGTCGGCGTCCTGGGGGCCGGCGGCGCAGAGGGCGGCGAGGATGTCCCTGGCATCGCGCCCGCGCTGCGCGTCCATGAGGGGCTGGATGGCCCAGCTCAGCGACACGGCGACCTTGGTGGGGTCGGACTCGGCCTTGACGAGGTTGGTGAGCAGGGCGGGGTCACGCTTGGTGATGGCGAGCAGGGCGTTGCTGGCCGGCCCCCAGCGGCGCTCGCCGACGTAGCGGCGCGCGAGCTGGTAGAGGCGCGAGGCGTCCTTCTGCGGGAGACGGTCGCACCAGTCGGCGGCGGCCTGCACGGCCTTGCCGGCGTCGCCGGACTGCTCGTAGAGCCAGGCGAGCTGGAAGACGGGCTCGGGGCGCTTGCCGCCGAGCGCGGTGTCGGCGGCGAGGAGGTCGGCGACGGCCTTGTCGTGGAGGTCCTTGGCGGCGGCCGCGTCGCCGGCCTTGTCGGCGGTCCAGGCGGCGTTGACCAGGGCGCAGCCGCGCAGGAGCAGGCCCTCGCCGCTGGCGGGGTCCTTGGCGAGGAGGGCCTCGGCGCGGGCGCGGGCGGCGGGAGCGTCGCCGAGCTGGTAGAGCTCGATGAAGCCGGCCTCGGAGGCGGCGCTGGCGTCGCCGGCGGCGGCGGCGCGGCCCAGGTAGTCGGCGGCCTGCTCGTACATGGACGCGGCGTCGTCGGAGTGGCGCGCGCCCTGCGCGGCGAGGCGGTCGCCGTTGGCGCGGAAGGCGCGGGCCATGAGGCGCAGGGCCGGGGCGTCGGTGTTGTTGGCGAGGGGCTCGAGGGTGAGAAGCGCGCGGTCGGGCGCGCCGTCGGCGATCTGCGCCTCGGCGAGGAGCATGCGCACGGCGTGCTCGTCGCCCTCCTTGTCCTTGAGCATGCTGGCCAGGGTGTTGGCGGCGGCGTGGGCCTGGCCCGCGTCGATCTGCGCGCGCGCGTCAGCGAGCTTGTCGGGCGGGCCCAGCAGGGTCAGGGCGAGGAGCAGCGGAAGGCACGGCATGTCAGGGGCTCCGGGGTGCGACCTGGCGGCCACCCTCCAAGGGTACTCCGCCACGCGCGGCCTGGATCTGCTCGCGCAGGTGTTGGGCGTCGGCGCGGTCGGGCGCGAGGGTCAGCAGCTCGTCCACTGTCGCGGCGGCCTCGTCCAGCCGGCCGTCGCGCGCCATGAGCAGCGACAGGTTGAGCATCGCGTCCGTGTAGGCGCTGAAGTTGGTCTCTCGCGCGTCGTCCTCGATGAAGGGGTTCGCGCAGGCGGCCTTGCCCAGCTCGATCGAGCGGCGGAAGAGCTCCTCGGCGTGCGGCAGGTCGCGGTTCAGGTGGTAGAGCAGGATGAGCGCGGTGTCGTTGACGTAGCGCGCGTTGTCGGGCTCGAGCGCGATGCAACGCTCGTAGGCGGAGTAGGAGCGCTCGTACTCCTTGGTCTCGCGGCAGAAGAAGGCGGTGTTGTTCCACCACTCGGCGTCGTCGAAGCGCTCGGCGAGGCGCCCGAAGGCGTCGCGCACGGAGGGCAGGTCACCGGCCTGGTAGTAGACGTCGGCGGTGGCGGCGCAGCCGTCGTGGGCGTCGACGTCGTCGGCGCGCAGGGCGAGGGCGTCGCCGTACTCCTGCTCGGCGGCCAGCAGGTCGGGCCGCGCCGCCTCGAGGCCGGACTCGGCCAGCTGCGCCTGCGCGCGGTGCAGGTGGAGGCTGGCGGCATTCACCAGGCTGTCGCCGTGGTAGCGAATGAGCGTCCAGTCGGAGAGGCGCGCGCGTCCGGCCGCCCGCACGGCGAGCAGGTCGGCGGCGGCGCGCTCGTAGTGGGCCAGGGCCGCGTCGGCGTCGCCCGCCGTCTCGGCCTGGATGCCGGCCGCCAGCAGCAGCGCCCCGGCGGTGGCGAGGCAGTCGGCGCTGGCGTCGGCGTGGGCCTGCGCGGCGTGCTCGGCGGCCGTGGCGAGCGAGGGCGGATCCGAGAGCTGGTTGGCGTTGGCGCGCAGCACTTCGTGCAGCTCGGCGCTGCCGGGGAAGAGCAGCAGGGCGGTCTCCAGCTCGGTGGTCGCCTCGGCGCCGCGCCCGCTCTCCAGCAGGATGAGCGCGCGCACGATGGAGGTCTGCGCCAGCCGGCCGCTCGAGCGGTCGAGCAGGTGCAGCAGCGCGTCGGCGGCGGCCAGGCGGGCCTGCTTCCAGGACTCCGCGTCGGCGTCGGCCAGGCTCCAGCCGGCCTCGGTGAGCGCCTGCCAGTCAGCCAGGGCGCGGGCGGTGTCGAGCGCGACGGCCACCCGCGGGTCGTCGGGCGCGGCGGACAGGGCGGCGGTCAGCTCGGCCACGGCCCGCGCGGCGGTCGGGCGCACCTCCTCCAGCTGATCGGGGCGGCGGCGCAGGGCGAGGGCCTCGTCCAGCCGATCCAGGCCCGCAGCCAGGCCGGCCTGCGAGGCGGCGACCGGCGCCGGCGCCGCAGGTGCGGCCAGGGTCGGAGCCGGAGCCGGCGTCGCCTGCGCGCAGGCCGCGGCCAGCGCCAGCGGGAGCAGCAGGCCGTGGCGGACGGCCGCAGGGCCCTGCGGCGTGGCGATGGATGAGCGTCGGGTCACGGGGTCGGTTGTCGCGGGTCGGGGACCAAGGGGCGGCCCCGGCTTCGGGCGGGTCGTTGTAACGGGCCTCCGGGTGAGGGGCAACCGGGCCCGCCGCGGCGAACGGCTCGCTCGCGCCACGCGGAGCCGCTACAACGCTGCGCGTGCCGGCCTTGGTGCTGCTCTCCGGTGGTCTCGACTCGACCGTGGCCGCGGCGCTCTACCGCGCGCGATCGGGGCCGGTGGCCCTGGGGCTGTGCGTGGACTACGGCCAGCGCGCGGCACGCCGCGAGGCCGAGGCCGCGCTGGCGGTGGGCGCGGCGCTGGGCTTCCCGGTGCTTCTGGCGAGCCTGCCGCTCCTGGCGGACGTCACGGGCACGGCCCTCGTGGCGCGCGATCGGCCGCTGCCGCAGCCGGACGTGCAGCGGCTCGATGCCGATGCGCCCGCCAACGCCGACGCCGTGTGGGTCCCCAACCGCAACGGCCTGCTGGTGAACCTGGCCGCCGCGCTGGCCGAGGCGCGCGGCCTGGACGTGGTGGTGGTGGGCTTCAATGCCGAGGAGGCCGCCAGCTTCCCCGACAACTCCGCGCGCTTCGTGGAGCGGCTCAACGCCTGCCTGCAGGACTCGACCCGCGGCCGGGTGCGGGTGGAATGCCCGACGCTGCACCTCGACAAGGCGCAGCTGCTCGCGGAAGGCCGCGCCGTGGGGGCTCCGGTGCATTTGGCGTGGTCCTGCTACGAGGGCGGAGTGGCTCCCTGCGGCCGCTGCGAGAGCTGCCGGCGCCGCCAGCGGGCCGAGGCCGCCTTGTGAGCCGGACCCCGGCTGTGATACCCTCGCCGCGAATACGAAGAGTCAAGCAAGAACCCTGATCGACAGAGAACAGCGGGCGGCCCATTCGCGGAATCTTCCGCCCGCGGCAAGGATGTCTCCATGACGACGACGGCAGCCAGGACTGCCAGGATCGCGGAGCACCGGGTCCACCCCAAGGACACCGGCTCCAGCGACGTGCAGGTCGCGTTGCTCACCGACCGCATCAAGCTCCTCACCGAGCATTTGAAGTCCCATTCCAAGGACAACTCCACCCGCCGCGGCCTGATGAAGCTGGTGGGGCAGCGCGACCGACTGTTGCGCTACCTCCAGCGCACGGACGTGAAGCGCTACGACGCGCTCACCGAACGGCTGGGGATCCGCGGTGTCAAGGTCGGCGGCTGAGCAGGCCGCCACGGCCCACCTCGACCTCTCGAGCGTGAGCCACAGTTCCCTCGCGGGCAACGGACAGGGTCCGTCCCGCTCCCTCCCGGGCGGCACTCGCCGTCCTTTCCAAGAAGCGCAGTGAAAGCCCATGGCTGAAAGCCTGAATCATCCCCTTCGCGTCACCCGCACCATCGCGGGCCGCACCCTCACCCTCGAGACCGGCCGCCTCGCCAAGCAGGCCGACGGCGCCGTCTTCGCCACCTACGGCGAGACCTCCGTGCTGGCCACGGTGCAGTCCGCCGCCGGCCGGCCGGACATCGACTTCTTCCCGCTCACCGTCGAGTACCGCGAGAAGACCTACGCCGCCGGCAAGGTGCCGGGCGGCTTCTTCAAGCGCGAGATGCGGCCGCGCGACCACGAGGTGCTCGTGGCGCGCTCCATCGATCGCCCGGTGCGCCCGATGTTCCCCGAGAACTACGCGGACGAGGTGCAGATCATCGTCACGGTGATGAGCTACGACCGCGCCAACGAGCCCGACATGCTCGCCGGCGTCGCGTCCATGGCCGCGCTCTCCATCAGCAGCTTGCCCTACCAGGGCCCGGGCGCGACGGTGCGCATCGGCCGCGTGGACGAGCAGCTCGTCGTCAACCCGACCACCGAGCAGATGGCCCAGTCCGCGCTTGACCTCGTGGTCTCCGGCACGCGCGATGCCGTCACCATGGTGGAGGCGGGCGCCATGGAGCTGTCCGAGGACGTGCTGGCCGACGCCATCATGGCGGGCCACCGCGCGGTCATCGAGATCTGCGACATGATCGTGGAGCTGCAGCAGAGGGTGGGCAAGGCCAAGATCGTGGTGCCCGCGGCCGAGGCCAACCCCTGGAAGGACAAGGTCTTCGCCTCGCGCAAGGACTTCGAGCGCGCGCTGGCCACCCCGGGCAAGCACGCCAAGAAGGACGCCACCAGGAAGGTGGTCACCGAGGCCACCGCGAAGCTGATCGAGGCGGTGCCGGAGGCCGAGCGCCTCGCCGCGGGCAAGCGCATCAAGGCCGCCTTCGGCGAGCTGGAGTCGGTGGTGGAGCGCGAGCTCATCGCCGGCACGAGCCGCCGCACGGACGGCCGCAAGCTGGACGAGATCCGCCCGATCGAGATCGAGCTGGGGGTGCTGAACCGCACGCACGGCAGCGCGCTGTTCACGCGCGGCGAGACGCAGGCGCTGGTGACCGTGACGCTGGGCACCGGCCGCGACGAGCAGATCATCGACGGCCTGCAGGACGAGTACAGCAAGCGCTTCATGCTGCACTACAACTTCCCACCCTTCTCGGTGGGCGAGGTGCGGCGTCTCGTCGGCACCAGCCGGCGCGAGATCGGCCACGGCAACCTGGCCGAGCGCGCGGTCAACATGGTCATGCCGACGCCCGAGGACTTCCCGTACTCGATGCGCGTCGTGTCCGAGATCCTCGAGTCCAACGGCAGCAGCTCGATGGCCTCCGTCTGCGGCGCCTCGCTCGCGCTGCTGGACGCGGCCTGCCCGCTGCGCTCGCCCGTCGCGGGCATCGCCATGGGCCTCATCGAGGAAGGCGGCAAGCACTACATCCTGTCGGACATCCACGGCAGCGAGGACCACAACGGCGACATGGACTTCAAGGTCGCCGGCACCGCCAAGGGCATCACGGCGCTGCAGATGGACATCAAGATCAAGGGCCTCTCGGCCGAGCTGCTGCGTCGCGCGCTGGCGCAGGCGCGCGAGGGCCGGCTGCACATCCTGGGCAAGATGGAGGAGGCCATCGCGGCCCCCCGGCCCAACGTGAGCAAGTGGGCGCCGACGCTGGTGCTCAAGCAGATCCCGGTGGACAAGATCGGCTTCCTCATCGGTCCGGGCGGCAAGTACATCAAGGCGCTGCAGGCGGACTACAAGGTGCGCATCGAGGTCAACGACGACGGCGCCGTCACCATTGCCGGCGGCCCCGAGTCCAACCTCGAGGGGGCGGTGGCTGCGGTCGAGGCCCTCGTGGGCGACCCCGAGCTCGGGCGCGTGTACAAGGGCAAGGTCGTCTCGGTGCGCGAGTTCGGCGCCTTCGTCGAGATCTTCCCGGGCAAGGAGGGCCTGTTGCACATCACCGAGATGGGCCAGGGCCAGTTCGTGAAGAAGGTCGACGACGTCTGCAAGGTCGGCGACCAGGTGGACGTGAAGGTGGTCAACATCGACGAGATGGGCCGCGTGCGCGTCTCGATGAACCTCGACGCCGAGGTCGGCGGCGGGGGACACGGCGGGGGCGGCGGCCGCGGCGGCCCGCGCGCCGAGCGCCAGATGCCCACCTTGGGCGAGATCTACGAGGGCCGCGTCACCTCCACCAAGCCCTACGGCGCCTTCATCGAGGTGCTGCCGGGCACCGAGGGCCTGTGCCACGTCTCGGAGATGGCCGCGGGCTTCGTGCGCGACCCCGAGGACATCGTGCACATCGGCGACACCGTCAAGGTCAAGGTCCTCGACATCGAGGACAACGGCCGCATCCGGCTCTCCATGAAGCAGGTCGACCCTGACTGGCAGAGCAAGGAGCCGGTCGGTGCCGGCCAGGGCGGCGGCGGCAGCGAGCACGGCGGCGGAGGCCACGGCGGCGGCCACGGGGATCGCGGACGCGATCGCGGTGGGCGCGGCGGGGGCGGTGGCGGCGGCGGCGGCTACCGCGGTGGCCGCGGTGGCGGCGGCGGCGGCGGGCGCGGAGATCGGCGCGAGCACTGAGCGCAAGTTCTGACGCCCGCACGGACGAGAGCCGAGCTTTCGTCCGCGCGGGCGTCGTCGTTGCGGGCCGCGACTTCGGCTCAGGCCACGTGGACTGGAGCGGATTCCAGCAGGTGCGTCCCGTGCGTCATCGCGCCGCCCGCCCGCAGCGCCGCGGCGATCAGCGTGGTCTCGGCCAGCTCCTGCTCGGTCGCGCCGGCCTTCTTCGCCTTCTTCGCGTGGATCTCGATGCAGTAGGGGCACTGGGTGGTCAGGGCCACGCCGACCGCGATGAGCTCCTTGTACTTGAGCGGCACGACCCCGCCCTTCACGACGGCCTCATCGAAGGCCACGAAGGCCTTGAAGGCGTCGGGCGCCAGCTCGCCCAGCTTCTTGAACCTGGACAGGTGCTTCATGTCGTACACGGCGATCTCCTGGGATGGTCCGGCCCGCCGCGCGTGACCACACGCGCGCCCGGTGGCGGAGCGGCGGAATCTACGCGGCTTGACGCCTCCGGTCGCTTGACTCGAGGTCAAGCCGGGGGCGCCGGCGGTTGACTCGTGGTCACCCTGGTCGCGCTTGACGCGAGCGGCATGTTCGAATTCGCGCGTCGCCGATGCGCGCCGCGCCCTACGCTGAAGATCGGCGCGCCGCGCGCCGATGATGGGGAATCGGGCCACCGGAGCGCCGGCGCTTGAGGCCTCCCGACCCGGAAGTTTTTTTGCGCCTGCGGCTGCATTGACACGCGTGGCGGCCCCGTGAGCGGCATTAGGATGCGGCCGCGCAGCGGTGGACGGATCGACGCCAGGCAGGCGCGCGACGGCGCGAGCGGGATCGGAGGAGCGATGACGAGTCGAGTGTCGCGGGCGAGCGAGCGCGGCGTCCTGCTGGCCGGCCTGCTGCTGGCCCTGTGTGCGGCCGTCGACGCCCTGCAGGTCACGGGCCAGGTGCTCTACGGCAGCGCCGACAAGGCGCAGCACGGCGCGACGGTGAACATCCTCTCCGTCTACGCGCAGAACCCCATCTACATGCGCATGAAGGCCGAGGGCCTGTCGGAGACGGACGGCGCGCGCGGCAGCAAGCTGTTCGCGGAGGCGCAGGCCGCCACCAACAAGGCGCTCGTCAAGGTGGCCAAGGCCGAGAGGCTGGACGTCATCACCGTGCCGGGCGGCCTGTCGGGCGGCGCCGACGCGATCCGCGACATCACCTCCGCGGTGGTGGAGCAGCTGCCGGTCTACTACGTGGACGGACGCGTGCTCACCGGCGCGGCCGCGGACGCGCGCACCATCGTGGTGCTCGACAGCAACGCCCTGCTGGCCGCCATCCCCGCCTGGCGCGAGAGCCAGGCGCTCACCGAGAACGACGCCAACTGGCATTTCCTGCGCAAGCAGGCCATGGACGCCTTCGAGAAGGCCGTCAAGAAGGTGGCCCGCGACGGCGGCTACGACGCCGTGGTGGAGAAGGGTTGCGTCACCTGCCGCCTCGGTCCGGTCGCGGACGTGACGCAGACGGCCGTCGTGGCCCTGGGAGGCTGAGCATGCGCCGCCTCGCGCCGGCCGCGCTGGTCCTGCTCGTGGCCTGTGTCACCGAGGAGATGAAGCCGCCGGGCACCACCTGGGAGTTCACCGCGGACAAGCCCGTGGTCACCATGGGTGAGCTGCCGGCGCAGGCGGCCCCGCCGACGCCCGGCGCGCCCGGGCCGCAGGTCGCCCCGCCCGTGCAGAACGCGCCGGGCGAGCCCACGCCCGACCTGCTGCACCTGCTGCAGCCGGTGACCGAGGTGCCGCAGCAGCCCGACTACCTGTCGGAGGCGCCGCCCTCGCCCTTCCACAGGCTGGGGCGCAACGTCATCCGCGGCATCGACGGCTCGTGGTCCAAGATGTACCCGATCAAGGCCGAGCGCACCGCGGGCGTGGTCGCGCTGCTGCAGTCGAGCGTGCCGGGCTTCCCCACGGAGCCGGGCAAGCCCGCGCCGGCGGACGGCAAGCCGACCGAAGTCATCAAGTACGTGGTCGAGCCGAACTTCTACAAGGACTCGCTGTTCACGGACCACAGCGTCAAGCTCGGCATCCTCGAGCCGCTGCCCAACCTCAGCGTCGCGGACCTGCTCATGGTCACCGCGCCGCCCGAGGTGCTGCTCTTCGTGGACCAGCTCATGGACAAGGTCCTCGCCGACCTGCCGCAGGTCGAGCTGCAGGTGCGCGTGGTCGAGGTCAACCTGGACGACGTGCTCGAGTGGGACGCCAAGATCGCGGCGGCCAAGCTGGAGAACGCCGACGCGCCCTTCGATCCGGTGGCCAACCCCATCGACGGGCACTTCGGCGCGGGCTTCCCCATCCAGAACGGCACGGCGGACACGGGCTTCGGCGCGAACTTCGGCAGCTTCGTGCCGCCCACCAACCTCACCGGCTTCCTGCTGAGCATGCAGGGCATGGTCAGCGGCTACCAGGTGAACACGCTGCTGTCCTTCCTGCAGACCATCGGCGCCAGCGAGCTCATCAGCACGCCCACGCTGACCGTGCTCAACGGCCACCGCGCGCTCATCAACACGGGCAGCAAGGTGCCGGTCTTCTCGGCCACCGGCGTGGGCACCAACTCGCAGGTGACCACGACCTACCAGGACACGGGCGTGCGGGTCGAGATGATCCCCTTCATCGTGGCCGAGGACGTGGTGCGCATCGACGTCTCGGTGAGCGTCTCGGCGGTCACCAGCGAGGTGCCCTTCGTGCTGTCGGGCGTGGAGGTCGAGACGCCGGTCATCAGCACGCGCGACACGGCCACGACGGTGCACGTGCACAGCGGCCAGGCCTTCTCCATCGGCGGGCTGCGCGCGCGGGGCACCATCGAGTCCATCAGCAAGGTGCCGCTGCTGGGGGACATCCCCATCCTCGGCTGGCTGTTCAAGAGCCGCGAGAGCCGCATCCAGAACACGGAGATCCTGTTCTTCGTGACGCCGACCATCCACATCCCCAGCGAGACGCTGGTCGCGCCGCTCGGTCCGTGATGGAAAGCCGGCCGCTCGCGCGGCCATGATGGCGGCGTGCAGCAGGCGCTCACGCTTCCGCCGCCCACGACGCTGGGCTGGCTCGACTGGGTCGTGGTCGCCGCCTACCTCGCCGGCGCGCTCGTCGTGGGGCTCATCGGCGCGCGGCGCGCGAGCGGCAGCACGCTGAACTTCTTCCTCTCCGGGCGCAGCCTGCCGTGGTGGCTGGTGGGCACGTCGCTGGTGTCCTCGGGCTTCTCCTCGGACACGCCGCTCATCATCACCGGCTGGACGCGCGCGAGCGGCGTGGCCGGCAACGGGCGCTGGTGGGGCTACCTCGTGGGCACCCTGCTCGTGGTGGTGCTCTTCGCGCGGTTGTGGCGGCGCAGCGGCGTGTTCACCGACGTGGAGTTCATGGAGCTGCGCTACGCGGGCATGCCCGCGGCGGGTCTGCGCGCCTTCAAGGCCGTCTACCAGGTGGCCTTCGTGCACTGCATCGCCATGGCGTGGATCTTCCTCTCCATGCAGAAGCTGCTGGCCGTGGTGCTGAGCCTCGGCACCGCGCCGGTGTGCACGCTCGTGGGGGTGCCGATCACGCCGTCCGTGCTCGCGCTGCTGGGCTGCGTGGTCTTCACCTTCCTCTACTGCGAGGTCTCGGGGCTGTGGGGCGTGGTGCTCAACGACCTGCTGCAGTTCCCGGTGGCCATGGCGGGCGCGGTCACGCTGTGCCTCTTCGTGGTGAGCGCCTTCGGCGGCCTGCAGCCGCTGGCCGAGCGCGTGGCCGCTGTGGACCCGGCCAAGCTCTCCGCGCTGCCGGTGGGGATCGACGCGCTGGGCCAGCCGCCCTCGACCTGGGGCGCGCCGCTGTGGGAGTTCGTGATCTTCTTCGGGCTGCTGTGGTGCGCGAACAAGAATGCCGACGGCGGCGGCGTGGTCATCCAGCGCATCCTCGCGGCCAAGGACGAGAAGAACTCGGTGCTGGGCACGCTGGCCTACGCGATCGTGAACTTCGCGCTGCGGCCCTGGCCGTGGATCCTGGTGGCGCTGGCCACGCTCGTGCTGCTGCCGGCGGTGCGCGTCGAGTCGCCGACGGCCGGGACGGTGACGCGCGTGGAGGACGGCCGCATCGAGGTGCAGCCGCGCGACGGGGGCGCGCCGGTGGCGGTGAACGTGCCGGCCACGGGGCTGCCCGACTGGCAGGTGGTGACCCTGAAGCCGGGCGCCGAGGTGGAGGCGGGCAGCGTGCTGGCGGCCACCGACGACGAGCTGGCCTACCCGGTCTTCATGCACCGCTTCCTGCCGGCGGGGCTGTTCGGGCTCATGGTGGCCAGCTTCCTGGCGGCCTTCATGTCGGCCACCAGCAGCCACATCAACATCGCCGGAAGCTACCTCGTGCACGACGTGTACCGGCGCTTCCTGCGCTCGGATGCGTCCGAGGCGCACTACGTGCGGGCGGCGCGGGTCGTCACGCCGCTGGTGGTGGCCACGGCGCTGGCCTTCGCGCTGTCGGCCGGCAGCGTGCGCGGGCTGTTCGACCTGTTCACGCGCCTGTTCGGGGGCGTGGGGCTGGCCTACCTGCTGCGCTGGACGTGGTGGCGCATCAACGCCTGGTCCGAGGCGGCGGTGCTGGCCACCTCGGCGGCCATGACGCTGCTGCTGGCCGTCGCGCCGCGCCTGCTCGCGCCGCTGCTGCCGCCCGGGCTGCTGGCCGCCGGCGCGCCCACCTTCGCGGGCGGGCAGCTGCTGGTCTTCGCGACCTCGCTGCTGGTGGTCGTGCCGGTGACCCTGCTCACGCCGCCGGTGGACCGCGAGCACCTGCGCCGCTTCGTGGAGAAGGTCCGTCCACCGGGCGCCTGGGGGCCGATCCGCAAGCCGGCCGACTGGGCGCCGGCGGGCGCGAGCTGGTGGCTGCGGCTGCTGGCGGCCTGGATGACGGCGATCGCGGTCGTGGTCGGCCTCATCTTCCTGCAGAGCGCCCTGTTCCTGCGCGGCGGCGACGGCGCCCTGGCGTGGCTGGCCTGCACGGTCGGCGGCCTGCTGGCCTTCGGCGTCGCCCTGTCCTCCCTCCAAGGGGGTCACCGGCCCGCCCCGCCTTGATAAAAAAGCGCGCCACGACCTACACTCCGCCGCTTCCGCGGTCGGCCGGCTCGTGGCCACCGCCGTCCCCGAACCCCGTCGCGAGCCCGTCCATGTCCCGCCTCACGCTGCTCCGTCTGTCCCTGCCGCTGGCTGCCGTGCTGTTGACGGGTCGCGCCGCGGCCCAGGCCGATGAGCACTTCCAGCAGGCCATCGCCGCCTACCAGTCGGGCGACAGCGCCGGCGCCATCGAGCACCTCAAGGCCCTGCTGGCCGAGAACCCCGGCAACGAGCAGGCCCTGGCCCTGTGGCAGAGCGCCGACCAGGACGTCATCACCCACATGCTCATGGAGCGCGGCGAGCTGGGCGAGCTGGCCGACCGCTTCCTGGGCCTGGCCAAGGCCGCGCACCAGCAGATCACGGAGGACCCGGGCAGCGCCGCGGAGGTGGTGGGCCGCGTGCTCGAGGGCGACCCGCTGCAGCGCGACATGGCCATGCTCGAGCTGCGCGCCAAGTACGGCCCGTGGGCCGTGCCGGCCCTCGTCGGCGCCCTCGGCGACCGCTCGAACACCGACAACCGCGTCAACGCCATCCAGGCCCTCGTGCGCCTGGGCGACGACGCCGTCATGCCGCTCATCGCCGTCCTGCAGAGCGACGACGTCATGACCCGCCGCAACGCCGCCGCCGTGCTCGGCAC
>DASUFI010000048.1:0-2056 GCA_036274635.1 Planctomycetota bacterium
CGGGCGGCGGCCTCGCGTCGTCGCGAGCCGCTGTCGCCAGCGGCATCCGGCGCGGCACAATGCCGCCCATGTCCCTGCGCTCGCCCCTCAACGCCGACGTCCCCGTCGCCGCCCCGGGCGAGTTCGCGCCGCTGGCGCTCTCGCCGGCCGTCGCCGTGTGGCCGCCGGTCGTCCTCGCGCCCATGGCCGGCGTCACCAACCCGCCCTTCCGCGCGCTGTGCCGTCGGATGGGCGCGGGCCTGTACGTGGCCGAGATGCTGCACGCGCGCGGCCTCACCGAGGGCAACACGAAGACGTTGCGCCTCGCGAGCTTCGGCGCCGACGAGGACGTGCGCAGCATCCAGATCTTCGGCGCCGACCCGCAGGAGATGCACGATGCGACGCGCTTCCTCGTCACCGAGCTCGGCGCGCAGCACGTCGACGTGAACATGGGCTGCCCGGTGCGCAAGATCACCTCGCGCGGCGGCGGCTCGGCGCTGCCGGCGCGGCCGGCGCTCATGCGCGAGGTGCTGGCGGCCGTGGTGCGCGCCGCGGGCGAGGTGCCGGTCACCACCAAGATCCGCCTCGGCCTCGACGAGGACACCATCACCTGGCCCGACGCCGTGCGCGCCGCGGCGGGCGAGGGCTGCCGCTGGATCGGCGTGCACGCGCGCACCGCGGCGCAGCTCTACTCCGGCCAGGCGCGCTGGGAGGAGCTGGCGCGCGTCAAGGACCTCGCGCGCACGCTGCCCGCGCCGCCCGGCGCCGACGCCGCGCGCGGCTTCCCGGTGCTGGGCAACGGCGACGTGTGGGAGGCCTGGGACGCGCTGCGCCTGCTGCGGCGGTCCGGCTGCGACGGCGTGATCATCGGGCGCGGCTGCCTGGGGCGGCCGTGGCTCTTCCGCGAGCTGGCGGACGTCTTCGACGGCCGCGAGCCCGCCGACCCGCCGACGCTGGGCGAGGTGCTGCTCATCCTGCGCGAGCACGCGGCGCTGCTGGTCGACTTCCTCGGCGAGCCGCACGCGATGCGCGAGCTGCGCAAGTGGTGCGGCTGGTACCTCAAGGGCTTCGACGGCCGTGCCGCGGCGCGCGACGCGCTGCAGCGCGTGACGTCGCTCGCCGAGCTGGACGCGCTGCTGGCGCAGCTCGACCCGGCGCAGGCCTTCCCGGCCCGCGCGCTGCGCGTGACGCGCGCCAAGCGCGGCGGCGCGCAGGACACGGTGCACCTGCCGCATGGCTGGCTGGACCTCGCGGCGCGCGAGCGGGTGGGCGCGGGCGATGCGCCGACGGACGTGCCACCCGAGGCCTGCGCCGCGCCGCCTGCCTGACGTGCGAGCCCAGCCCCGCGATCAGGCCGCGGCTTCCTTGCTCGCCCTGGCTTCCTTCGTGCGGCCCTTCTTCGCCTTCTCGGCGGCGGTCGCCGTCTTCACGTCGTGCTTCTCCTCCGGCGGCGGCAGCACGGCCGGCAGCCCGAAGGACTTGATCCACAGCTCGCGCGCCCAGCCCTGCGAGTGATAGAGATGCTCGTCCTCCTCCTCCTCGATCTTCTCGTGCGCCTTGCGCAGCGCCCCTGAGAGCTCGCTGTCGGCGGACTTGACGATCTCGCCGATCAGCTCCCAGTTCAGATGGTCCTTGGTCTCCGCCAGCGTCACGCACTCGGCGGCGACGATCTCGGCCGCGGCCTTGTCGCCGGATCCCAGGGCCGAGCGCATGGCCTGCACGAGGGCCGCGCCGATCGCGTGCACGACCCGCCGGCCCGCTGTCTGCTCCTCGGGATCGAGCCCGAGCTTGCGACAGATGTCCTCGACCGTCTCGACGTGCTGCGTGGTCTGCTTGAGGTACTTCTGCCATTCCTTGCGCAGCTCGGCGTTGACCGTGCACTCGATGGCCGTCGTGTACACCTCCACGCCGCCGCGCTCGGTCTCCAGCGCCTGGTAGAGCAGCTCGTGCACCTGGGGTCGCTGGGGGCCTGCAGCGCCCTTCGGGGTCTTGTGCGTCCGGGGCGCCTTGGTCTTGCTCACGACATTCTCTCCACGGGGTCCAGAGGTCCGCCGCGCCGCGACGACCGCGCGCGCCG
>DASUFI010000049.1:0-16443 GCA_036274635.1 Planctomycetota bacterium
CGGGCACGTCCCTCGCCCGACGCCGCGCGCCTGCACCTGGGGGCGGGTGGCGGCTGCAGGCTGCCGGCCAACCACAGCGCCGCTGCGTCCTGACGGTGCGCGCGGCGGCTCGAGGCTGCGCACGACATGTTCGGATCTTCGTTGAGAACGGGGCTGGCGGATCGCAGCTTGGTGGCATGCTGAATCACCTGCGCAGTGCCACCGTTCCTGCCCTGCTGGCCGCGCTGTTTGCGGCCGGCTGCTCTTCCACCGAGACCCAGCCCGACTGGGGGCGCGAGCTGCCCGCGGGGGCGCCGGCGCTCATTCCGCTGGGTCCTGACGAGCCGCGGCCGGACTTCGCGGCGGACTGGCGCAACAAGGAGAAGATCCTCGGGGCGCTGGAGCGCTCGATCGAGTGGACCACCAAGCCCTCGGCGCCGCGCTACTTCCCCATCGAGGGCGTGACGCACGAGCGCGCGCTGGCCAGCCTGCAGCGCTTCCAGCAACTGCTCAGCACGAGCGCCAGCGCGGAAGCCTTCGCGACGGAGCTGGACAGCGAGTTCCAGATCTACAAGAGCGCGGGCTGGGACGGCGAGGGCGGCGGCGTGCTGTTCACCGGCTACTGCACGCCCATCCTCGACGGCAGCAAGACGCGCTCGGCGGAGTACTGCTACCCGCTGTACGCGCTCCCGCCCGACCTGGTGAAGGGCAAGGACGGCGAGATCCTCGGGCAGCAGACGGCCAGCGGCCTGCACGAGTACCCGGACCGCATGACCATCGAGAGCGAGCACCTGCTGGACGGCAAGAACCTGGAGTTGGTGTGGCTGCGCGATCCGCTCGAGGCCTTCATCGCGCACGTCAACGGCTCGGCCTTCATCCGCCTCAAGGAGGGCGGGATGCTCAGGCTGGGCTACGCCGGCAAGAACGGCCGGCCGTACACGTCCCTGCGCAAGGAGCTGGTGGCGGACGGGCAGCTGGACCCCGAGCACGCCAACCTGCAGACCATCCGCGACTGGGCCGCGGCGCACCCGACCGAGCTGCAGGGCTACCTCGACCGCAACGAGAGCTACGTCTTCTTCACTCCCATCGAGGGCAACCCGCGCGGCAGCCTCAACGTGGAGGTCAGCGGCGAGCGCAGCCTGGCCACGGACAAGGCGCTCTTCCCGCGCGGCGCCGTGTGCTTCGTGGACACGCGCGTGGGCAGCGGCTCGGGCAAGAGCTTCCGGCAGTTCATGTTCGACCAGGACACGGGCGGCGCCATCCGCACCGCGGGCCGGGCGGACATCTACCTCGGCAGCGGCGCGACGGCCGAGCGCCTCGCCGGCACGACCGAGCAGCAGGGCCAGCTGTACTACCTGTTCCTGAAGGACGGCGTCGGCGAGGACGGCATCGCCGCGAGCGAGTAGGCCGCGGCGGCGCTCAGGCCGTCACGCCCACCAGACCGTTGCTCGCCGAGACGCCGTGGATCGCGGCGGCATCGAGGATCCAGAACTGGAAGTACAGCGCTGTCCCGGCCGGGAAGCCCGGCGGGAAGACCAGGGGGAAGGCGACCTTGCCTTGCGCGTCGGTCGCCACCGGGAAAGCCAGCAGCGGCGAGGGCACGAGCACGCCGCCCTTGAAGGGCGCCCCGAGCTGGCTGAGTCCGAAGAAGAGCATGGCCGGCGCCGACGGCTTGGCGCCCGCGAGGGAGAGCTGGTTGGGTGGCAGGCCAGAGAGCGTGCCGCTGCCGGTCAGGTGCGGCAGCCCGTTCGCGCCCACCAACGCCCCGCCCAGGTCCACCCAGGCGCTGCTGTTCTCGACGCGGATGTTGTCGACCAGCCACCCTGCGAGGTTGTCGGCGCTGCCGTCGGCAACGAACTTGAAGCGGATCTGGACCGACTCGCCGGACCAAGTCGCGTCGATCGCAACGAGACCCTGCGAGTACGTGCCCGACGGGTCGAAGCCGGAGCAGGCGAGGTCGATCCAGTCGCCCGTGCCGGCTTGCCGGATGCCGACGCACGTCGCCTCGCCGCCATCCACAGCCAGCTCGTAGTCGAACGAGATCCAGAACGGCGCCTGACCCACCAGCGTGACCGGCGGCGAGATGAGCCAACCCTCGTTGCCGGTCTCGCCCGTGGAGTAGCTGCACGCGCCCGAGTTGTAGGCGGCCATGGCCGTCACCGCGCCGCAGGAAGAAAGCGTGGTGAGGTGCCAGAGCCCGTTGCCGAGACCAACGCTGTTGTCCCACGTCCATCCCGCCAGGTCCCCGCTCTCGAAGTCCTGCAGGAGCAGCGTCTGGGCCTGGCCGGCGGCTGACGGTGCGAAGACGAGGGCCGTGGCCGCGAGCACGAGCAGCACGATCTTCGACATGGGTGAACCCCTGTGCTCACGGCCGCTGGCGCAGCGTGCGGCTGCGCGGCTCACGTTCCACTCGGCATGACCTCCCCCCGCGACACCACCACCGCCGCCGCGAGATCCCCGCTCACGTTCAGCGTCGTGCGGCACATGTCCAGGAACCTGTCCACGCCCAGGATCAGCCCGATCCCCTCCGGCGGCAGACCCACCATCCCGAGGATCATCGCCACCACCGGCAGCGAGCCCGCCGGCACGCCCGCCGTGCCGATGCCGCCCAGCACGCACACGCCGCACACGAGCAGCTGCTGGCCCACGGAGAGGTCCACGCCGAAGAACTGCGCCAGGAACAGCACGGTGACGCCCTCGAAGAGCGCCGTGCCGTTCTGGTTCGCGGTGGAGCCGATCGTGAGCACGAAGCGGCTCACGTGCTTGGGCAGCTTCAGCTCCTCCTCCGCCACCTTGAGCGCCGTGGGCAGCGTGGCGTTGCTGGAGGCGGTGGCGAAGGCCGTGATCATGGCCTCGCGGATGCCGCGGAAGAACGTGAGCGGCCGCATGCCCCCCAGCAGCCAGACCGAGAGCGAGTACACGCCGAACTGGTGGATGGCCAGCGCCAGCAGCACGACGCCCACGTAGCGCGAGAGCGGCAGCAGCACGCTCCAGCCGACGCCCGCGGTGAGCGAGAACATGAGCGCCGCCACGCCCCACGGGGCGAGCGCGATGACCATGCCGATGAGCCGCATCGTCACGTCGTACAGGCCCTGGATCGCCTCCTCGAGCCGGCGCGCGGCCTCGGTGCGCGTGAGCTGCAGGCCGATGCCGAAGAGCAGCGCGAAGAACATCACGGCCAGCATGTCGCCGTTGGCCATGGCGGCGATGGGGTTGCGCGGCACGATGCCGGTGAGCAGGTCGAGCCCGGCCCTGGGCGCGACCGCGGCGCCGACAACCGTCCCGGCGCGCTCCTGCAGGCCGGAGAGCAGCTGCGCGCGGTCGGCCTCCGGCACGCCCTCGCCGGGCCGCAGCGCATCCACGAGGAAGACACCCAGCAGCACGGCGATGGCCGAGACGGTCACGGTGTACGCCAGCGTCTTGAGGCCCACGCGCCCGAGGGAGCGCAGGTCGCCGAGGCCGCCGATGCCGAGCACCAGCGCCGAGAAGAGCAGCGGCACGACCAGCATGAACAGCAGGTTCAGGAAGATCGTGCCGACGGGCGCGGCGACCCAGCGGATGAGGTCGGTCTTGTCGAGCGCGCCCGGGACAGGCTCGGTGCCGGGCCAGATCAGCCAGGCCAGCACCCCGGCCCCCGCGCCCAGCAGGAACCCCAGGGCCATGCGAGTGTGGAGCGCGAGGCGCACGCGGCGCAGTGTCACCGCGGCCCGTCGCGCGATCAACGGCCACGCGCTGGCTGAAGCCTCGGGCTGCTATCCTCGCGCCTCGTGCAGCGCTCCTCTCCCGCGCCGAGCCGGTCATGAGCCTGCCGCTCATCGTGCTCGCGGTGCTGGCCGTGCTCGTTTCGGGCTACGCGCTCTACGGCCGGCTCGTCGCGCGCTGGCTGGGCCTCGACGACACGCGCGTCACGCCGGCGCACAGCCAGAGCGACGGCGTGGACTACGTGCCCACGCGCCCCTTCTATCTGTTCGCGCAGCACTTCTCGGCCATCGCGGCGGCCGGGCCGATCGTGGGGCCCATCATGGCCTGCCAGAGCTTCGGCTGGCTGCCGTGCCTGCTGTGGATCGCGCTGGGCGTGGTGCTCATCGGCGCGGTGCACGACGCCACGACGCTGGCGGCCTCCGTGCGGCACGGCGCGCGCTCGGTGGCGGAGATCTGCCGCGAGGAGGTGGGCCCGCGCGCCGGCATCGCGATGCTGGCCTTCATCTGGCTGGCGCTCATGTTCGTGATCGTGGCCTTCGCCGACACGACCGCGGGCACCTTCGTGACGGGGCCGGAGGAGCTGGCGGGCCTGACGCCCGGCTTCCATCCGGGCGGCGCGGTGGCGGCGGCGGCGGTGATGTACCTGCTGCTCTCGGTGGTCATGGGCGTGCTGCAGCGCCTCGTCTCGCCGCCGCTGTGGCTGATGACCCTGCTCTTCGTTCCCGCCACCTTCGGCGTGGCCTGGCTCGGGACGCACCTGTCCGAGGCGCTGCTCGTCGACCGCCGGACGTGGGGCCTGCTCATCCTCGCCTACTGCGGCGTCGCGTCGGTGGTGCCGGTGTGGGCCCTGCTGCAGCCGCGCGGCTACCTCGGCGGCTTCGTCCTGTACGCGGCGCTGGCCATCGGGCTGCTGGGCATCTTCTGCGGCGGCTACACCGTGCAGCAGCCGGCCTTCGGCGGCTCTCACGCCGGCGAGGCGGGTGGCTCGCTGTTCCCCTTCCTCTTCGTCACCATCGCCTGCGGCGCGTGCAGCGGCTTCCACGGGCTGGTGTGCTCGGGCACCACCTCCAAGCAGATCGACCGCGAGAGCCACGCGCGGCCGGTGGGCTACGGCGCGATGCTGGCCGAGGGCCTCGTGGCGGTCATCGCGCTGACCACGATCATGATCCTCACGCCCGCGGAGGCGAAGGGGCTGCAGCCGGGCGCCATCTACGGGCAGGGCATCGGGCGCTTCCTCACGCTGCTCATCGGCAAGGACAACCTGGCCTTCGCGATCACCTTCGGCGCCATGGCCTTCTCGACCTTCGTCTTCGACACGCTGGACGTGAGCACGCGGCTGGGGCGGCTCATCCTGCAGGAGCTGTTCGGGTGGAAGGGTCGCGCGGGCGCTGCGGCCGCCACGGTCATCACGCTGGCGGTGCCCGCCTGGCTGCTGCTCTTCGGGCCGGGCGGCGGCTGGCGGCTGTACTGGACGCTCTTCGGCGCCAGCAACCAGCTGCTGGCGGCGCTCTCGCTGCTGGTCGTGACGGTGTGGCTGGCGCGCGCGCGGCGGCCGGTGGCCTTCACGCTGCTGCCGCTGGTCTTCGTGCTGGTGATCACCCTCTGGTCGCTGGTGTCGCTGGCGCTGGACGGCCTGCGCAAGGCCCAGGGGCTGGACGCGTCGGCGATCAACGCGCTGGTGGCGGCCACGCTGGTGCTGCTGGCGCTGTACCTCGTGGCGCGGGCGCTGGCGCGGCTGATGGCCGAGCGGCGCGCGCCGGAAGCGGCGAGCTGAGTGGACGTCCCCGAGCACGCGATCGGCTCGCCGCACATGTGGATCACGTTCGTGGTCGTCGTCGTGGGCGTGCTGGCGCTGGACCTGGGCGTGGTCAACCGCAGCTCGCACAAGCAGACCATGCGCGGCGCGCTGCTGTGGGCCGGCTTCTGCATCGGCCTCGCGGTGGCCTTCGACATCTGGATCCTGCTCGAGCACGGCCACGTCAAGGCGGTGGAGTTCACCACGGCCTATCTGCTCGAGGAGGCGCTGTCCATCGACAACCTCTTCGTGTTCCTGATCCTCTTCCGCGCGCTGGCGGTGCCGGCCGAGCACCAGCACCGCGTGCTGTTCTGGGGCATCCTGGGCGCGGTGCTGACGCGCGGCGCCTTCATCGCGGCGGGCACGGCGCTGGTGCAGTCCTTCAGCTGGATCTTCTGGGTCTTCGGCTCGGTGCTGCTGGTCACCGGCGCGCGGCTGCTGCTGGCGCAGGAGCAGGAGCCGCACCCCGAGCGCAGCCCCGTGCTGCGCGCGTTCCGGCGCGTCATCCCCATGACCGGCACCTACCACGGCGGCGCCTTCGTGGTGCGCGAGGCGGGGCGCACGCTGGCCACGCCGCTGCTGCTGGCGCTGGTGATGGCCGAGTTCACCGACATCGTCTTCGCGGTGGACAGCATCCCGGCCGTCTTCGGGCTGTGGAGCAACCCGCGGGACGTGGACCCCTTCATCGTCTACACGTCGAACATCTTCGCGATCCTCGGGCTGCGCAGCCTGTACTTCCTGCTGGCCGGGATCATGGACCGCTTCCACTACCTCAAGGTGGGGCTGGCCTTCGTGCTCATGTTCATCGGCGCCAAGATGCTGGCCAGCGAGGCCTTCGGCTGGCACGTCTCCACCAGCTGGTCGCTGCTGGTGCTGCTGGTGCTGGTGGGCGGCGCGATCGTGGCCTCGCTGCTGCGGCCGCAGCGGGCGCCGGAGGGCTGATGCCGACTTGCCATCGCCGGCCTTGCGCGGTCTTGCGCGGGCGATCGGACCGCCCGCGCCTTGGCCGGCCTTGCGCCGGCTTGCGCGGGCGATCGGACCGCCCGCGCCTTGGCCGGCCTTGCGCCGGCCGAGGCGAAGCGGTATTCCCACCCACGTCGCGGCGCGCCGTTCGCCCGCGCGGAGTGTCATGACCCCCGATCCACCCCCCGCGGAGGCCCCGCAGGGCCCCTCCGGGCCGGCCGGGGGCACGCCGCCGGGCGGAGCCGCGCCGGGCGCGCCGCCTCTGGTCGCGCCCGCTGGGGCCCCCGCCGCTCCGGTGCCGGCGACGCCGGCGCACACCGCCGCCGAGGAGGTGGCCGCCGCCGTCGCGCCGCCGGAGCAGCCGCTGCCCGAGGTGCCCAAGCCGGGCCTGCTCAAGCGCCTGCTCATCGGCAACCCGCGCGACCTGCAGGACCGGAACATCTTCCACCGGCTCACGCTCATCCCCTTCCTCGCCTGGGTGGGTCTCGGCGCCGATGGCCTCTCGTCCTCGGCCTACGGCCCGGCCGAGGCCTTCCGAACGCTGGGGCAGCACACCTACCTCGCCCTCGGCCTTGCCGCGCTGACGGCCGTCACGGTGCTGGTCATCTCGTCCGCCTACAGCCTCATCATCGAGGAGTTCCCGCACGGCGGCGGCGGCTACGTCGTGGCCACCAAGCTGCTGGGCGAGCGCGTCGGCCTCGTCTCCGGCTGCGCCCTCATGGTGGACTACGTGCTCACCATCACCGTGTCGGTGGCGGCCGCGGGCGACGCGATCTTCAGCTTCCTGCCCATGGAGTGGCACGCCTTCAAGCTGCCCTTCGACGTCTTCGCGATCTGCTGGCTCACCATGGCCAACCTGCGCGGCATGAAGGAGTCCATCCTCCTGCTGACGCCGGTCTTCATCGGCTTCCTGCTGACGCACGCGGTGCTCATCGGCGCGGGCATCGCGCTGCACCTGCCGCAGGCGGTCAGCGTGGCGCGCGAGGCCCAGCAGGGCTTCGAGGGCGGCCTCTCCATGCTGGGCGTGGGCGGCATGCTGCTGCTCTTCGTGCACGCCTACTCGCTGGGCGGCGGCACGTACACGGGCATCGAGGCCGTCAGCAACAACGTCAACATCATGCGCGAGCCGCGCGTGCGCACCGCGCAGCGCACGATGCTCTACATGGCGGTCTCGCTGGCCGTCACGGCTGCCGGCCTGCTGGTCTGCTACCTGCTCTGGCACGTCCACCCCACCGAGGGCAAGACGCTCAACGCCGTGCTGGCCGAGCAGGTCGGCGGCGAGCTGGGCCTGGGCAAGTGGTTCGTGATCCCGACGCTGCTGTGCGAGTGCCTGCTGCTGGGCGTCGCGGCGCAGGCGGGCTTCATGGGCGGGCCGCGGGTGCTGGTCAGCATGGCCGTGGACTCCTGGCTGCCGCACCGCTTCGCGGCGCTGTCGGACCGCCTCACGTCGCACAACGGCATCCTGCTCATGTGCCTCGCGTCGATGGCCGCGCTCTTCTACACCCACGGCAACACGTCGGCGCTGGTGGTCATGTACAGCATCAACGTGTTCCTGACCTTCGCGCTCTCGATGTACGGCATGGCCCGCTGGCGCTGGCGCGACCGGCGCCGCGCCCAGCACCGCCGCCGGCGCGTGTCGCTCTTCGTGGGCGGCTTCCTGCTCTGCGCCACCATCCTCGTGGTGACCACCATCGAGAAGTTCGCCGAGGGCGGCTGGCTCACGCTGGTGGTCACGGGCGCCTTCATCGCGCTGTGCTTCACGATCCGTCGGCACTACGACACGGTGACGGACCAGATGGCCAAGCTGGGCGAGGGCCTCATGAACCTGCCGCCCGCGCACAACCCGGCCACCGGCGAGCCCGACTCGCGCAAGCCCGTGGCCGCGCTGCTGGTGAACAGCTACGGCGGCCTGGGCATCCACACCCTGCTCAACATCTTCCGCACCTTCCCGGGCCAGTACAAAGGCGTGCTGTTCCTGTCCGTCGGCGTCGTCGACAGCGGCGCGTTCAAGGGCGAGGGCGCCATCCACGATCTCGGCGTCGAGACGCAGGCCACGCTGGACCGCTACGTGGCCCTCGCGCGCGGCCTCGGCCTGCCGGCCGCGGGACGGATGGGCGTCGGCACCGACGTCGTGGCCGAGGGCGAGAAGCTCTGCCTCGCCGTCGCGCACGACTACCCGCGCGTCACCTTCTTCGCCGGCAAGGTCATCTTCCAGCGCGAGAAGTGGTACCAGCGCGTGCTGCACAACGAGACGGCGGCGTCGATCCAGCAGCGCTTGCAGTGGGATGGGTTGACGATGGTGGTGCTGCCGGCAAGGGTGAGGTAGGGAGGCGCGGCCAGAAGGCCGGCGCGCGGTCGCGCGGCGGGCGCTGCCGCCGCGCACGACGACGAACACGATCGACGTCGGCGTCGCTCGACCGTCTCCACGGCGCGCGAAGGTGTTCGCTCGACGACGCGAACCTCGCGGCGGTCGCCTCGACCTGCCTGATCGTGGTCACATGGAAGAAATCAGTCGGAGCACCGACTCCGACACATTTCTTCAATGTGACCAGGATCGCCTCAGGCGAGCGCGATCCGTCGTGGCCGGAACGTGCCTCTTCGAGACCCCTGCGCCACGAAGGCACCCACGCCGCGCTGGAAGGTCTCGTGCCTCGCGGCGCCGCCCCGCCGCCGCGCACGCCGCCACCCGTGATAGCCTGCCGCTCATGCTGCTCCGCCTCGCACTCGCTGCCGGTCTGCTGGCCGCGCTCGCGCCCCGCGCCGCCGCGCAGCTCGACCCCTGGCTCGACCCCGCGCGCGTGGTGGTCATCTACAACACCGCCTGGCCCGACGGCGATGCCGACGGCGTGCCCGACAGCGTGGAAGTCGCGCAGTACTACGCCGCGCGCCGCGGCGTGCCGGCCGACAAGCTGCTGGGCCTGCCGCTGACGCCCGCCAGCTGGTGGTACGACTCCTCGCAGTGGCCGCTCTTCCTGGCGGAGATGCGCGACCCGCTGCAGGCCTGGCTGACGGCGCATGGCCCCACGTCCGTGGACACGCTGCTCTTCTGCTACGGCGTGCCCTACGAGGTGGACGTGCCGGGCTTCTCCTTCGGCGGCGCGCGCTCGGTGGACAGCGCGCTGTGCGTGCCGTGGTCGCTGGGCTCGGCGGCAGCGCCGGACTTCTCGGACAACAAGTTCACGCAGGAGTACCGCGAGGCCTCGCCGGGCGTGCCGCCCGACGTGGGCCATTTCGACCACGCGCTCTACGCCTTCCAGGGCCAGCCCTTCTACCTGCACGCCCGGCTCGACGGGCTGTCGGCCGAGCACGCCAAGGCGCTGGTGGACCGCGCGATCTACGGCCAACGCCACATCGCGCCGGCGGCCTACGCCGGCGTGGCCTACGTCGACAGCCGCTTCGGCCTGTACGACGACGCGACGCTGCTGGCGGGCTACCCCTTCAGCTACACCACCTACGAGAAGGCCGACAAGTGCATGGCCTACGGCAAGTTCTTCTGCGCGGCCAGCGGCTTCGTCTCGCGCTGGGAGCCGTGGGAGACGGAGATCGGCGAGCCGGGCGCGGTGTTCGCAGACGGCGGCAGCGCGGAGCTCGCGGCGAACGCGCTCTTCTATGGCGGCTGGTACAACTACGGCAAGTACCAGCACGCGTGGCAGTGGAAGGCCGGCGCGATCGCCTGCGACCTCAACAGCAACTCCGCGCAGGGCCTGCGTGACGCCGGCACGGCCTCGTTCCTGTGCCAGGCCTTCCAGGAGAACCTCACCGCCGGCGCGGGCGTCATCGCCGAGCCCTACCTGAACGGCCACAACAAGCCCGACGTGCTGCTGGCCTACACCTTCATGGGCTACCCGTGGGCCGAGGTCTCGATGGTTTCGGACAACGCCATCAAGTGGATGGCGCTGCACGTGGGCGACCCGCTCTACCGCATCGACGTCGACGGCGCGCTGCCCGACGCCGACCCGCCGGCGCCCTTCACGTGGCTCGGCGCCGACCACGAGTCGCTCGAGCTGGAGCTGCCCGCGCTGCCCGACGCCGCGCCCGGCGGCGACGAGGTCTTCCGCATCACGCAGGTCGCGTCCGGCACGAGCCCCGCGCTGCAGCCCTCGCCCGTGGCGCAGCCCGACGACCGCCGCCTGCAGCGCGTGGCCGTGCCGCCCACCGGCGCGCCGGGCCTCACCTATGCGGAGGCCGACGCCACGGATCCCTCCGGCAACGTCGGCAGCTCCGGCCTGCGGCACTTCCTCGCCGGCCCAGCCGCGCCCGCCTCCGCCGTGGTGCAGGCGGACGACGCGGCCGTGGGCCCTGGCGAGCCGGCCGTCTTCCGCTTCTCCTTCGGCGCGGCGGGCGGCCTGCTCGGCGCGACCACCGGCTTCTCCATGCACGCGACCGCGCCGGCCTACGGCGCGACGGACCTGCCGGTGGAAGGCCTGCTGCTCTCCCTCGCGAGCGACGATCTCGCCTCGCGCAACCTCGACCAGGTGGACTTCGCGGTGAGCTTCGCGCCGGGGCTGCTCAAGCCGGGGCCGTTCACGATCGACATCAGCCTCACGGCCAACGGGCAGACGTCGACGTCATCCGCGACGCTCGTCGTCGGGGGCTAGGAGCCCGTCGAAGAAGTGCTTCGAGTGCGGAAGGTGCGGAATTCGTGTCGGATCGAGGCAAGGTCCGAGCCCCTCAGCCGCCCGAGCCGGTGGCCGGCGCGTCGGGCGCGAAGCGTGCCTCGTTCGCGGCCCACCAGCTCTTCCAGGCCGCCACCGAGTTGCCGGGGTTGGCGCCGGTGAGCTTCTGGAGCGAGGCGCGCAGCGTGGCCGACTCGGTGACGTAGCTGGTGGACGAGACGCCCATGACCGCGACGTCCAGCGTCGCGCCGTCCTGGATCACGCCCACGAGCGGCTTGCCGATGGCGGCGTTCTGGGCCACCTCCACGTCGTAGCCCGCCACGTAGGAGATCTGGCGGCCGACGAAGATGCTGCTGCGCGGCGCGCTGTAGTCGCCCGAGCCGCCGGCCGTGGGCAGCGTGACCAGGCGCTGCACCAGCGCGGGCACCGCGGCGTCGTAGCCCATGGTGCCCAGCGCCTCGGCGGCGTAGGTGCGCGCGGTGGACGAGTTGGACTCCAGCGCGGTGACCAACGGCAGGATGAGGCCCGACTCATGCGCGTCGCGCAGCGCGAGGGCCGCGCTGCGGCGCACGTCGGGCGAGAGGTCGCGCGCCGCGCGGCGCAGCAGCTCCTTGACCTCGGTCTCGCCGTACGGCTCGGCGACGGACAGCCGGCGCAACGCCAGCGCGGCCATGGCGCGCGTGCTGGCCGAGCGGTCCGAGAGCCGCTCCTGCAGCGCCGTGCGCAGCGCCGGCTGGTCGGGCACGGCGGGCAGGCGGCTGACGGCCATCTCGCGCAGCGCGGGCGGCGCGGCGCCGGCGAAGCGCAGCAGCTCCTCGGCCGAGGCGTCGGTGGCGACGGGGATGCGGAAGGGCAGGTCGTCCCGATGCAGCAGGGCCAGCGCGTCGGGCTGGTCCGGGTCGTCGGCCAGCACGTCGTCCAGCAGGCCGAGGGCCTCGTCGTACAGGCCCTCCCCCAGCGCCCACTCGGACAGGCCCGTGAGGCCCGCGGGCGTGGCGCGTCCCAGCGCCGCGCGCTTGCTGTGCAGCTCGTCCAGCGCTGCGGACTCGAGGCGCGCCGACTCGACGAGGCCTGCGGGCAGCGTGGTCCAGTCCTTGTCGCCTGCGCGGCGGTACTCCCAGCGGCCGTCGACGCGGCGGGAGTCGGCGCGCAGCACGCCTCCGCCGCGCGCGTGCAGCAGCCGCCGGCGCACCTTGGCGTCGGCGGCGTCCTGCGGGTCGACTGCGGAGGGCTTGGCGAGCGCGGGCCCGGGCGCGGCGGCCGGCGACTGCGCCACCAGCGCTGGCGCGAGCAGCAGGCCCGCCCCCAGCCAGCAGGCGAGGGCCGGACGAGCACGGCGCGGCGTGGTCGGGATCATGGCGCAGCCTCCTGGCGGCAGAGCCAAGTTACCACCCCTGCGCGAGCCCGGTCAGCGCGCCCTACTGCACGGTGATGGCGAGCGGGTGCACGACGTGCCGCAGCTGAGCGGCCAGGCCCGGCCCGTCGCCGAGGTCCAGCGTCACCACCGAGGCTTCCAGCACCAGCCCCACGAGCGCGCCGTTGGGCGGCAGCTGGATCGAGGCCGAGGCCGTGGCCGACGCGCCGAGGGTGCCGGTGAATCCGCTGAAGGCGCCGCCGCCGTCCGGCGTCGTCAGCGAGAAGAGGAACACGGGATCCAGGGACAGCTCGAGCGTGCGACCGTCGGGCAGCGGCATGCCCGGCAGCGTGCCCAGCGCCAGCAGCACGAAGCGGTAGAGGCCCGCGCCGCCCGGCAGGTCGAGGTCGAGGCCGAAGCTGCCGCCGGGCGTGGCCGCACCCACCTGCGTCAGCGGCGCGTGCTTCCACAGCGCCAGCCCCACGTCGCTCTTGAAGGGGTCGTCCGCGTCGGGCGAGTCGTAGACGAAGGCGAAGAGCTGGCCCGACCACTCCATGTCCACGTCCGGGTAGCCGCCGATGCCCGCGGCCGGCGTGTGCACCAGGAACTCGTCGCCGAGCTCGGCGCCACTCGCGTCGTAGCGCTGCGCGCGCACCTCCGAGCCGTCCTGCCAGCAGATGGTGAAGTTGCCCACCCAGTCGCAGGCCACGGCGGGAAAGGTCTGGTCGCCGGCCTCGGTGGTGTTGGCCTGGAACTCAGGGCCCAGCGGCGTGCCCGTCTCGTCGTAGCGGCGCGCGAGGATGTCGATGCCCGAGGCGTCCTGCTGGCGGTCCTCCCACACGGCGACGAAGTGGCCGAGGCCGTCGGCGGCCGTCTTGGGCTCGCGCTGCTCGCCCGGCAGGGTGTTCGTGTTGACCAGGAACTCCACCGGCTCCTTCGGCACGCCCTGCGCGTCGAACAGGCGCGCGAAGATGTTGGTGCCCGTGCCGGCGCCGCCGTAGCCGCCGAAGTCGATCCACGCCACGAAGGTGCTGCCGTCGCGCGTGACGGCGGGCTCCGGGTCGGTCTGGGCGTTGTTGTCCAGCACGTTGGCCTTGAACTCGTTGCCCAGCGGCGTGCCGTCGCAGTCGAACAGGCGCAGGAAGCACTTGCCGTCGTCGTTGCCCGTCCAGCCCAGGACGAAGCCGCCGCCCGGGCGCGGCGCCGCGAAGGGCTCCCACTGCGACTGCGCGGTGGTGTTGCTGGCGATGAAGTTGGGCCCGAAGGCGGCGCCGTTCACGTCGAAGGCGCGCGCGAAGACGCCCATGCCGTCGCCGTCGAGGCCGTCGCGGTCCGACCAGGCCACGAGGACGTGGCCGTGCTCGTCCATGGCCACGGTGGGCTCGTCCTGGCGCTTGCCGGGGATGGGCGCGTTGCACTGGATCTCGGGCGACAGCGGCGTGCCCTGGCCGTCGAACAGGCGCACGAAGACGTCGTGATAGGGCACGTTGCTGGCCCACGTCACCGCGAAGCGCTGGCCGTCGCCGCGGATGGCGATCTTGGCCTGCTTCTGGTTGAAGGCAAGCGTCTGGTTCACCACGCTCGGCGCGCCGGCGGGCGCGAAGTGCGAGCCTGCCTGCGCGGCCAGCGGCGCACACAATCCGGCGGCCAGCGCGGACGCGCACAGCAGGGCGCAGCGACACAGCGAGGCGGGCGTGTGAAGCATGGTGGAGGAGCGCCGGAGGAGTCCGGAAGTGTATCACCGGAGTTGCGGGCGGGCGGCGGACGCGGCCCTCCGAGCGTCCCCGTGGGTTCCTGCCAGCGCGGGCCCGCCAGACGCCGACGTCAGCGCGCGCGCGGCGGCCGACTTGCTCGAGGCCTCAGCTCCACGTCGCCCACGCGGCCAGCGCGGGCAGGGCGAGCACGAGCAGCACCGAGAGGCAACCGCTCTTGCGCGGCGCAGCCGACGCGGGATCCAGCGGCTTGCCGCACGAGGTGCAGCTGGGCCTCAGGTTCTTGCGCGGATCGCCGAGCGGGTTCTTGTTGCCGCAGTGCGGGCAGAACCAGGTCGAGCCGGGCTCGGGCGGCGTGTCGCGGAAGTACACGCGCTCGGAGAGGTCCTTCTGGCATTCCTTGCTGCAGACGACGTTGCCGTAGAAGGTGAGGGACTGGCCGGCGGTGTCCTTGCCGCAGTTCTGGCAGTAGATCTTGGCGGGCGCGGCGCGCGACATGGCGCGGCAGTCTAACCTCGCCCGGCCCGAATGAATTCCTCGAAGGACCGCCGGCCTCAGTCGTCGGCCCCGCCCAGCAAGCGCAGCGCGCGCGGGGTGAGCAGGGCCCGCAGCCCCATGGCGCCGACGCGCGGCTCGCCCTCCAGCCAGGCGACGCCGCCCTTCTTCAGCTCCAGGGCGCCCGCGGCGCGCTGCGAGCCGGTGCTGAGCAGGGCCACCAGCTGCGTGAGCCACGGCTCGTGCCCCACGACCGCGATGCGCTCGCCGCGCAGCGCCGCGAGCAACTCGCGGCCGGGCGGCGCGGCGAGGTGCTCGCAGGCCTCGCGCCGCGCGCCGCGCGCCAGCAGCGGCTCGAGCAGCTCGGCCGTCTCGTCCGCGCGCCGCCACGGGCTGTGCAGCAGGCGCTCGACCCGCAGGTCGAGCCTCAGCAGGCCGCGCACCTCGGCCGCCATGCGCTCGCGGCCCTCCGCCGTGAGGGCTCGGTCCGCGTCGCGCCCGCTGGGCGCCCGGTCCTCCGCGGCCCCGTGGCGGACGACGAGCAGCTCCACGTCAGCGACGCGGCGGCGCGCGCCGGTCCCATGAGGCTGTATTCATAAGCCGGAAAGATCCGATGAAGGGGCCCTCAGCGCCCCCATTCTGCCACGTAGGGCATCCGGCGTGGACAATGCACGCCGGCGCGAGGAACACTGGAGTGGACCACCCTGCAGCGTCATGTACGAGACGATCACCCACGCGCCGGCGGACCTCTCCGACCCGCGCCTCTTCATCAACCGCGAGCTGTCGCTGCTCGAGTTCGATCGGCGCGTGCTGGACCAGGCGCGCGACGCAGACACGCCGCTGCTCGAGCGCCTGCGCTTCCTCGGCATCAGCTCCACCAACCTGGACGAGTTCTTCGAGATCCGCGCCAGCGGGCTGCGCCAGCAGGTGGCCTTCGGCGTCAGCCAGCCCGGGCCTGACGGCCTGACGCCGCAGGAGGCGCTGGCGCAGATCAGCGAGTCGGCGCACCGGCTGGTCGAGGAGCAGTACCGCCTGCTCAACGAGGGCCTGCTGCCCGAGCTGGCCACCCAGGGCATCCGCGTGCTCGGCCCCGAGCAATGGACCTTGCGCCAGGCGCGCTGGCTGCGGCGCTACTTCTCGGGCGAGGTCGTGCCGGTGCTCACGCCCATGGGGCTCGACCCGGCTCACCCCTTCCCGCGCGTCCTCAACAAGAGCCTCAACTACATCGTCAAGGTGGAGGGCGCCGACGCCTTCGGGCGCGGCAGCGGCATCGCCGTGGTGCAGGTGCCGCGCAGCCTGCCGCGCCTGCAGGCCCTGCCGCCCGAGGTGCGCGGCGGCCGCCACGACTTCGTGCTGCTCTCCTCCATCATCGAGGCGCACGTCGGCGAGATCTTCCCCGGCATGACCGTGACCGGCTGCTGGGCCTTCCGCCTCACGCGCAACAGCGACCTGTGGGTGGACGAGGAGGAGGTGGACAACCTGCTGCAAGCCCTCAAGGGCGAGCTGCCCTCGCGCCACTTCGGCGACGCGGTGCGCCTGGAGGTGGCCGACAACACGCCCGACGATGTCGCGCAGGACCTGCTGCAGCACGTCAAGCTCACGCCCGCCGAGCTCTACCGCTGCCGCGGCCCGGTGAACCTGCACCGCCTCACCGCCCTGCACGAGATGGTGGACCGGCCCGACCTGCACTTCCCGCCCTTCACGCCCGGCCTGCCGCGGCGCCTGACCAATGGCACGGACCTGTTCTCGGTCCTGCGCCGCGGCGACGTGCTGCTGCACCACCCCTACGAGTCCTTCGGCCCGGTCGTCGAGCTCGTGCGCCAGGCC
>DASUFI010000050.1:0-22861 GCA_036274635.1 Planctomycetota bacterium
CTGCACACGGGCCTCGGCCGCGCCCCGCTGGGCGAAGCCGCCGCGGCCGCACTGGCCGCGATCGCCACCGGCTTCAGCGTGCTCGAGGTCGACCCCGCCAGCGGGCAGCGCAGCCACCGCGAGGACCAGCTCGTCCCCGACCTGCGCGCGCTCACGGGCGCCGAGTCCGCGACCGTGGTCAACAACAATGCCGGCGCGCTGCTGCTGGCGCTCGCGGCGCTGGCCGGCGGGCGCGAGGTCATCGTGCCGCGGGGCGAGCTGGTGGAGATCGGCGGCGGGTTCCGGCTGCCCGACATCATGACGCTCTCCGGCGCCCGCCTGCGCGAGGTGGGCACGACCAACCGAACCTATGCGCGTGACGTCGAGCAGGCGCTGGGCAAGGACACGGGCCTGGTGCTGTCGGTGCACACGAGCAACTTCCGCGTGGTGGGCTTCCATCACCGGCCGGCGCGCGAGGAGCTGGTGGCGCTGTGCCGCAAGCGGCGCGTGCCCTTGCTGGAGGACATCGGCTCAGGGCTGCTGCAGCCGGCCGGCGCCGCCTGGGGCGCGGCGGCGCCGCTGCTGGCGGCCGAGCCGGACGCCCGGAGCGCGCTGGCGGCGGGCGTGGACCTCGTGTGCTTCTCGGGCGACAAGCTGCTGGGTGGGCCGCAGGCCGGCGTGCTGCTGGGGCGCAGCAAGCTGGTGGCCGCGTGCCGGAGGCACGACCTGTTCCGCGCGCTGCGCCCCGACCGCCTCGCCCTGGCGGCGCTGGCGGCCACGCTGGGCGCCTGGCGGCGCGGCGGCGGCGAGCTGCCGGTGGTGGTGGCGCTCGCGCGCACGCCCGCGGCGCGCATGGGCCTGGCGCGCGTCCTGTCGGCGCGGCTCGCGCGGTGCTTCCCTTCGGCGCAGTTCCTGGCCGTCGCCTCGCGGGCGCAGGCCGGCAGCGGCAGCCTGCCCGCGCGCGACCTGCGCTCCGCGGCGGTGGAGGTGATCTGGCCAGGCCTGTCCGCCGAGGCCCTGGGCGAGGCGCTGCGCTGCGGCGAGCCGCCGGTCTTCGCGCGCGTCTGGCGCGGCCGCCTGCGCCTCGACGTGCTGGCCCTGCTGGCTGGTGACGACGAGTCGCTCGAGCGCGCCCTCGCCGCGCTGCCCGCGCCGGGTCGCGGCGCATGATCAGCTCCGGCCGCCAGCTGCGCCTGACGCGCTACTCCAACTGCGCGGGTTGAGCCGCCAAGCTCCCGGCCCAGGACCTCGTGCAGGTCCTCTCAGCGCTGCCGAAACAGAGCGACCCGCGCCTGCTCGTCGACACCTCGCACTTCGACGACGCGGGCGTGGCGACGGTCACGCCCGAGCTGGCCCTGGTCCAGACGGTGGACTTCTTCCCGCCGGTGGTGGACGACCCGTGGTGGTTCGGGCGCATCGCCGCGGCCAACGCCCTGTCCGACTGCTACGCGATGGGCGGCACGCCCTTCTCGGCGCTCAACATCGTGGCCTTCCCGACCAGCGAGCTGTCGCTGGACGTGCTGCGCACGATCCTGGAGGGCGGCAGCCACGCGCTGCAGGAGGCGGGCGCGCTCATGCTGGGCGGGCACTCCATCGTGGACACCGGCATCAAGTACGGCCTCGCTGTCACCGGCACGCTGCGCCCGGGCACGCAGGTGACCAACGCCGGCGCGCGCGCGGGCGACGTGCTCTACCTCACCAAGCCGCTGGGCACGGGCTGCCTCACGACCCGCGCGCGCAAGGACAAGGTGTCGGACGAGCACCTCGCGGCCGCGTGCGAGTCCATGGGTCGCCTCAACCGCGCGGCCTGCGAGGCCATGCTCGAGGCGGGCGTGCACGCGGCCACGGACGTCACGGGCTACGGGCTGCTGGGCCACGGCTTCGAGATGGCGGCGGGCTCCGGCCTCCGGCTGCGCTTCGACGCCGCGGCGCTGCCGCTGCTGGACGGCGCTCGACAGGCCATCGAGGCCGGCTGCGCCTCGGGCGGCGCGGCGCGCACGCTCGCGCACCTCGGCGCGCGGCTGGCCATCGACTCCGGCACCGACCCCGTGCTGCAGCGCCTGGCCGCCGACAGCGAGACCTCAGGCGGCCTGCTGCTCGCCGTCGCGCCCGACCGCGCCGCGGCGCTGGAAGCCGCGCTTGCGCGCCGCGGCGTGCTGGTGCAGCGCGTCGGCGAGGCCGGCGAGCCCGTGCCCGGCGGCGCGCTGCGGCTCGCGCGCTAGCCGCCGTCGAGACGGCCCTCAGCCGTTCGGCGTCAGCTCCACGTAGCGGCCGCCGCCGAGCTCCGCCAACCGCTTGAGGAAGCTCTGCCCGTCGGGCTCACCCGCCAGCGACACGCAGTGGATGCGCAGCTGCAGCGCCTCGTTGCGCTCGAGGGCGTACTGCAGCAGCAGGTCCGCGTCGCGCACGGCGCCGGCCGAGGGTGAGCCATCGGTGAGGATGAAGACGGTGTCGAAGTCCGTGTCCGACGGCTGCGGGGTGTCCAGCGCGCGCTCGGCCAGGTCGAAGGCGGTCTTCAGCGCGGCGTAGACGTTGGTGCCGCCGCCGGGCGCCCAGGCGAGCACTTCGTCGTGCGCGGCCTTGCGCACGTTCTCGCTGGCGGGCTGCAGCTTCTCGCGCCACAGCTTGGCCTCGTCCTCGAAGGGCAGCAGGTCGAAGGCGTCGCCCTGGGTGAGCGTGTCCACCAGGCGCAGCAGCTCCGCGCGCGCGACCGAGAGGCGCGTGCGCGGCACGCCGGGCTGCTCGGGGTCGGGCGGCAGCATCGTGTCCATGCTGCCCGAGAGGTCCGTGATGAGCAGGAAGCGCCGCGAGAGCGACGGGATGGTGTGGTAGCGCGTGCCCATGGAGCGGTAGGGCAGGCTGCTGGAGGCGTTGCCCGTCGCCGTGCGCTGGCCGAGCGCGACCTGGTCGCCCTCCTTGAGGAAGCCGGCCGGCGCCTCGGCGAGGAACTTCTTCCAGGCCTCGATGTCCAGCTCGAAGTCGTGCGCCGTGAGGCGCGTGAGCATGTCGAGCAGGTCCTCGCGCAGGCGGCCGGGCTCGAGCGGCAGGCGGTCGACCAGCGGCAGCACGGCCTCGGGGTCGCGCATGTCGGACAAGGCGCGGGCGGCCGCGAGGCGCACGCGCCAGCGCGGGTCGGAGAGCAGGCCCTTCAGCGCGCCCAGCGAGCGGCCGGGGGCGAGGCGGGCGAGGGCGTCGGGCACCTCGAGGCGCACGCGCTCGGTGGGGTCGAGGGCCAGCGCCAGGATGCGGTCGAGGCGCGCGTCGTCGCGCGCGCGCCCGAGCACGCGCACGGCCGCAGCCCGCACGTGCGGGTCGGGGTCGTCGAGGCCCGCCCGCGCCGCCGTGCGCCAGTCGAGCCCCGCAGGCCGCGCGTCGCCCAGCGCCAGCAGCACCTGCTCGCGCGCCACCGGGTCGTGGTTCTTGAGGCCGCGGTCCGCGAGGCGCGCCAGCGTGTCCTTGCCCGCGTAGGCGCCCAGCACCCGCCGCGCCGAGGGGAACAGCGCCACCTCGTCGCGCTCGAAGAGGTCGAGAATGGCGTCCACGCAGCGCGGGTCGTCGAAGCGCGCGAGGTTCTCCAGCGCCGCGCGGCGCTCGGGCGTGACGCCGTCGCGCCAGCCGTGCGCGACGGCCTCGAGCGCGGTGCGCAGGGCGTCGTGCCCGGCGGCCGGCGGGGCCGCCAGCAGCGCGAGCAGCAGCAGCAGGGGACGGTTCACCATGCAGGCGGGAAGTAGCCCGGAATCGCGGCGGCGGTGACGTGACGCAGCAGGACGGCATTGGTCACCGGCCCCACGCCCCCCGGCACGGGCGTGAAGAAGCCGGCCACCTCGGCCACGGCGGGCTCCGCGTCGCCGGCCAGCGTGGGGCCGCCGGGCCCGTCCACCGGGTGCGTGCCCACGTCCACGACCACGGCGCCGGGCCGCACCATGTCCGGCTTGAGCAGGCCGCGCACGCCCGCGGCCACGACCACGATGTCCGCGCGCCGCGCGTGGGCTGCGACTTCGCGCGTGCGTGTGTGGCACAGCGTCACCGTCGCGTGACCGCCGGGCAGCGGCGCCGCCAGCATGGCGGCCAGCGGCCGCCCGACCACCAGGCTGCGCCCGATCACGCACACCTCGCGCCCCTCGGGCGAGAGGCGCGGATCGCTGGCGAGGATCTCGGCCACCGCCGCGGCGGTGCAGGGCGCCACGTGCCGCCGCTCGCCGGCCAGCACCGCGCCGAGGCTCGCGCGCGCGACGCCGTCCACGTCCTTGGCCGGCGGCACCAGCGCCGCGATCCGCGCCGCGTCGAGACCCTTCGGCAGCGGGACCTGCAGCATGAGGCCGTGCACCGCGCTGTCCTCGGCCAGCGCCGCGACGGCGGCTTCCACGTCCGCCTGCCGCGCTCCGGCCGGCAGCAGGCTGCGGCGGCTGTCGAGGCCGGCCTTGGCGCAGGCGCGGTCGATCGCGTCGAGGTAGGCCAGCGAGGCGCCCTCCGCTCCCACGGCCACGTTCGCGAGGCACGGCCGCACGCCGCCCTGCGCCAGCGCCGCCGCCACCTGCTCGCGGATGCGCGCCGCGATGGGCGCGCCCTTGAGCAGCTCCGCCGGCATCAGCCGCCCGCCTTCGGCTTGCGCTCGAGCGCGGCGAGGCGCGTCTGCATCTGGTTGCGCGGCATGAGGTCGCCCTTCTGGTCGGCCAGCGGGATGCCGCGCCGGTAGATCTCCGCGGCTTCGCCCGGCACGCCGGCTTCCTCGAGCGCCTTGCCCAGCTCGAGGTAGGTCACCGACATCTGCGCGTCGGCGGCCAGCGCGGCCTTGAGCTGCGCCACGGCCTTGGCCGCCATGCCCAGCTTGCGGTAGCTGCCAGCCAGGGCGAGGCGCGCGCGCACGTCCTTCGGCGCGGCGGCGACGGCCTCCTCCTGGCGCGTCACCAGCTCGGCGTCGGGCGGACGCTCGAGCGAGTTGGCCGGCGCGGACGACTCGCCCTTGCGCTTGATCTCGTCCTTCCACCCCAGCACGCGCGCCTTGGCCTGCCAGTCCTCGGCGGTGGCCTTGTCCCCCTTCAGCATCCAGAAGCGGCTGATGTTGGCGTGCGCCATGATCGAGTCCGGGCGCGTCTTGAGCACGCGCTGCGTGACCTCGATGGCGCGATCCAGCTCGCCCGCCTCGGACAGCAGCATGCCGTAGACCTCGAGGCTGTCGGCGTGGTCCGGGTCCTGCACCAGGATCTCCTCGATCAGCCTCCGTGCGGCGGGCTTGTCACCCTTGCGGTTGGCGGCCAGGGCCTGCATGAAGCGGCGGTCGAGCTCGGTGGGGGGCACGGACCCATCCTAGCGCTGCGGGCGGCGCGGCCGATGCGCGACCGGCGGCGAGGCGCCGAGGTCCTGCCGGCCGGCGTACAGGAAGACCTCAGTGATGAACTCCTGTACGGCGACGGCCCGGACCCCCGCGGTCGATGGTGACGCTGGTCCCGCGGGCGCGCCTCGCGGCCGCCCGCCTCAGGCCAGGCGCGCGTCCAGCGAGATCTCCGCCTTCAGCAGCCGCGACACCGGGCAGATGGCCTTGGCCTCGGCGGCGATCTTCTGGAAGGCCTCGTTGCTGGTTCCCGGCACGTGGCCGATGAGCGTGAGCTTGATGCGCGGGATCGAGAAGCCGGTGGCGTCCTTCTCCAGGCTCACGACCGCCGTGGTGTCGAGCCGCTGCGCGGTGAGACCTGCCTTCTCGAGCAGGGCAGAGAGCTGCATGGTGTAGCAGCCGGCGTGCGCGGCGCCGAGGAGTTCCTCGGGGTTCGTGCCGGGCTGGCTCTCGAAGCGGCTCGAGAAGCCGTAGGGCGCGGCCGAGAGAACGCCGCTCTGGGTCGTGAGCGTGCCGCGTCCGGTCTTGAGGCCGCCGGACCACTGGGCCGAGGCACTGCGATCGATCGCCATGGTGAGGCTCCGGAGGAGGAGCCTGACATCATGCCTCGCGGGCGCCCAGCGGGCACCCGACCAGTGTGCCCCGGCAGGGCATGGCGGGAGCGCATGGGAATCGAACCCACCCGGGGACTTGATCGGCCCCCAATCCGGATTTGAAGTCCGGTGGGCACACCAGCGCCCTGCCGCTCCCGGCGATCCCTTGCGCGGATCGGTGACCGCGGATGCGGCGACCCGCGGGCGGCGCGCATCGTAGCAGGCACGGCGCGCCCGCGGCCGCCGCAGCGCCGGGCGGGTCAGCGCCCGCTGTCGTCCCCTGGATCGGTGGGCTCGGCCGGCGCGCCCTTCTGACGGCCCGTGTATCCCAGGCCGTCGAGGATGCGCCGCATCTCCGGGCTCTCCTGCTCCGCCTCCACCTTGTCGTAGAGGTGGAAGGCTCCGGCCGCCTGCTCGCGCAGCGCGATCATTCCGCGCAGCACCTCCTGCACCTGCGGGTCGGTGCTCGACGCGAGGTTGTCGCGCTCGTGCGGGTCGGTCTTGAGCTGGTAGAGCTGGATGGGCATGCCCAGCGCGTCGCCCGTGGACGTGGGGAAGATGAACTTGAAGCCCGTCTCGGGCTTGCGCACGAGCGTGGCCTCCTGCGCGTGGCTGAAGATGGCCGTCCGCGGGCGCGCGGAGCCGGCCAGCACGTCCTGCAGCGCGCGGCCGGAGAGCTCGGGGTCGTCGGGCAGGCCGGCGGCGCGCAGCAGCGTGGGCACCACGTCCACGTTCTCGACGGGCGTGTCGACGCGCTTGCCGACGGGGATGCCCGGGCCCGCGGCCAGGAGCGGCACGTGCACCAGCTCCTGGAACATGTGGTAGCTGTGGTCGCGGAAGAAGACCTCGCGCAGCGTGCGCTGGGCGGGCGGCAGCTCCTGGATCTTGGCCGGGTGGTGCTGGTGGTCCCACAGCATCTCGCCGTGGTCGGCGGTGACCACCGTGAACAGCTCGCGCCCCGCCGCGCTGGCCGAGGCGCGCAGCTCGGGCAGGAGCTTGCCGAGCACGCCGTCCGCCACGAGGATCTCGCCGTCGTAGCGGTTGATGGCATCCAGGATGTAGCGCCGGTCCTCGTCGAACTTGTCGTAGATGGGCTGCCCGGGGCCGGCGAGGCGCGTGGCCTTGGCCCACTCCTCGATGGTGTCGCCGCGCACCTTGACGACGCCGCCCACCTTGAGGTCCGCGGGCGGCTCGTAGGGGAAGTGCGGGTCGAAGAAGTGCAGGTAGAAGAAGCGCGGCCGCTCGCCGCGCGGGTGGGCGGCCAGCCACGGGTCCAGCACCTTCTGCAGCGCGGGCGCGCTCCAGGTCTGATCGTTGGTGACCTCTCGGCCCACGTACTGGTCGAATCCCCGGTCGTAATCGCCTGCATGGCAGATGGCGGGGTTGGCGACGAAGGCCAGCGTCTCGTAGCCCGCGTCGCGCAGGCGCTCGGCCAGTGTCGGCACCGAGGGCGGCATGCGCTTGGCGTTCACGAACAGGTGTCGGCCGCTGAGGATGGAGGCCACGGACGGCAGCGTCCAGCTCGACTGCGAGGTGGCGTCGAGGAAGACCGCGCCGTGCGCGCCGAGGTCGTCCAGCGCCGGCGAGGTGGGGCGGGCGTAGCCGAAGGACGAGAGGTGGTCGGCGCGCAGCGTGTCGATGACCACCAGGACGAGGTCGGGACGAGTGTCCGGCACGGACTTCGCGCCGCAGGCGGCCAGCAGCGCGAGCAGCGGGGCGAGCAGGCGTGGTGTCACGGCGGTCCTCCGCTGGCGGCGGGCGGCTCGGCGCCGGGCGCGGGCGGCGTCACGCCCGAGGGCGGGGCCGTCGCATCCGAGGGCGGGGCCGTCGCATCCGAGGGCGGGACCGTCGCATCCGAGGGCGGGGCCGTCACGCCCGAGGGCGAGCCCGGCACGGGCGGCAGCGGCAGGGCCTTCTTCTCCTGGATCTTGCGGAAGCTCTCCGCGCGGGTCTCCAGCTCCGGGGCGCGCCACGGCTGCCGCGCGGCCACCTTGTGCAGCAGCGCGATGGACTCGTCGTAGAAGCCGTTCACGTACAGGGCGTCCGCGGCGCCCTCCATCACGATCGGATCGTCGGGCAGGAGGGCGAGCGCCTGGCGCGCGTGGCGCAGGCCCAGCGCCTGGTCGAAGACCGGCTCGGCCGCGCCGTGGACCCGCAGCGGCGGTGCTGCCGAGTAGGTCCCGTTGACCTCGATTTTCGCCATGCACGAGAGCATGCGCGCGTCGTCGGCGAGGCCCAGGGCCAGCGCCTCGCGGAAGTGCTGCAGCGCCAGTGTCTCCTGCTTGAAGATGTGCAGCCGGATCATGCCCGCGTCGCGCTGGGCGGCGGCGTCGTCGGGGTGCAGGTCCAGCTCGTCGTTCAGCTCGGCGAAGGCCAGGCCGTAGTGGCCGTTGCGCGACTGCACGGTGGCGAGCCCGCGGTGCGCGCCGTCCAGCGTCGGGTCGCCGCGCAGCGCGAGCGTGAACTGCTCGCGCGCGAGGTTGGTGATCTCGGCGAACTCGTAGTGCTCGGCCGTGCCCAGCAGGGCGGCAAAGCCGCGTCCGAGCGCGAGGTGGTGCTCGGGCCGGTCGTCCGACCAGCGCGTGGACTCGCGGAACTGCGCGAAGGCGTCGTCGATGGCGGCCAGGCGGGCCTCCGCGGTGCCTTCCTCCGGCACGTAGGAGAGGTGGCCCGTCGCGACCTCGTCGCCGAGCGCGGCGCGCAGCCGGTCGTAGAACACCAGCGCGCGCTCGTAGTTGCCTGACTTGAGCAGCAGCATCATCATGCTCGTGTTCTTGCCCCGGTCATCCTCGTAGAACAGGCTCGCAGGACCCTGCGGCGCCGTCCAGTGCAGCAGGAAGCCCAGCGGCGCGGCGGCCAGCACCAGGGCCATGGTGCGCTGGGCGCGCACGCAGCGCACGACCCAGTCCACCGTCAGCGCCGCGAACAGCGCCATGAGCGGCAGGACGTGCACGCGGAAGCGGCCCAGCACGTAGAGCGCGATGACCGAGGCCGTCAGCGCGAGGAAGAGCAGGTAGGGCACCGCCAGCGCGCGTCGACGGGGCAGCCCGAGCAGCAGCCCGAACAGGGCGAGCGCCGACACGACGCCGAAGCTCACCCAGCCGGCCCGCAGCGTGCTGAGGTGCGCGCGGTGCAGGTAGAAGTTGGCGTTGTTGGGCTCCTCGTAGCCGTTGAAGAAGGCGCAGGTCTTGTTCCACTGCAGCTCGACGAAGCCCCACGGGTCGGCGCGGTGGGTGGCCAGCGTGAGCAGCACCGTCTTGCCGAGGCTGAAGTTGGCGTCCACGAGGATGCGCCGCAGCGTGTCCGAGGGCACCTCCCAGCCCACGCCGTCCTGACCGCGCGCGTTGCCCACGACCACGACCTCGGGGCCGCGCGTGCTGAGCTTGAAGGTGGGCGCGCCCACGTAGCGGTTGCGCGCGAAGGCCGGGGCGGTGACGAGGCCCCAGCCCAGCAGCAGCAGCGCGACCGTGCGTGCCACGCGCCGCGGCTCGCGCCGCCCCAGCCACGCCAGCGTCAGCAGCGTGAGCAGCAGCAGCGGCAGGCCCGTTTCCTTGGCCAGCGTGAACAGCCCCAACATCGCGCCCGCCACGATCCAGTCGCGCACGCGGCCGCGCTTGACGGCCGTGTCCAGCGTGAGCGTGAGCGCCACCACGAGCAGCGCCAGCGGCCCGTCGCGCAGCGTGAAGGCGTCGTAGAAGTAGAACTGGCCCATGAGGGCGAGCAGCAGCCCGGCCACCCAGCCCGCCAGCGACGAGATGAGCCGCCGCGCGAGCAGGGCGGTGAGCGCGCAGGTCAGCGCGCCCAGCACGGCCTGCACGTCGCCCAGCGCCTCGGGGCTGTGCCCCAGGCTCCAGTACACGCCCGCCACGACGTAGGGGTAGAGCGGCGCCTGGTGGTAGGTGCGCTCGCCCCCGTACCACTCCAGCCACTTGCTCTCGGGCGCGACGTCCTCTGTCCAGAGGTGGTAGGCGTGGGGCTGCTTCCAGCAGAGCAGGTCGCCGTCGGCGATGACCCGCGCCCACTGCGCGAAGACGTAGGTGTCCAGCTGCGTGAGCCGGTCGCTGTCGAGGCCGATGTCGCGCGCGCTCTGGTGCACGTAGGCCACGCGCGCCACGAGGGCGATCACGAACACCGCCACGGGCAGGATCCAGGGGCGCCGGGGCTGGCTCACGGCGGCAGCACCTCGGGGATCACGGCCAGGCGCTGGCGCAGCATCTCGTCGTCCGGCGCGAGGCGCGTGGCCTCCTGCAGGATGCGGCGCGCGTCCTCGGGCCGGCCGGCGAGGAAGGCCGCCATGACCTGCCAGCTGCACACGCGCGCCTCGTCGGCCGGGTCGTCCTGCAGCGCATGCCGCGCGTGATCGTACATGTCGATGGCCTCGCCGTACTTGCCGCGCAGCAGCGAGAGCAGCGCGAGCTGCTCCCAGGCGCGCGGGTCGCCGAGGAGGTCGGACATCCGCACGCGCAGCGCCTCGAATTGCCGCTGCGGCGAGGCGCTGCGCTGGTACTCCTCGACGATGTCACGCATGGCCGGGCCCAGCTCGAGGTGGCGGCCCGCGGCCTCCAGCGCGAAGAGCCGTGCCCACATCGCCGGCAGGTCGTGAGGATCGGCCAGGATCTGCAGCTCGGCCTCGCGCATGAGCTGGTCCACCTGCGCGTTGCGCTGGTAGAAGGCGAGGCGCAGCAGCGCCGGCCCGGGCCGCGACGAGAAGTAGGACGGCAGGCCCCAGGCGGCCTTCTGGCGCGCGTTGCGGTCGAGGCCCTGGCGGCGCCAGGCCTCGAAGAGCAGGTCGGCCAGCCGCCCGGGCAGCGTGGTCGTGGCGTCCTCCTGCAGCGTGGACCACGGGAAGGGCTTGGCGGCCAGCAGCTCGCAGGCCTCGCGCAGCGTGTCCACGGCGGCGGCGGGCTGGCCGGCGCGCAGCTGCAGCTCGGCCACGCGCGCCAGCAGGCGCACGCGCGCCAGCAGGTCGTCCTCGAAGAGCAGCGTGCGGCGCGCCGCGTCGGCGGCCTCGTCCGCGTGCCCCAGCGCGAGCAGCGTCTGCTCCTGGTTCAGGAAGTTGTCGACGAAGGCCTTGGGCTGGTCGAGGATCTCGCCCGTGTCGGCCATGGCCGTGCGGCCCATCTCCGCCGCGCTGACCGCCTCGCCGCGCGCGCGCCGCACCTCGGCCACCTTGTACTCGAAGTACACGTTGTGCGAGACATCCAGCGCATGCTGGAAGTGCTGCAGCGCCGCCTCGTAGTCGTGCGCGTCGAAGGCCAGCTCCCCGCGCTCGCTGGCCAGCGTCTCGGGCTCGATCACGCCCGCCGGCAGGTTGGCCTCCAGCCAGTCCAGCACGGCGGCGGCCTTGTCGTCGCGGCGGGCGACGCGGAAGGCGCGGTAGGTGTCCAGCCACGAGCGGCGGTCCACGGGTCGGCCGGCCGCGTGGTCGGCCTTGCGGCGCTCGAACAGCGAGTCCACCGCGTCCACGAGCGCGATGGGCGGGGGCGGCGGCGTGCCGCCGACCTTGAGGCGGAAGCTGCCATTGTCCGAATCCTGCCAGGGCAGCAGCGCGATGACGCCCGAGTCGATGCGCAGCGCCTCGACCAGCAGCTCCATGGCCGCGTCGCGCTGCCCGAGGGCGGCGAGGCAGATGATGCGATCGGCGCGGTCGCGGTTCTCCTGCAGGCTGCCGTGGATGTCCTGCAGCGCGAGGTCCAGCTCCTCGGCGGCCTTGTCGTACACCTTGTTCCGGAAGTACAGGTGCCCGAGCAGGCTGTGGCTGGTGGCGTCGCGCGGCGCCAGCTGCACCAGCTGCCGGAGGACGTCCTGCGCGGCCGGGAAGCTGCCCGCCTGCTCGAGCCAGCGCGAGAGCAGGTCGTGCGCCTTGGGCGTGGGCGGGTAGATCGCGACGGCTTCCGCCATCGCGTCGCGCGCCAGCTGCATCCGCTGCGGCTCGCCCTCCTGCTGGCTCTCCCAGGCCATCAGCTGCGCCTGCAGCGAGAGCGTCTCGGCCCGCAGCGGCTGCGCCGTGAAGCGCACGACCAGCGCGGCCAGCGCGAGGCCCCAGGCGATGGCGACGATGGGGCGCTGCGGGGACTCCGGCGCGGCCGCGCGCGCCGGGCCCTTGGCGCGCACGGCCAGCAGGCCCGTCAGCACGAAGAGCGGCGCAGGCACCACGCTCTCCAGCGACAGCCCGAGGTCGAAGAGGCTGGCGAGCAGCGCCGTCACCGACCCCGCGAGGATGGCGAGCGGCAGCGCGCCCGGCAGCTCCGGCGCGTCGCGGCGGAAGGCGCTCCAGGCGCGGGACAGCAGCCAGCCGCACCACACCAGCACCACGGCCAGCGCCGGCAGGCCGGCGGCCTGCGCCACGTAGAGCAGCATGTCATGCGGATGCGGCGACTCGGGCTCGTTGTAGAAGCGGCTGCCCGGCCGGAAGCGCTCGACCGCGATGAAGGTGTGCGGCCCGATGCCCAGCCACGGGTACTGCCGGATGACCTGCACGCTGTTGCGCCACGCGTCGACACGGTACTCCATGGACTTCTCGAAGCGGTCGAGACCGGCGGTCACGCGCGTCGTGGCGTTCTCGCCGCCCACGAGCAACCAGCTGCCGACGATCAGAGCCGGCAGCAGCACGAGCGCGGCGCCCACCAGGCGCCCGCCCAGCCGGCGCGTCAGCGCCCGGAGCAGGTGGGCCAGCGGCAGCAGCGCGAAGCCCGCGGCCATGGCCGCGATGCCCGTGCGCGAGTCGGTCAGCACGGTGGAGGCGGCCAGCAGCAGCGCGGCCGCCAGCCAGCCGGGCGTCGAGCGCGCGCGGCGCAGCGTCAGCCCCGCCGCCAGCACCGCGTTCACGCCGAAGAAGGGAGCGAGGAAGTTGGGGTGCTGGCGGAAGAGCACGAGCCGCGTGGCCAGCGCGGACTTCCACTCCACGTTGAGCCCCAGCCACACGGTCAGCGCCGCACCGCTCACGGCCACGACCACCGCCGCCAGCACGAAGGCGGCCAGGACGTCGCGCACCAGCTGCGCGCCGCCCTCGGACAGCGACGCCGCCAGTCCCAGCGCCGCCAGGCCGACGATCCACGTCAGCGACGGCAGCGCCGCGAGCAGGCTGTGCCCGCGCGCAGTCGCCAGCGCCGCCAGCACGACGAAGAGCGCGCCGGGGACCAGCAGGGGGTCCAGCCGCTGCGGGGGACGCTCTTCGGCCACCAGCAGCAGCGCGACGAGCCCCAGGCCCGCCGCGGCCGCCGGCTCGAGCATGAAGACCGAGCCGCTCAGCGAGGTGACGAACACGGCCAGCAGCAGCGCCAGCCGTCCCGGGGAGCGGCGCTGCAGCCCGGCCGAGAAGAGCAGCGGCGCGACGCCCGCCACGAGCGGATACAGCGGCGCGAAGAGTGGCGGGATCTCCTCGCGCATCATGCGAATCGACATGTCCGCCCCCGCGTGCGACAGTGCCTGCGCACACACCGCCATGGTGACGAGGGACAGCCCGTGACACGTCGCATCGAGGCGGCGGAAGCGCCGCGGCAGCCTGCTCGCCAGCTGGCCGGTCAGCAGCGTGCCCAGCAGCCACGCCGCGCCGCACACCGCGAGGCCCCAGGGCACGCGGCTGTCGAAGGCACTGGCCGAAGCCGTGCTCATCCAGGCCAGCGCAAGGAGCAGCCACGCCAGGCCCCACAGGGCCAGGCGCGCCGCGAGCCGCAGGATCAACATGAAGTCGGATGCTCTCGCACGGGGGCGGAGGTGCGATCAGAAAAAGCGATAGGGCCGGCTCCGCTGAGCGGAGCCGACCCTATCCTCCTCCCTTCAATCCTTTGCGCGGTGCCCGGGCCCGATCCCTGGCGGTCCGCAGGATTGAGCATCCGAAAAATCCTCGGCATGCACTCTCTACTCAACTGCCGTGCCAATCCCGGCGCGAGTTGGCGCATACGATGCAAAGCCTTCATCCAAAACGAGTTGAGGCGTAACACCCCATGCAGTTCGTGATCAGCCCAAGCGGGCCTCCGAGGCCCTTCAAGGCACACGAACATCGGCCGAAGCACCATAACACCATGTCCCACAGTGGTTTGACTGCATGAACCCGTGGGCCAGGTGGACCTTGCTGCTTCTGGCCCTGTTGGGCACGGGAGGCTGCGCCTCAGGCCCCCGGCCGCAGGCCACTCCGGACGACGCGCGGGTGGACGCCGTGTGGGCCGAGCTGCAGTGCGGGGCCCTGCCCGAGGCGGAAGCCAGCGCGCGGACCATCGAGGACGGCATGCTGCGGCTGCGCGCGCAGCGCGACGTGCTGGCCGCGAGCGAGGGACGCGCGGCGGCCTACGTCGCCTGCCTGGCCGCTGGCGATTGGCTCGCGGCGCGCTTCGAGGCCAGCGACGAGCACGCTCTGCAGCGGCTGCGCGCCGCCCGCCGCGCGGACGACGCGCACGCGGCGCTGTGGCTCGAGGAGGCGCGCCGCTCGCCCACCTCGTCACGCTCGCTCTCGGCGGCCCGCGCGGCCGAGGGCTTCGCGCCCGGTGGCCTCGAGGCCCTGGCCATCGAGGTGGAGGTGCTGCTCGCGCAGGGCCGCGCCGAGAAGGCCGAGGAGCGGCTGGCTTTCGCCGGCGACGGCGCGCGGCTGCGCCTGGCGCGCGCGCACCTGCTGGCCTCCACCGGTCGGCTCGACGCTGCGTCGCGCGCCGTGCTGCAGGACCTGCGCGACGGGCAGGCAGTGCCCGCCAGCCTCGCCTTGCTGCAGGACATCCTGCTCGCCGTCCCGTTCGCCGACATCGAGGCCGAGACGCGCGCCACGCTGGAGAGCGCGCCGGTGCGCGGCGCGCGCCTCCTCCGCGCGCGCGACCGCCTGGCCGCACGACTGGCGGCCCGCGCCGGCGACATCGACGACGCCGTCGCGCGCCTGCAGGGCGTCGACCCGCGCGGCCCCGAGGACGACGCGCTGCTCGAGCGCTGGCGCGCGCAGCTCGATCCGTCCGAGCCGCCCAACGTGCCGCTCGAGCTGCGCCTCGACGCCGACGCGGACCGCCCGCGCTCGCCGGCGCTGCTGGAGAAGCGCCTCGCCGACGAGTGGGACCTCGCCGCGCGCAAGAGCTACGACGACGCCGAGGACGGCGACGGCCCCGATCTCGAAGGCTTCGTGAAGCGCCTCGACGAGGCGGCCGCCGGCCTGCCCGGCGCGCCCGCGCTGGCCGACCTGCAGCGCCGGCACTTCGGCTTCTTCGGCGACATGCTCGACCCGTCCCCGCTGCTGTCCTCGCTGCCCGACGCGGTCGTGCTGTGCGGCAAGGCCCTGATGCTGCCTTCCGACATCGCATGGTTCGACCGGCGCGAGTGCCAGTCGCGCGACCTGCCCGACGGCGCCGGCGCCTACGAGCAGTGCCTCGTGCGCCGGCCGCGCGTCTCCGGCTACGTCGCGAGCCGCGGCGCGGCCATCACCGGCGCGGGCCTCGACCCGCTGGTGTGGATCGACCTCGACCAGGTTGACCGCGAGGAGCGCAGCCGGCGGCTCACGCCGTCGGGCCCGCCGCTGCCGGCGCTGCCCGCGGACGGGCGCGCGGCGCGGCTGGACCTGTCCGAGCCGCTGGACGTCGCACGCTGGATCGACGACGCGGTGCGCGCGCAGGCCGGCCCAGGCTACGGCGCGCTGCTGCTGGACTCCCTCGCGCAGCACGAGCAGCAGCACATCCTCGACTTCCGCGAGTTCAACGGCGCGGGCGCGGGCGGCAAGCTGGCGATGCTGGTCTCGGCCGGCCTGCTGCCCGGCAACGTGCGCTCGGAGATCGAGCGGCGCGCCCAGCTCCACGCGCTGCGCACCGCGCAGGAGCCGCGCCTCGCGCTGGCGCACGCCGTCGCGCACCTGCCGGTGGAAGGCGCCGACCGCGACGAGCCGCACGCCGCCGGCTACGCGGAGCTGGTCGAGGAGTTCGTGCGCCGGCTGGACGCCGCCGACTGGCCCGACGCGCGCACGCCGCGCGCGCTGGGCCTCGACCCGCACAGGAAGCTGCTGCAGCAGCTGCACCTGCTGGACGCCGCCACGGTGCGCGCCATCGCCCTGGCCATGGACGACTAGCGCGGGGCGCCTGCTAGACCGCGCCCTGCTGCAGCACGACCACCTTCACGGTGCGCAACAGGATGGCGATGTCCAGGGCGAGGCTGCGGTTCTTCACGTAGTACAGGTCGTACTGCAGCTTGATGAAGGCGTCGTCGGTCGAGTTGCCGTAGCTGTAGTTGATCTGCGCCCAGCCCGTGATGCCCGGCTTGACCACGTGCCGCTGGCCGTAGCCCGGGATCTGCCGCTCGAGCTCGGCCACGAAGTAGGGACGCTCGGGGCGCGGGCCGACGAGGCTCATGTCGTTGCGGATCACCGACCAGAGCTGCGGGATCTCGTCGATCCGCAGCTTGCGCAGCCAGCGGCCCACGCGCGTGATGCGCGGATCGTCGGCGCCCGCCCACACCGGCCCGCTGCCGGCCTCCGCATCCACGCGCATCGAGCGGAACTTGGCCAGCGTGAACGGCCGGCCGTTGCGGCCCACGCGCTCCTGGCGATAGAGCACCGGCCCGCGGGATTCCAGCCTGATGGCCACGGCCACCAGCAGGCCGAGCGGCGCCGCCAGCGCCAGGCCCAGCGCGGCCAGCAGCAGGTCGAGGCCGCGGCGCACCGCGACGTAGGGCATGCCGATGCTGGTGGCCTGGCCCAGCAGCAGCGTCGGGTCGGCCAGGCGCTCGAGCGGCAGCCGACCCGTGAGCTGCTCGAAGAAGGCGCCCGCCTCGCTCACGCGCACGTCCTCGAGGCGCACCGCCAGCAGCACGTCGCCGGGCACGCCGGCGCCCGGCGCCACGACCAGCCGCTGCACGCCGGCGTTGCGCACCACCGCCACGGCCTGCGCCGGTGGCCCGAGCAGGCGCCGCTGCCGGGGCGCGCCCTGCGGCTCGTCCAGCCAGCCCACCAGGTCGAGCCCCGGGTCGGGACGGCGGCGCAGCTCCTCCTCGATCACGTCCATGGCGGGCCCGCGACCGACCAGCAGGAGGCGCTCGCCCAGGCCGGCGCGATGCACCCAGCGCGGCCAGCGCATGCGCAGGCCATACGCGGCGAGGAAGCAGGCGCCCGCCGCGGCCAGCACGAGCATGGGGTGGATCTGCAGGCGCGCCAGTGCGCCGGCGAGCTCGAGGTTGTCATCCAGCGCGCGCAGCACGTAGTGCAGCAGCGGCAGGCCCACCAGCACCATGCCGGTGGCCTCGACCAGCCGCACCACGGTGAGCTGCGGCCGCGTGATGACGCTCCAGCGATACAGGTCGCGGAAGGCGAAGCAGACCTGCAGCGCCAGCACCACGAGCATCGAGCGCGCCAGGATGTACCAGCCCTCGTCCGGCGCGAACTCGGGCAGCACGCCGGCCCGGCGCGCGTAGACCACCTGCTCCGCGAAGGAGCGGATGTGCGCCACGAGCACCACCAGCACGAGCAGCAGCGCCGTCTCGACGACGACGAAGGGCGCGATCGAGCTGCGTGCCCTGGCCACCGTCCGTCAGCGCCGAAGCAGGGCCTCGATGTCGTCCGGGTCGCTGGGCACGCTGGCCGACAGCTTGATGGCTCCCGTCGACGTCATGAGGAAGTCGTCCTCGATGCGCACGCCCAGCTTCTCCTCGGCGATGTAGATGCCCGGCTCGATGGTGAAGCACATGCCCGGCTCGATGGGCACGCGCCCGCCGACGTCGTGCACGTCCAGGCCGATCCAGTGGCCGAGCCCATGCGGGAAGTAGGCCCGGTTGGGCCGCTCGGGATCCACGTGCACGCCGTGGGCTGCGGCCGCGTCGTCGCTGAAGCCGCCCTCGGCGATGATCCTGCGCGCCAGCGCGTCGAGGTCGCGCATGGTGACGCCCGGCTTGGCCGCGTTGAAGGCCTCCGTCTGCGCCTTGAGCACCAGCTCGTAGACCTGCCGCTGGCGCGGCGTGAACTTGCCGTTCACGGGCACCGTGCGCGTGACGTCGGCGCAGTAGTAGCGGTACTTGGCGCCCACGTCCATCACGAGCAGCTCGCCGTCCTGCATCTGCCGGCGGTTGGCCGAGTAGTGCAGCGTCACGCTGTTGGGGCCGCTGCCGAAGATGGACGCGAAGCCCGGCCGCTCGGCGCCGAGGCGCAGGAAGGTGCCCTCGAGCGCGCCCTGCGGCTCGTACTCGAAGGCGCCGGGGCGCACGGCGGTCATGGCCTCGCGCAGCGCCGCGCAGGTGATGTTGATGGCGGCGGTGAGGCAGCCGATCTCGTAGGCCGACTTCACCAGCCGCAGGTCGGCGAGGCGCGCCCCCAGCACGTTGGTGACCAGCGCCGCACTCGCGGGCAGGTGCACCTGCTCGGGCGGACCCAGCGCGTGCACCGTGGTGGGAGCCCACTCCGCCAGCAGTGCGTCGCGCTCCTCCAGCGGCAGCGTGCGCTTGAAGCCCGTGGCGGCCTCGGCCTCCTGGCCCGGCGCGAGGCGCGCGCCGTTCCACACCTCGAAGTTGGCGTCGTGCGGCGGCAGGAACAGCACCTCGTCCTGCAGCTGGCCCTGGTCGTCCACCCGCAGCGCCATGGCGATGTCGGGCAGCTCCACCCCCGTGAGGTAGTAGAAGTTGTCCTCCTGGAAGAAGCGCTCGAGCTCGGGGCCCGACGGCGTCTCGACCCACACCACGCACGGGCCGCCGAGCTTGCCGGCCAGGTCGCGGCGGCGGCGCGCGCACTCGTCACGCAGGTCGCCCTCGGGCTCGTCGTAGACGTCCGCGGCCGTGGCGTGATGGCCGGCCGCGGGCGACTGCGGCGGCTGCGGCGCGTGAGTTGCCTGTGGCGCGACGGCCTGCGGCGCGACGGCGGCCTGCGGGGCTGCGGCCGCCTGCGGCGCGGCGAGAGCCTGGGGCGCCGGCTTGGGCGCCGCCACGGCAGCCTGCACGGGCTCGGGCGCGCTGCTGCAGGCGGCGGCCAGCAGCAGCAGGACGGAGAGCACGGCGGGCCGGTCAGCGGTCGCCACGGTGGAACTCCGGCAGGTGGGCGAAGGGGTCCTCGATGATCTCGGTGCCGGTGGGGCGGCCGGCGGCGTCGAGCGTGACGGACACGACCAGGAAGCGCCAGGCCGCGGCCGCGCGGTCGTGCCGCGCCAGCCAGGCGCGCGCGCCCCGCAGCAGGGCGTGGAACTTGAGGCGCGTGATGGTGGACGAGGGCTCCACCTCGCCGGCCTGCCGCGAGCGCACCTCCACGAAGGCCAGGCCCGTGTCGTCGCGGCACACGACGTCCAGCTCGCTGCCGCGCACGCGGAAGTTGCTCTCGATGACGGTGAAGCCGGCGCAGGCCAGGGCATCGCGCGCGGCCGCCTCCGCGACGCGGCCGCGGGCGTGGGCGCCGGCCGACATCAGGACTTGCCCGGCTCCCCGCCGGCGTCGTCGCCCTGCGCCGTCACCACCTGGGCGATGGCCGAGCGCAGCACGCGCACGCGCGTGTTGCCGTCGTCGAAGCGCACGGTCAGCTCGTCCTCGTTGATCGCGGCCACCGTGGCGTACATCCCGCTGGTGAGCAGGATCTTGTCGTTCTTCTTGAGGGCCGTGAGCATGGCTTCCTTCTTCTTCTTGGCCTTGCGCTCGGGCCAGATGGCCACGAACCAGAAGATGGCCAGCACGACCAGCATCATGATCATCGGGCTGAAGGAGCTGGTCGGCGCGGGGGCGTCCTGGAGAAGCAAGGGCATCGGGCGAAGCGTCCTCGTGAGGGGAGGCCTCATCCTACGCGGGCGCAGCACCCGCGAACAACGCGGGGCGCCGCGGGCGGCATCGGGAAGCGGCACCGCCGAGCACCCCGCGTCGGCGTGCAGGAATGACTCAGTGATGAACTCCTGGACGCCGGCGCGTCGGGACCTGGCGTCGGTGCCGGGCGGCGGATCGCCCCGCTCCGGCGTTAGGATCGGGCGACATGGATCCTGGAGCGCGCGTTCTCGTGGCTCTTTCCGGCGGCGTCGACAGCGCCGTCGCCGCCGCGCTGCTGGTGGGCGCGGGACGGCCGGTCGTGGGCGTCTTCATGCGCAACGGCGTCAGCGGCTCGGCCGCGCGGCGCTCGTGCTGCTCGCTCTCCGACGCGCGCGACGCGCGGGCCGTGGCCGACCGCCTCGGCGCCCCGTTCTACGTTCACGACCTGCAGCGGCCCTTCGCGCGCCTCATGGACGCCTTCGCCCGCGACTACGCCGCCGGCCTGACGCCGAACCCGTGCGTCGTGTGCAACAACGAGCTGAAGTTCGGCGAGCTGCTGGCGCTGGCCGACGACCTCGGGTGCGCGGCCGTGGCCACCGGCCACTACGCGCGTGTCACGGGCGGCCGGCTGCGCCGCGCGGCCGACGCCGACAAGGACCAGAGCTACCTGCTGGGCGGCCTGACCTCGGCGCAGCGGGCGCGCGCGATCTTCCCGCTGGGTGAGTTGACCAAGCCTCGGGTGCGCGCGACGGCGCGCGAGCTGGGGCTGCCGGTGGCCGACAAGCCGGACTCGGCCGACATCTGCTTCGTGCCGGGCGGCGACTACCGCGCCGTGGTGACGGAGCGGCTCCCCGGGCTCGGCAAGCCCGGCGCGCTGCTCGACCGACAGGGCCGCGAGGTCGGGCGCCACGCCGGCGTGGCCGCCTTCACGGTGGGCCAGCGCCGCGGCCTCGGCGCCGCGCTGGGCGAGCCGGCCTACGTGACGGACATCGACCCGCGCAGCGGCGACGTGCGCGTGGGTCGCCGGGCCGACCTCGCGCGCGGCGCCTGCCTCGTGCGCCAGGTCGGCTGGCAGGTGGATGCGCCGCGACCGCGGCAGGCGCTGGTGCAGCTGCGCCATCGCCACGTGCCCGAGCCGGCCGAGCTGGTCGAGCTGGCCGATGGCGCCGTGCGCGTGGCCTTCCGGCAGCCGAGCCTCAGCGTGACGCCCGGGCAGTACGCCGTCTTCTACGAGGGTGACATGGTGCTGGGCAGCGGCCGCATCGCGCGCGAGGAACGGGCTGCTGCTGCTACAGCAGCCCCTTGAGCGTCTTGCCGGCCTTGAAGGCCACGCGCTTGCCGGGCCGCACCTTCATCGGCGCGCCGGTGCGGGGGTTGCGGAGCAGGCGGCCCTTGCGGGCGCGCACCTCGAAGGTGCCGAAGCCCGAGAGCGAGATGCTGCGCTCCTTGCGCAGCCCGGCGGACATGCCCTGCAGCACGGCGTTGACCGCGCGCTCGGCCTGGGCCTTGCTGGTGCCCGCGCCCATGAAGCGCGCGACGACCTCGACCAGTCCCGTCTTGTTCATGCAGGCCGCCGTTCCCGGGGTCGGCCGGTCGCGCGGCGCGCGCCCAGGCCTGCGGGATGTGATACCAACGTCTGCACGGCTTGGCCATGGCCCGCCGCGTGCTGTTACACCGGCGCGCGACGCGCTAGGCTCGGTCGCGATGAAGCGCGCTGACCACCCCTCGGCTCCCGGCGAGCGCGTGCGCTTCTGCCTGCAGTGCGGCGCGGTGGTGGACTACGACGAGCGCACCTGCCCGGCCTGCGGCCATCACGAGCCCGCGTCTCCCGAGCCGCCGCGCAACACGGTCCCCTGCGCGTCGTGCGGCCAGCTCATGGACGTGCAGCTGCAGTTCTGTCCGGCCTGCGCTGCCGAGCGGCCCGACGCCTGGCCTCCGGTGCCGCGCGTTCCGCCGCCGCTGCCCGAGCCCGCGGGCGTCGCCACGGCCTTCGTCACGCTGGCCTGGCTGGCGCCGCTGCTGGCGCTGCTGGCCCTGGCGCTCACGCTCCGCACTTAGGAGCCCGATGGAGAAGTCATTCGTGCCGGACAGCGGATCTTTCGCGCCGGCTCGTCGTTCCGCGATCCTCGTCGGCCCTGCAGGCCGACTCCGGTCGCGCGCCTCGATCCGACGCGAAATCTCTCGCTGCCGGCATCGAAGCACTTCTCCAACGGGCTCCTAGGAGCCCGAACCAGTCCCAGCGGGGCCGAGGCGGGCGACGCGGTCGCGCACGCGCTGCCAGCAGGGGTCGCGGCGCAGGCGGCGCAGGTCGGGGTCGCGCTCCATGTGCGCGAAGTCGCGGTAGCCGCGGTCGATGGCACCCAGCAGCTCGGCGCAGGCGGCGTCCAGCTCGCCCGTCAGCGCCAGGCTGCAGGCGAGGTTGTAGCGGAACAGCGGCTCGTCCGGGTCGCGCTGCACGAGGAGGCGGTCCAGCTCGAGACCGCGGCGATAGCGGCGCAGGCGGGTGCAGGCCTCGGCGAGTGCCGCCAGCACCTCCACGTTGTCCGGCTCGCGCGCCAGCACCTGCTCGAGCACGCCGGTCTCGAAGGCCAGCGCCGCGTGCTGCAGGCGCCGCGCGAGCAGGCCCGTGGGGGGCGGACGCTGGGAGGGTGCAGGAGGGTTCGACGTCATGAAGGGGGTCGCGGGGAGCGTCAGGCGGACCACGGCCACGAACCGGTGATTCAGCCCCATAGCCGCGCTAGAGTGGCTGGCCACCGGGTCGCCGCTGGCCGGACCGCAGGGCGCCGCCGCAACGGAGATGATTCTAGGGCCGATCGTGGAAACCCCGCAAGCCACCGCCGACCCCGGCAGGCACGCCATGAAGATCTACTTCTGCGACGGCTGCAACGAGAGCATCCCGCTCACCGACATCCAGGCCGGCCAGGTCACCACGGTCAAGGGCAAGCTCTTCTGCCGCAACTGCATCCCGCCCGGCGGGGTGCCCGCGTCGGGGCCGCCGGCACAGGCCGTGCACCGCGGCGCGGGGCCGATCGTGGTGACGCTGCTCCTCGGACTGCTGGCCTACACCGCGTGGCGGGACCTGCCGCCGGGCCTGGTGGGGCCGGGCGACGGCGCGGCGCGCGACGAGCTGGCCGCCGGCAGCGAGAACCACGCTCTGGCGGTGCTGCAGGCCGACCTGGCCGCGCTGCGCACCTCGAGCGACGAGCTCGACCGCAAGCTCACCTTCCAGCGCGGCGACGTGGACAGCCTGCGCGCCAGCTCCGCCGACCTGCAGCGCGGCCTCGACTCGCTG